>JBQTHT010000048.1:0-36936 GCA_052389595.1 Nitrospiraceae bacterium
GTCGCCGTCTTCGTCCTTCTCTGCATGGTGTCGAGCGCCAACCTCCTGATGCTGTTTCTCTTCTGGCAGATCCTGAGTTACTTGCTCTATATTCTGATCCACAACCACGCCCATGCTGGGACCCTGGCAGCCGCCTTTCGCACCTTTACCATCTTGCGGTTCGGGGACGTCGCCTTTCTCGCAGGCACTGTGTTGGCCTATTCGCTCTTCGGCACGTTGGAATTTCCCGATTTGTTCGCCGCGGTGGCGTCGTCGGCATCGACGGTCTCGGTCTGGCCCGGCGTGGAATTGAGCGGTGCGACGGCGGTCACGCTGCTGCTGTTCATCGGGGGTATGAGCAAGTCCGCGCAGTTTCCCTTCCACATCTGGCTGCCGCGCTATCTCTATGCTCCGACACCCGTCACGGCGCTGTTGCACGCTGGCATCATCAACGCCGGGGGGTTCTTGATCAACCGTCTGGCCCCGCTCTTCGGGCTGAGCTCCACGACGCTGCATGTCGCCTTCATTGTCGGCACCCTCACCGCGGCCCTCGGCGCTTCCATCATGCTGGCGCAGAACGACATCAAGAACATGCTCGGCTTTTCGACGATCGGCCAGATGGGTTACATGATCATGGAGTGCGGCCTCGGCGCCTTCGCGCTCGCCGTGTTCCATCTGATCGCGCACGGGCTCTTCAAAGCAACCGTGTTCTTGAATTGCGGCAACGTCATCGGCCGGGCCCGCCTGGAGCCGCATTTTCCCCATCCCACACATGAGACCGAGGAGGAAGGCTACTCGAATTTGACCTGGTTGACGGGGTTCGTCACGACGTTGCTGATTCCCCTGTTCATTTTGTTGCTCACGCACGGCGCATTACAGATGCCGCTCTTGGAATCGCAAGGTACTGTGATCTTTTTGTTCTTTATTTGGATCACCTCGTCACAGGCCATCTTGACCTTGACGCGCTTGCGTCAGATCGAATCGTGGAAGGTCTCGGCTACCATGTTGCTGACGCTCTTGTTCGTCGTGTTTGTGTATCTGGTTGCGGTGGAGTCGTTTACCGCGTTTCTGTATCCCGACCCGAATGAAGTGGAATCGTACTTCAAGGCAGCCGAGTTGCCCGGCCGGCTCTTCGACATGATGATCGGAGCGGCGACCCTTACGACCATCATCGGCTGGTGCTATGTCTACCTGAGGGCGCACGGGCGGTCACTGCCGGTACCGGCCTGGATCAACACCATTCGGATTCGATTGTATGTGCTCTTCCTGAATCGTCTGTATGTGGATGAGTGCTTCCACCGGGTGGACCTCGTTCAGCAGTTCGCGCTTCAACGGTTCGAGAGTCGCGCAGAGGAACGACTGTCGTGAGCGACGCGTTTGACGAGGGATTAGGGGTCGTATTAATGGTTACCCCAAAGGCATGACAGGATCCGGGATTGTGCTGTAAAAGCGATGAGGTGTGCGTGACGCTTGTGCTGCTCGTGCCTCTGTTCCTGCTCGTCGCGGCCGCCATCGTGCTGGTCGGCTCCGACCGCACACGACATGCCCGCGCCAAGATGGCTGCCTTTCCCGTGGGAATGGCCTGCCTGGGGGCCGTTGGAACGCTCTATCAGGTCGCGAGCAACGGTCCGATTGAGATTCGGTTCTACAATCTGTCCTCGGTCGCCTCCTTCGCTATCCCGATCGGGTTCTATGTCGACCGGCTGAGCGCCATCATGATGACGTTGATCGCCGGCATCAGCGTCATCATCTACAACTACTCAGTCGGCTACATGTATCAGGATCGTCACGCGCGGCGTTACTTGGCGATGATTTGCCTGACGGACTTCGTGCTGATCTGCATGGTGTCCAGCTCCAATCTGATGATGCTGTTCCTCTTCTGGCAGGTCCTCAGCTATCTGCTCTATGTCCTCGCGCACAATCACGGCCATGCCGGCACCCTGGCAGGCGCATTCAAGACCTTTACGCTGTTGCGGATCGCCGATACGGCGTTTCTCGCCGGGATTGCGCTCACCTATCAACTCTACGGCACGCTCGAGTTCCAGGAGCTCTTTGTGCGGGCCGCACAGACCCCGATCGCCCTGTCGCTGTGGCCTGGGATGGAAATCAGCGGGGCCACGGCAGTCACGTTGCTCTTCTTTGTCGGCGCGATGGGGAAGTCGGCACAGTTCCCGATCCATCTCTGGCTGCCGGGATCGCTCTTCGCCCCGACGCCGGTGCATGCGTTGCTGCACGCGGGGATTATCAATGCCGGCGGGTTCTTGATCAATCGATTAGCCCCGCTCTTCGGGCTGAGCTCCACGACGCTGCATGTCGCCTTCGTCGTCGGAACGATGACGGCCATCTTGGGCGCCAGCATGATGTTGGCGCAGAATGACATCAAAAAGACGCTCGGGTTCTCCACGATCGGCCAGATGGGCTACATGATCATGGAATGCGGCTTGGGAGCGTTTTCGCTCGCCGTGTTCCATCTGATCGCGCACGGGCTCTTCAAAGCGACCGTGTTCTTGAATTGCGGCAATGTCATTCACAAGGCCAGGCAGGAACCGCATTTTCCCCACGTCGACCATCAGGCTGACGAAGAGGGATTGTCCCGGCTGACCTGGTTTACCGGATTCGTGACCACGCTCCTGATTCCCCTGTTGATTCTATTGGGCACGCACGGGGTCCTGCACATTCCGTTGCTCGAATCCCAGGGGACGGTCATTTTCCTGTTCTTTATCTGGATTACGTCATCGCAAGCCATCCTGACCCTCACGCGCTTGCGCCAGGTCGCGTCCTGGAAAGTCTCGGCTGCGATGCTCACGACACTGTTGTTCATCGTGTTCGTCTATCTGGGCGCCGCCGAATCCTTCACCGCGTTTCTCTATCCGAACCCGGATGAAGTGACGTCGTATTTCAAGGCGGCGGATCTGCCCAACTGGATGTTCGATCTCATCATCCTTCTGGCCACGACCCTCACCATCGCCGGTTGGACCTATCTCTACCTGGTCGCCCACGGCCGGACCGTGCGCATGCCGGCCTGGATTGAAGGATTGCGGATACGCCTGTACTTGCCGTTCATGAATCGACTCTACGCCGACGAGATGTACGAGGTGCTGGGGAACGGCATCATGCGGCTGGTCCATCAGCTCGACAAACGCGAACAAGGCTGGTTGCGATGAAGGACGGCGCGCTCATCACCTGGTGGCTGTCCGGCCTTCCCTTACTGGGGGCTCTGGCCAGTTTCCTGTTCTGGTCGAATCCGGCTCGGCTGAAACTCTCCTCCGTCGTCTGGTCCGTCGTCAGCCTTGGATCGATCGTGATATTTTCCGGCCAGCTCGTGATTCCCCCTGAAGGCCTTTTGCCGCTCTATCTCCTCCCGCTGACCGCGATGATTTCCATGTTGGCACAGCCGCCTCATGCCGGCCACCGGCTCTCATGGATCATGACCTTGGTCTTTCTCGGACTCGGCCTCTGCGTGGTGATGAACCAACTTCAGGTTTCAGCTGTGGCCTCGATGTTGTTATTCTCTCTGGTCGGTGTTTTGCTTTATCGCCACCACAGCGTCCTCTGGCCCATGTCCTGGTGGGGCATTGGAACGTACGCGCTCGGTGCCATCTGCGCCGTCCTGTCGCTTGTGGCCGCGGCTCCGCTTTCGTCAGTCGCCTTGGTGGTGGCCTCCGCGGTCCTCTTGCCGCTGATGCCCTTCCACGACGGGCACTTGACAGCGTTGACGCGGTTGCCGGGCAACTTGCCGTCGTTCATCGTGCTCTTGCTCCCGATCATCGGCCTCCACGGGCTCGCGACCGTACTGCCGACGGTCCCGGATGTCGTCGCCTGGACTGTGAGCCTCTTCGCCCTGGTGGGCGCCTTCTACGGTGCCGTCAAAGCGCTCGCCCAAACCCGTGTGCGCTTGTTGTTGGCCTACGCCAGTCTTTCGTTCTTTTCGATGCTGTGGTGGTTCGCCGCTGCCACACGATCAGCGACGCCCCGGTCTGCGCTGTTGGTCGGGACGGTCGGCTTGGCCACGAGCGGGCTCTTGGTTGCGTGGCAGGTCGTTCGCACTCGATACGGTGACGACGTGGATCCCCAGGCCGTCAGCGGGTTGGCGTCTGGCATGCCCCAATATGCCGTGCTGCTCTCGCTCCTCGCCCTGGCTGCGATGGGCTTGCCGCCCTTCGGCGTCTTTGCCGGATTCATGGGATTGCTGTTGACTGCGCCCTTCCCATCAGTGGCCGGCCTGGTCATCATCCTCCTCGCGTGGCTGGCCGCGTCTTGGTACATCATGCAGATGGTGCAACGGCTGCTCTTCGGTCTACGGCGACCCGAGTTGCGCTATACCGACGTGCTGCGCACCGAACTCGCTGCGCTGTCGATCGTCGTGCTGGTCCTGCTGGCGTTGGGCCTGACACCGGCAACCTTCTTCGCTCCCGACCAGACTGGGTCGGCCGCTCATGCCGTCACGGGATCGCTCGTATGGAACCGATAGTCACGTCGCCCGCCATCGAAACCAGGCGCATGGAGCTGCGCGGGATCGTTCACCTCGCTGGTGAAGTCATCGCGCAGTATTGGCCGATGCGGACGTTCGTGCACCACAATCCGCTCCATAGCCTTGAGTACCTTCCGTTTGAAGAGACCGTCCGGCGCGGCAAACAGTTCATGGGAGGCAACGGCTACCTCCCCAGTCATCAATATCGGGCCTACCTCAAATCCGGCCGTATCAGACTCGAGGATCTCAATGCGGTGCTGAAACCGCTCGTGCGCGACACACAGGTGCTCATTGGATCGCAGAAGCTGACGCATGGCGAGGTCTTGCGCGCCTGTCTGACCGAGGGGCTCTGCGACCCGGGTGTCGAGCCGCTCGAGGCCGAACTCCCCGATCCTTCCAAAGAACTCATCGACCAACTCGCGGCCAAGCTGACCGGCGTCCTCAGGACGCGAGACTTGCGCGAGCGGATCGGCAACATTGTGGAAAGCGATCAGGCGGCTCTGGGACGCTGGATCACCCTTTCGCACTGGTGTGACGACACGCTTGGCACGGAGATTGTCCAGCAGATCAACGATCAATTGATCAAGTGGTGCGAGGCCTTCCTGGATGAAGCGCATGCGGCCTGGCCCATGCCGGAGAGGGAAAAGGGTCTGTATGGTGCCTGGAAGGCGATCGCCTCCCATGAATGGTCGCCTTGCGGGATCGCGGACAGCCGCAGGAAGATTGCGCAGCTTCCGGACCATCCGGAAGACGCGCTCCTTGACAGTCTCGACGCGCTCGGTATTCCGGCGGATCTTCGTCAGGATTACCTCTCTCTGCAATTGACCGCACTGCCGGGCTGGGCCGGTTTCATCAAGTGGCGGGAGGAAGAGCGCGACTACCCTTGGCAGCAGACCTACCCAGCCGATCTTCTGAAATTCCTCGCCATTCGCCTCTGGTACGCCCGTGAGTTGGTCGGGAAGGCGTGCCGTGAAGAGCTTGGTATCGAGGGCCGTTATGATGCCGTCATCGCCTTCATGCGGAATTCTCCGGAAGAATATTATCTGAGACGGCAGCGGGTCGCCGGCCGCTTGCCGGCTCTGTACGCCGAAGAAGTCGATCGATTACGTCACCAAAAACGAAACGGCTGGAGCAATGTGATCGAACGGTACAAGACGGAAGTTGTCCCACGCCAGCAAGCGGCAGCCAGGCGTGATATGGCCAAGAGACTGTTGGCGTTGGCAGAATCGTTCGGCATCAATCCCCTGGTCCTCGCCGACGCGGCTTCCGACGATCTGAAGCAACTCATCGAGTGGATGGAAGGGTTCCCTGAGTCCGATCATGGACCGGTATGGCTCAAGGCGCTTGAAGCGGGTTATCAGAAACGTCTGCTGAACCAGATGAGAGCCTCGTCTCAGCGTCCGACGACTGGGGAGAGTCCGTCGGCTTCTCCACGCCCCTATTCGCAGTCGGTCTATTGCATCGACGTGCGATCCGAGCCGTTTCGCCGCCATCTCGAATCGACCGGGCCCAACGAGACCTATGGCTTCGCTGGCTTCTTCGCTGCGTTCATTCGCTATCGGGCTTGGGGCAGGGAACATGACACCGAACAGTTCCCGGTCATCATGCGCGCCAAGAACGAAGTGCGGGAGATTCCCCGGAGCTATCTGGACCATCGGGTCTCGAAGCACCAGGCCCGCGCTAAATGGGTCCGGGCCGGCCACACGCTGCTGCACGATCTGAAAGAAAACGTCGTGACGCCCTACGTCATGGTGGAATCGGTGGGATGGTTCTACAGTCTTCCCATCTTCGGGAAAACGTTGGTGCCGTCGCTCTATCGGCGTTGGACCGGGTGGCTGAGCCGCCTGTTCGTCCCTTCCATCGCGACGACGCTCACCGTGGACAAGCTGCCGCCGGCCGAGACAGCGGAAATGCTGGCAGCCGAGCAGCAGGCTCTCGTCAGAAAGGCGCTTCAGGAAGGGACCGGGTTACGGAGTTCGCGCATCACGCCCGCGCTCGTCGAGGCCTTGCGGCAGCGGGCTTTGAGCGGACCGGGGGATCCGGAACCGTCGTTGACTGAGGCAGCCGATCAAGCAGGCCTCCCGACAGACATGCTGAACGGTCTTGTCGAGACGTTGCGCCGCCACTACGACCTCAACGCTCGCTCGGCCTCCCGTCAGAAGGAGCGGATCACGCGTACCGGCTTCACCCTTGAAGAGCAGGCGCTTACGGTCGACACGGCCTTGCGCATGATGGGGCTGACGAGGAACTTCGCGCGGCTCATCCTATTCTGTGCCCACGGCAGCACATCGGACAACAATCCCTACGAATCCGCCCTGGATTGCGGCGCGTGCGGCGGCAATGAAGGCAAACCCAACGCCCGCGTCCTCGCCATGATGTCGAACAATCAGAAAGTGCGGGAACGGCTGGCCAAAAACGGGATCGAGATTGCTCCCGATACCCATTTCCTCGCCGGCCAAATGGACACAACGACCGACACGGTGCATCTCTTCGACCTGGAAGACGTCCCGCCGACGCATCGTGCGGACTTGGCACGCCTTCAGGAAGACCTCAAAAAAGCTTCGGCACTGACCAGCCAAGAACGCTGCGCCCGCTTTCCCGACGTCCACCGGACCCTCGAGGAGCCAAAGGCTGAAGCACACGTGAAACGACGTAGCGCGGATTGGAGCCAGGTCCGTCCGGAGTGGGGCCTCTCGAGCAATACGGCGTTCATAATCGGCCGGCGGGAGCTGACCAAAGGACTTGACCTGGGGGGCCGAGTCTTTCTCCATTCCTACGACTATCGCGAAGATCCGAGCAATCGCCTGCTCGAAGTTCTGCTCACCGCCCCGCAAGTCGTGGCCCAGTGGATCAACATGGAGCACTATTTCTCCGCGGTGGACAACGAGGTGTATGGCAGCGGAAGCAAGGTCTACCACAACGTGGTGGGACGGCTCGGGATCATGTCGGGACCCTGGAGCGATCTCCGGCTCGGATTGGCCAGGCAAACCGTCATGGACGGCGACATGCCGTACCATGAACCAATGCGGCTGCTCACCATCATCGAGGCGCCGCGAGAACGGATCGAGAAGCTGATCGAGCGACACGAGCTGTTACGGCATTATTATCACAACGAATGGGTCCATCTCGTCGCGCTCGACCCGGAGGACGGGGTATGGTATCGATATCGCCCGAACGGGGAATGGAGCGTTATGGAGAGTCGGGCATGAGTGTCGAGCGTTCACATCTCACAAGAGTCGGGAAAGGAGTGTGTTGTTGATGGGTTTGATATTGCATCCGATGAAAGAGATTCGCGTGATTGTCGCGGGAGAACATCGGGCGTTCGTCACGGATTTGCTAGACCGTGTCAACGCAACCGGTTACACCATCATCGGCAACGTGTCCGGCAAAGGCCACCACGGTGTGCGCGAGGCCCACTTCATGTTCAGCGAGCAGGAGAGCTTGGAGATGATCATGACGGTGGTGCCGGAAGAGAAAGTCGAACCGATCTTGGCTGGCCTGCGGCCGATCTTCGAACGGCACTCCGGCGTCATGTTCGTGGCCGATGTGGCCGTCAGCCGGCAGGAGTACTTCGGGAAGCAGCGGAGCGGTTAATGATGCGTGCCGATGCGTCGAGTCGAAACCAGCGTTCGTCGGCGCGATCGTCCAACCCCGCCGAGCGAGACGCGTCGCCTTTGCGAAGAGGGCACCGTGGCCTTGCCGTAAGCCGGTGAAGCGCACGACTCTCACCCTGGCTCTCTGTCGCGACGTCTATTCATCTGCCTGAAAGCGCTAACTGAGCTGGCCCCACTTTCCTCTCTTGTCTTCCAATACTCCTTTGTCTAAAATGGGCCTTTCGTCGGCTGGTAGGCGGGAGGCTGGGATGAAGGGACTACGATTCGAGCGGCTAGGGAAGGGCCGGCATTACAATGTTGTGTTTCACGTGGGCAGCAGCTATGTCCCAGTCAGCGATGACACAATTGAGGAATTGAAAGGGCACAGCCTCATGCCACCGGAACGCTTCCTCGATCTCCTCTTGGATAAGGTCGGCTACTCCTCCTACCTCAAGCAGCAAATCTCCTCCGAACTTCGAAGCGCCGGAGATCCGGTCACACAGATTACGGTCTTGCAAGGCATCATCCGCGACCTGTAGGAGGCTGCTGAAAAAGGCCACCGGCTTCGTTCTCAGCTCGAAAAAATCCTCAACGTACCCCAGAGGGTACGCCTCCGGTGTTTTTCTCGCCTGCGGCCTCGCCGGACGGCCCTTTTGAGCAGCCTCGCCATGCATCGATACCCGCAGTTGCATGCACGCTCGGCCCGATAGCTGCAATAACCAGGCTTTGGAAATTGACCGCTTTGACTCATCATTTCGAATCGCCCATTAACAACTTTCTCAAGAAGTGCTTTGGGAACCTCCACCAGTTCGTAAAAGTAGTCGGGGGTTCCCTGTCTTAGTGCTCGAAGAATTAGAAGCCGCTGGACTCCTGTCCACGCAGCAAGAAACTGTGATCGCAAGCCTATTAAGTCAGCAGGGTCATCTCCCCACTTGCCTCCGCCGAGCTCCATGAATCGAAATATGGATCGTTTCCAAACGAATAGCTCTTGCAGCCTCGGTCTTGAGAGAGAAGTTTTCACCTTTGATGCGTAGGTCATAGCCTCTCTGTTCACGCTGCGCAAGAGTCGCAGCGAATCCCTCCGTTCTTAACACGTTTTCAAGAGCGTACTCGAAATTGTCTTTGGAAAAGGGTTCGCGAGAATAACAATGATGGAGACGCAGCACGTCGCCAAAGTCTTCCAGTACACGATCGGAGATCAGTCCTGAAGTTTGAGCTCTCCAATAGTCTCGCGGAAGAGAAAAACTCTGACCATCCGATCAATAAGTGGCCTGTATTCTGAGAGCTCAGGGATCTCGGCGATGAGGCGCTTTATTCTTTCCGATCGGCTCATCTCATCTTATTAATGCTGATCGGCCCGAGTTGCGATTCCCGTGATTTGCGACGAAAGGCAATGCGGGCATCTAACGATCACTTTTACGTGGTCGAGCTGCGTGCGACATAGGAGGTGACCCGAACCAACTCTTCCAATACTCACTCGTGCGCGCTCTGCAAGCACTCTGTCTCCAACGCTGTTTGCTCGCTTGCCTTTCACCTCATAACTCAAAACTACGAACTCACAACTCGCGCCTTGCGCGTTACGTATCCCACGTCCCGCCTTCTTTGTAGAGCCGGTTCATGATCGCGTTTCTCTTTTGTGGGTCTTTCTCGAGCTTCACGGCCTTGGTATAGTTTTCCGCGGCCGTTGCATGTTTGCCCCGAGCCGAATAGATCCGACCGATTCCCAGATGGGCGTTTGCATCTTCGGGGTTGGACTTCAACGCCCGATTAAAGTGCTCCATGGCTTCTTGCAGATGGCCCTTGTTGAGGATCATCCATCCGATGGCGGTGTGGGCGGGTGCAAAATCTTGATTCGCCTCGAGCGCCTCGCGGTAGGCCTGCATCGCCAAGTCGGCACGGCCTCGGCCTTCATGCAATCCTCCCACGGCAAAATGCACTTCTGCATCTCGTGGGTTCAGTCGCAACGCTTCCTTGTACTCTTGCAGCGCCGCCTCCACCTTTCCTTGCTCCGCAAGCGCGCAAGCTAGGTTGGCATGCGCCACCGGATCATTCGAATTGAGCTTGAGAACTTCCCGATACTGAGGAATGGCCATTTCCAGGCGCCCTTGCTCCTGGTAGGCCACGCCCAGATTGGTCCTCGCAGGACAATACAGGGGATCGAGCTTGACGGCTTCTCGATACTCTTTAATCGCCATCTCCGGGCGATCGGCCCGCTCGTGAATCTGGGCGAGGAAGTAATGCGGATAGGCCGATTGCTGATCTCGCTTCACAGCCTCTCGATAACATTCAATCGATTGCTCGGATTGCCCGGCCTGCGCCAGGAACATCCCCATCAGCAAGTGGACGTTCGCCTTGTCCTGATGCTCGGCCCGCATGGTGTGAACCCAGTCGCGCACCAATTCGATATCGGAGGGGTCCTGAAGCGACTTCGCGTGGGTCTTCCAGGCTTCCACAAACTCGCCGCGTATCAGGTGCACGACATTGAGGGCAAAATAAGGGCGCGGGTCGTTCGCCGCCTCTCCCGTCGAACGATGAATGCAGGCGGTCGCCTCGCGGGATGCCGCATCCCAATCGCCGGAGAGGAGAGCCATTTGAATCGACGTGAGTGGGTCGGCCATAGTTCGCAAGCAAGATCGAGGGATCGAACGATTATCGGGTCAGGGTGTCTTCCACATCCGGCGGGGTCGCCTGGATTTTGTCTCCGAGATAGGGATATTGCTTGGCGATTTCTTGTTTCATCTGCCATGCCACCGTGCGGTAAGACCAATGGCCTTTGACGCCGGAACGCAACCGGGCGATGTATTCAGCCTCAGCATAATCCATTTTGAAGAGGCACCGCACTTTGAATCCGAAGGGGATGGCGTAAAGGGCCGCTTCCTGGCTGGTCTTACGCAACTGTTCGATATCCGATTTGACGGCGTCCATCGCCTGTCGGTAATCGAGGTCCAGACCGGCCTCGACCAACAGAGGGGGAACCTCGTATCCGTGCGTGGTCGTAAAATTCTGCTGCACTTGCTGACAGCGTCGATGCCGGTGCATATCCCTCCAGCCTCCAATGTCCATGAGCACATCGAAGACCAACGCGTAGCCGCACCGAAATTCCTTGATCAGCTCGTCATAGGGACCGCGCTTCTGCAACGCGACTTCGATGATGTTCTCCTTCTGCTTGTCGGTCCACTGGCATACCATCGCCAGAATTTTCCGATAGGGCGCCTGTGCCACTCGATAGAGTAACGTGGCGACCAATTCATCGACCGGAGCGTGAGGCTCGATCAAATCGACAGGGTCTTCGTGGCTCCAGGAAGACGGCAGATCCAATCCATTCGCTTTGAACACCTCCCGCGCATGCCGAGCCAGCTCTGCGTACACTTCCGCATGGTACGGATTCGCTTTCGCATGACGGGCCAGCGTGGGAGCGAGAGGCTCGGCCAAGCCTGCCGACAGGCCTGACAGCTCACCCCAGAGATTCACGGGTGGCCGCCCGCAGGCGTCTTTGAGTTCTTCTCCGATCGTCTGCAGTTCCGGCATCTGAGACGACAAGAGCCGCGAGATCTGTTTCTCCAGTGTTCGAATGCTGACCACTTGTCCGACATTCGTACGGGCCGCCAGGGGGAGGAGGTAGCGGGTCACGTCAAAGGCTCGAGCTGCGATCGTGCGGGTATAGTCGCTCGGTTTCATGCTCTCGGGACGGGACTCGCGTTCCGAGAGAAACCGCGCGAGCGGATCATGGAGCAACCGGTAGACTTCGGCGAGGCTTCGGAGAATCCCTTCGTAGGTGGCCTCCGTTTCGGTTC
This sequence comes from Nitrospiraceae bacterium, assembly GCA_052389595.1. GTDB lineage: Bacteria > Nitrospirota > Nitrospiria > Nitrospirales > Nitrospiraceae > JBQTHT01. Next base: position 11,838 of record JBQTHT010000048.1, read on the forward strand.
CGCGGATACTGTTCGGGATGAACCAACTACTCGACGCGAAGTTTTGATACCGGCTGGATTTCGCTTGCCCATCCCACAGCGGCTCATCCTCAAGACGAATCGCCGCGAGTTCAGAAATGTGTTCGAAGCACAGAATGATATGCCCGAGATCTGCGATGGAGGCGTGGCCGTAATCGAAATAGAATTGCTCCCAGAACTTCTCCGATGAATGGCCGTGAACCCACCGAATGCTGTCTTCAATGGAATCCGGCGAACGACTATATCGAGCGAGGGCGTAGGCCGACTTCTCCGGCGGCATCGGCGCAACCGCAATGACTCGTCTGGTGGGGCCTGCTGTGTTCATCGCTGGGCACAATGAATTCAATGCAGGGTGGCACTATACAACCCGCTTCTTGGCATCGCAAGAAGGAGTACTGTCTCGCGTTGACTTGGATTTCGACCCGCCGCTATAGTGCGGGCCGACGGCAAGAGGTCGGAGATTCGAGGTGAGAGGAGATTCTTCCACTCGCCCCCCGCCCCGCGTTTCTAGACGGTTTCCAGAGGAAGGCGCGCATGATCCGAGGCATCAAAGGCGTGAAAGATATCTTGCCTGCCGACATGGCGCGCTGGCAGGTGATCGAGCAAGGGGCTCGACGAATCGCGACCGTATATGGATATCAGGAAATCCGCATTCCCATTTTCGAGATGACGGAACTGTTTGCTCGTTCGATCGGAGCGACGACCGACATCGTCGAAAAGGAAATGTATTCGTTCCCCGATCGAGACGGCACGTCGCTCACCCTGAGGCCGGAAGGTACGGCAGGCACAGTCCGCGCGTTCATCGAGCATAATCTGGCGGCACAGCCGGTCCCGCAAAAGTTTTTCTATTTCGGCCCGATGTTTCGCCATGAGCGGCCTCAGGCTGGTCGCCTCCGCCAATTTCATCAATTCGGCGTGGAATTTTTCGGGACGGTTGATCCGCGAGCCGATGTGGAAGTGATCGCCTTACTGTGGCGCTTTCTGTCGGAGCTTGGTCTTTCAAACCTGACATTGGAGGTCAATAGTCTGGGATATGCGGAGGACCGGCCAAAGTATAAGTCCCTCCTCCTAGCATTTTTGAAGCAGCGGGAAGCTCGTCTCTGCTCCAACTGCCGGCGGCGCATGGATAGCAATCCTCTTCGGGTGTTGGATTGCAAAGTCCCGGAGTGCCGCGCCGCAACGGAGGACGCCCCGAAGCTGACGGATCACATTTCATCCGGAGCTAAGCAACACTTCGAGAGTGTCTTGCAGGGACTTACGTCGATCGGCATCCCCTATCATCTCAATTCGCGCTTGGTTCGCGGACTCGATTACTACACGCTGACGACGTTTGAAATCACCTCGCCGCATCTCGGCGCTCAGAATGCCGTCGGGGCAGGCGGCCGTTATGATGAGTTGGTGGAAGCGCTCGGTGGTCCAAAGACTCCCGCTATTGGGTTTGCGGTGGGGCTCGAGCGTGTCTCATTGATGCTCGCCGCTGACGTGGTTCCGGTTCCTCCCGCATTGATCTATGTGGCCGGCTTTGGCGGGCGTGGTAATTCCACGGGGCTGGTTCTCCTCCACGAATTGCGTGCACTAGGGGTCCGCGCCGACACAGACTACCGGGCTTCCTCCCTTAAGGCTCACCTCCGTCAAGCCGACCGTCTTCAGGCTGCTTGGAGTGCAATTGTAGGGGATGATGAAGTCTCACATGAGTGTCTTCTCCTCAGAAATATGCGCACGAAGGAACAGGAAGAAGTGCCGTTGGAGGCCGCGGCAAAGACAATCCAGGCTCGCTCCCAGTCCGCCTGAAATGGCCCTTTTTTCTGATTGACTTTGTTGTTTAAACCCCGTAACCTTCGCACGCGATGCATCGAAGTGTAAGTCATTGATTATTTTATATTCTTAAGACATCTCACCTGCGAATTCCACATGCACAATAAGAAACTCGGTATCCTGTTATCCACACCCCCGTCTCATCTGAGTGTTCGAACGGTTCACAGCCTCTGTGAAGAAGCATTGAACGAGGGGATTGATGTGTATCTCTACTTGATCGACGAGGGAGTGATGAGTCTCCGAGATTCCGGGTTCACAGAACTTTCCCGTAATGGAATGAAACTTTTTGTCTGTGCTTACGGGTGTCAGCAACATCGCGTCTCAACGGAAGGTCTCGATCCGGGTATTACTCTCTGCGGTCTCGTGGTGCTCGATCAGATCATCAACGGCTGCGATCGCTTTTTGGCGTTTAATTAGACAACCTCGTTGTTCTTCTATGTCTTTTACGGTCACTGTCGCTATTCGCGAGAATCCTCTACAAACGCATCGTGCCGTGGAGGCTCTCCGCATTGCACTCGGCTTAAGCACCGGAGAGAATGATCTCAAGATCGTTCTCTTAGGAGATGCGCCGTTATTGCTTACCCCAGACGTTGATGATGTAGTTGACGTTGAGATCCTTGAAAAATATCTCCCTTCTTTCAAGCAGCTTGGCACGACATTTGTAATCCCTCAGGGGTCCCGTTCGCGGTTCGCTTACGACAAGGATTTCACGATTCACGAGAAATCGCATTCGGACATTCACCGTGTCCTGTCTTCATCGGATCGCGTTCTTGTTTTTTAAGTACCTCCTATGAATCCGCGGAGAGTGTTGTATCTCGTGACTCGCTATCCAGTGCCATCGGAAAAGGACATCCTTCTACCGGACGTTCACCCTCCAACCGAAGAGGTTTCGATCATTCTCCTTCAGGACGCCGTTCGCGCAGAACACGTTCAAGGAAAATCGATCTATGTTCTGGCTGATGACGTGTGTGCGCGAAATGTCACGGCAGTATGTCCTCCTATTTCCTACAAGGAGATGCTCGACATGGTCTTCGCGGCGGATACCGTGATGGTGTTGTGATCTGACTCTTCTCCTATGTATGGATCGATAAGTCATGAGAAAGCACGGACGTAGGAGTAGTCGTAGACGTAGTGTCTGTGAAAGAGGTGGACAGGGGAGAAGGATGTGATACAGAAGGAGGTTTTGTACAGTCTTTCTGTTCATAAGAATGTGGGTGCAGAGTGAATGGTCACTTAAAAGCCCGTGAGTATCCTCTGCGTAGCGCGCCGGGGAACGCGTGCGTTCCCCGGAGGAGCGGAGGGAAACAGAGGCCCAGCCTTGTGGTTATTCACAAGATGGTGAAAATAAGGCTTATCAACAGGTGTGAATAAATCTGTGGATAATATTGAGGTAAGCGTTATGAGAACAAATCCTCTGTGGGATCAGGCACTTAGACATATTGAGGAGAGGGTGCCGAAGCAAGTTTTCGATACCTGGTTCCTACCGGTCCATCTGCAGAATATGAACGAAGCAGGCGCGCAGATCGCCGTGCCGAACAAGTTCTTTGGAGATTGGCTCGGTCAGCACTACGTGATTCTCTTAAGGGAAGCACTGTCTGTTGCAAGAGGTGGAGAACCAGTGGATGTGACGTTTGTAGTCGCTCATAAGCAGGACGACCATGTGGGAGATGAAGAGGGGTCTCGCCCGGTCTCTCGTGCGTCACAGGGCGGACGTCTCAAGCGAGGTATCCAACTAAACCCCAAATACACATTCAAGAGCTTTGTCGTTGGAGCGGGGAATCAATTCGCCCATGCAGCCAGCATGGCAGTTGCCGAACAACCAGCGAAGGCCTACAACCCCCTCTTCATCTATGGGGGGGTGGGGTTGGGGAAGACACACCTTCTTAACGCCATCGGCAACCATCTTGCCGAGCACAGCGACGTACGCATCGCCTATGTCACGACGGAACAATTTACCAACGAGGTCATCAACTCGATTCGGTACGACAAGATGATGGATTTACGCAAGCGGTACCGCCATATCGACATGTTGATGATCGACGACATTCAGTTCTTGGCCGGGAAAGAGCGTACCCAGGAAGAATTCTTCCACACGTTTAACACGCTGTATGAAGCGAGAAAGCAAATCGTTCTCTCCAGTGATCGGTTCCCCAAGGAGATGCCGGACATCGAGGAGCGATTACGCTCGCGGTTTGAGTGGGGCTTGATCGCCGATCTTCAGCCGCCGGATGTGGAAACCCGCATCGCCATCTTGCGCAAGAAATCGGAGGATGAAGGTATTACCTTGCCCGATGATGTCACGCACTTCCTGGCCACGACGATGAAAAATAATATCCGCGAATTAGAAGGATCGTTAGTCAGGCTCGGCGCCTATTCTTCCCTCACCGGGCAGCCGATCGCGTTGGAGATGGCGAAAAATGTGCTGCGGGATCTCATCGGCGACAAAAAGAAGATCGTCGTCATGGATGACGTGCAAGACGCCGTCAGCGAGAGATTTCATGTGAAGGTCAGCGAACTCAAATCCAGGCGAAGGAGTAAAACGCTCGTTTATCCGCGGCAGATCGCCATGTATTTGTGTCGGGAACTGACCGATGCCTCATTCCCGGAGATCGGGCGGCATTTTGGCAACAAAGACCACACGACAATCATGCACGCCTGTAAACAGATTACGAAAGCCAGAGAGACCGACAGCGTGCTGAGTTCCACGGTGGAAAGCCTCAAAACCCAAATTTTGAAGGGCTAGCAGACCTGCTCGAGGAGCATCTTTATGAAGTTGCAAATTGACCGCGATGAGTTGCTGACCGGACTTCAGCGCGTGCAAGGCGTCGTCGAGAAACGCAATACCATGCCGATCCTCTCGAACATTCTCCTCGAGGCGAAGCATGAGGGGGCGGAAATCGTGGCGACCGATCTCGAGATCGGGATGCGCGGGTTGTACAAGGCCGCCGTTGTCGAGCCGGGAGGCGTGACCCTCTCGGCGAGGAAACTCTATGAGATTATCAAGGAACTGCGAGGAGGCGATATCGAGCTGACGTCGGGCGAGAACAACTGGACGTCGATCCAAAGCGGAAAGAGTCAATTCAAGATCATGGGCCTTCCGCCGACGGATTATCCCGCACTTCCGACCATTGAACGGGAAGGCTTGACGCCATTAGCCGGGGCGGGTCTGCTCGAACTGATCCGTAAAACATTGTTTGCGGCGGGCGACAATGACGCGCGATACATCCTCAACGGCCTCCTTATTACGCTCGCCACGACGGACAAGAAGACCATTCTGCGTATAGTCGGAACGGATGGGCATCGGCTGGCTGTGGCTGAGCAAGACGTGGGAAAGCCCGGGAGCAAAGAAGCGCCGCGCGAGATCAAGGCTATTATCCCCAAGAAAGCCGCACAGGAAATGCGGCGTTTGCTCGAAGAGGGAGGTGATGGGGAACCTCTCATCGGATTCACCAAGAACCTCATGATCTTTCGAAAGAGCGGTCTGCTATTGACGTCCAGGTTAATGGAGGGAAATTACCCGAACTATCAGCAGGTTGTTCCCAAGGAGAGCAACAAGCGAGTCATCGTGAACAAACCGGAGTTGGAAGGGGCCCTCCGCCGCGTATCGGTCTTATCACGGGATAAGGCCAATGCGGTGAAGGTGACGTTTACCTCCGGGCGCATGACGCTGTTTTCGAGCAACCCCGATTACGGCGAGGCGACCGAGGAGCTCGCCGCCCGCTACGACGGTGACTCGATGAACACCGGATTCAACGCGAAGTACCTGTTGGATGTTTTTGGTGTCATGGATGGTGAAAAGATTTCCTTGCAGATGGACACCCCGTTGAGTCCCTGCCTGATCCAGGAAGCCGAGAGCCCGGGTTTCAAGTGTGTCGTGATGCCGATCAAGATCTGAGGCTAGAGGCAATGGGCGAGGGGTTAGAGGTGAACATTCGGATGATTCCCCCTAGCCTCTAGCCACAGGCCTCTCGCCTGTATCGTAGGAGTCTGATGGCCAGCAACGAGACCGAAACTAAGCCGAAGTCCGACAGCTACAGCGCGGACCAAATCAAGGTGCTGGAAGGCCTGGACGCTGTCCGCAAGCGCCCGGCTATGTACATCGGAAGCACGGGTCCCGATGGATTGCACCATCTGGTCTATGAAGTCGTCGATAACAGCGTCGATGAGCACATGGCCGGGTTCGGCGAGGCCATCGACGCCACGATCCATATCGACGGCAGCGTGACGGTCATGGACAACGGCCGCGGGATCCCGACCGGTATGCATCCCACACAGAAAAAATCGGCGGCGGAGGTTGCGCTCACCGTATTGCACGCGGGCGGCAAATTCGAACAAGGCGCCTACACGGTGTCAGGCGGCTTGCACGGCGTCGGCATCTCCGTCGTCAACGCGCTGTCGGAATGGCTGGAGTTGGAAATTTGGCAGGACGGTCAGGTCTTCGAGCAGCGGTACGAGCGAGGCAAGGCCACGGCTCCGCTCAAGATGACGGGCAAGACGAAGCGGCGCGGCACCATGGTGAAGTTCAAACCGGACGCGCAAATCTTCGAATCGCTCGAGTTCAGCTTCGACGTGCTGGCTCAACGGTTGCGCGAACTGGCTTTCTTGAACAAAGGACTGGCCATCACGCTGACGGATAAGCGGAAGGAACCGCTCAAGGAGCAGACCTTCCGTTATAAGGGCGGCATTGTATCTTTTGTCGAACATCTGAACGAGGCGAAGACGCCGCTCCACAAACCGATCCTGGTCTCCGTCGAGAAGCCGGACATGGTTCTGGAGGTGGCGCTCCAGTATAACGACGGATACGCGGAAAACCTGTTTTCATTCGCCAATAACATCAACACTCGCGAGGGCGGTACTCATTTGGTCGGGTTTAAAGCCGCACTGACTCGGACCATCAACAACTACGCCAACGCGAACGATCTCCTCAAAAAAGAGACGGAGTCGCTCACCGGCGACGATGTGCGCGAGGGATTGACGGCCGTCGTCAGCGTGAAAGTCCGGAACCCGCAATTCGAGGGCCAAACCAAAGCCAAGCTCGGAAACAGCGAGGTCAAGGGCATCGTCGAATCGGCGGTCAATGACGCGCTCGGGACCTATTTCGAAGAAAATCCGCCGGTGGCCAGAAAGGTCATCGGGAAGGCGATCGATGCCGCGCGTGCGCGCGAGGCGGCCCGCAAAGCCAAGGATCTCATCCGGCGCAAGAGCGCGCTGGATGGAGGCTCACTCCCGGGCAAACTGGCGGATTGTTCCGAGAAAGATCCCGCACACAGCGAACTCTTCATTGTGGAGGGAGACTCAGCGGGTGGGTCCGCAAAGCAAGGGCGCGACAGAAAGTATCAAGCCATCCTGCCGCTCAAGGGCAAGATCCTCAACGTCGAGAAGGCCCGCTTCGACAAGATGTTGTCGAGCGAGGAAATCCGGACCCTGATTATGGCGCTCGGCACCGGCATCGGCCGGAAGCGGGAAGACAGCGACAAAGGCGATAAGGACGCGTTCGATATCGCGAAGGCCCGTTACCACAAGATCATTCTGATGACGGACGCCGACGTGGACGGGAGCCATATCCGGACGTTGCTGCTGACCTTCTTATTCCGCCAGATGCAGGAATTGATCGATCACGGATACATCTATATCGCGCAGCCGCCGCTCTTTAAGGTCAAGAAGGGGAAGACGGAGCGCTACTTAAAAGACGAAGCGGCGATGAACGAATATCTGGCGGATCTGGCCGTCGAGGAAGTCGAGGTCTATGTCGACAGCGGCCAGAGTTTCGTCACGGGAAGGCGATTGCTGCCCATCCTGAAAAAGCTGATCGCCTTCGAAGAGCTGTTGGCCCGTTTCGGCAAAAAGCAGAAAGAGGCCGGCATTCTCCGCGCCTTCGTGGATGAGCCCGGGCTGGATCGGGATTTGCTGAAAAATCAATCCTCGCTTAAGAAAGTGGTGGCGAGCGTGAAGAAGACGTTGGCCCTCGTGCATCCGAAAGCGACCCCGACGCTCGACATCGTCGAGGACGAGGAACACCAGTCGAATAAAGTCATCTGTCGAATTCAAACCAACGGGATGGCGCACGCCCTGGAGGTCACCCACGAGCTGGTCGGGTCAGCCGACTTCCGCGAGTTACAAAAGCTGGCCCCCTCGGCAATCGGGCTGGGTCGCCCGCCATACAAGATCAAAGCGAAGGCGGCGGAGAGCGAGCTGTCTGGAACAGCCGATCTGGTGCAGACTATCCTAGAGCTGGGGAAACAAGGGCTTGGCATCCAACGCTATAAAGGCTTGGGGGAAATGAATCCGACACAACTCTGGGAGACGACGATGAATCCCGAGACGCGCTCGCTGCTCCAGGTCAAGCTGGAGGACCTCACCGGCGTGGACGAGATCTTCACCATTCTCATGGGAGACGAAGTCGAGCCGCGACGGAATTTCATCCAGGCCCATGCGCTGGAAGTCAGAAACCTCGATGTGTAGCCGAGAAGCTGTCAGCCTTCAGCGATCAGCTTGCTCGGAGCTGACGGCTCAAAGCTGACGGCTGATAGCTAAAGAAGGAATGCAATGCCCGTAGATGAAAGACTGACCCAGATCGCCATCGAAGACGAGATGCGCTCGTCGTACCTCGACTACGCCATGAGCGTGATCGTCGGGCGTGCGCTGCCGGATGTGCGCGACGGGCTCAAGCCGGTGCACCGCCGCATTCTCTACGGCATGAGCGAGATGGGCCTGGTTCATAACCGGGCCTATCGGAAGTCGGCTAAGATCGTCGGCGAGATCATGGGGAATTATCATCCCCATGGCGATACCGCCATCTACGACACACTCGTGCGCATGGCGCAGGATTTCAACATGCGCTACATGCTCGTGGACGGCCAGGGAAATTATGGGTCGGTGGACGGCGATCCTCCGGCAGCCATGCGGTACACCGAGGCCCGCATGACGAAGCTGGCCGAGGAAATGATCGCGGACATCGACAAGGAGACCGTCGATTTCGCCCCCAACTATGATGAATCGAGAACGGAGCCGCTGGTTCGACCCGCGAAGGTGCCGAATCTATTGATTAACGGCGCCGGCGGCATTGCGGTCGGCTACGCGACCAATATTCCCACACACAATCTGGCGGAGGTGGTGGACGGCCTCATGCTCCTCATCGATACCCCTGAGGCCACTATTGCCGATCTCATGAAAAAGATCCCCGGTCCCGATTTTCCGACCGCCGGCTTTATCTACGGCAGACAGGGGATTAAGGACGCCTACCACACGGGCCGAGGGTTGCTCACGTTAAGGGCGAAGGCGGCCATCGAAATCGACGAGCGCACCGAACGGGAACGGATCATCGTGACCGAGATTCCGTATCAGGTGAACAAAGCTCGGTTGATCGAGAAAATTGCGGAGTTGATCCAGGATAAAAAGATCGAAGGGATTGCGGATCTACGCGATGAATCCGACCGCGACGGCTTCCGCGTCGTGATCGAACTCAAGCGCGATCAAATTCCACTCGTGATTCTCAACAACCTGTACAAGCATACGCAGATGCAAACGACGTTTGGAGTGATCATGCTGGCGCTGGTCCACAACCGGCCGGAGGTCCTGAATCTCAAGCAGATCCTGGCCGCGTTCATCGAGCATCGGCGTGAAGTCGTCATTCGCCGCACCGCGTTTGAACTCCGTAAGGCGGAAGAACGCGCTCATATCCTGGAAGGACTGAAGATCGCGCTCGATAATCTGGATGCGGTGATCACGCTGATTCGGCGGTCGCAATCGCCGGATGAGGCCCGCGCCGGCTTGATACGGCAATTCCGCCTGACCGAGATTCAGGCCAATGCGATCTTGGACATGCGATTACAGCGCCTGACGCAATTGGAGCGGAACAAACTGATCGAGGAGTACAAGGAAACGCTCAAGCGGATCGAGTATCTTAAGTCCGTTCTCGCGAGCGAGCCCCTGGTGCGAAAGATCATTAAAGATGAGTTAACCGAGATTCGCGAAGCCTACAAGGACGAACGGAGGACCCAGATCGTCAAGGAGGAGGCGGAGATCAGCGTCGAAGATCTCATTGCCGTGGAGGAAGTGGTCGTGACCATCTCGCATACGGGCTACATTAAGCGGAATGCCGTGTCGCTCTATCGGGCACAGCGGCGAGGCGGCAAGGGCAAGATCGGGATGGGGATCAAGGAAGAAGACTTTGTCGAGACCCTGTTCACCGCCTCCACGCACGACTATCTCTTATTCTTTACCGATGCAGGCAAAGTCTACTGGCTCAAGGTCCATGAAATTCCGGAAGCCGGCCGCGCCGCGAAGGGTAAAGCCCTGATCAACCTGCTCGCGCTGGCGTCGGACGAAAAGGTGACGGCGACCGTGCCGGTGAAGGAGTTTCGCGATGATCGGTTCGTGGTGATGGCAACCAAGCAGGGCGTGATCAAGAAGACCGAGTTGTCGGCGTTCAGCAACCCGCGGCAAGGAGGCATCATCGCCCTGGGCCTGGAGGAAGGCGACAAGCTCATCGGCGTCCACATCACCGATGGCCAGCGCGAGATTCTGATCGGCACCCGCCAGGGCATTACCATTCGCTTTAAAGAGGAGGAAGTGCGACCGATGGGACGGACCGCCTACGGCGTCAAAGGCATCACGCTTGAAGAGGGCAACGAAGTCATCGGCATGGAAACCATTACGCCGGACTCCACGACCGCTCTTCTGACGGTAACCGAGGGCGGGTATGGCAAGCGGACGCCCGTGACCGAATACCGGGTGCAAGGGCGTGGGGGAAAGGGAATCATCAGCGTGAAGACCACGGAACGCAATGGTCTCGCCGTCGGGTTCCTCCAGGTGCGTGACGGTGATGAAATCATGCTCATGGCGGCGCAAGGCAAGGTGCTCCGTTGCCGAGTGGACGACATTCGCGAGATTGGCCGCAACACGCAAGGGGTTCGCATCCTGGATCTGGACAGCGACGACGATCGCGTAGTGGCCGTCGCGCGCTTGGCGGAAAGCGTCGAGGTGTCATCAGAGGACACCAACGACAGCTAGCGCCTCGCGGCCAGCCTCTCTTCCTCTCCACAACGGATCATCCCTAAGCCATGGAACCCCAGGCGCACCAGCTTTCCCAACAAGCCGCTGGTCGGCCGAAGCGCCGCCTCGACATCGTGGTCAAACTCGGCTTGGGAGTCTTGGCGACATTGTTCGCTTTGATTTGGGGCGGAATGTTTCTCAGCCGGCCCGATCGTTCCATCCCCCCCTATAGCATTGGATCACAAGAGGGGACGGCGGTGGCCATGCATGTGCCGGGCTGGACGAGCGACAGCGCCATCGAGACTCTCATTGAGCGTTTCCGCAAGATTGGTCACGAAACCCGTAATTTCGGCCCGATGAAGATCCGGGCGACTACCCCCGGCGATGCCGCCGGCCCTTACCAGCGCATGACGATTTACATCTTCACCCACGAGGCCTGGGCCGAACCGGAGATCCTGCACAGGTATCTGGAAGGCGATCCGGCCGTGCGAGAAGGATTCGACAAGGCGTTGCGGGGACTGTATCGATTGGAGGACTTGGAAGAGGAGGGTCGAATCGGTCCTCTCATCAGAGGAAAAGATACGGCGGGAACAGCGGCCTATTCGCGAGCCTTGTTCAAGGGGTCGATGACCTCGAAGGCCGCGAGCGAGTCTCGCGCTGAGCCAGTGCCTGCGCCATGATAGCCGTCAGGTGTGCGCGGAGGTCCGCGTCCTGAACAGCGCCGGCATGGGCGGCCGCCTCGTCAATCGACTGTTGAGTCGGTGGTAACGAAAGCCCTTCGGAGTCGATCGCGTCAGATAGGGCACGGGCAGCGCTGGGAATCTCGCCAAGGCGAAGCACCACGTCAGTCACCACGGGAGCCCCGGCCGCCGCGTTGACTTTTTCAAGAAGATCGGGCTTCAAGAATGTCAGTTGATAGAGCCACACAGAATTTTTTACCAGCAAGTACAGTTTTTTAAAGCGAATCTGGTCGGGCTGCGTGTGGGCCGCGATCTGAGGGCCTACGATCTCAGGCCACTGCCGCCGAAGGCGGAATTCGAGCAGCTTTTGGTCCAGGCCGTGTCGTTGCGCCACGCCGGCCAGAATAGTAGATACCGCGTCAAAGAATCCTGAGGAGGACATGGCGGGATACTAGCAGATTGGTCAGAGAAAGTCCGACGGTCTTCAACTCTGTAGCGATAGCGCGTTCTGAATTCGACCTCGTCACCACTCCAAGAAGCTAATGCCCAAAGAGAAGAGCCAGAAAGCGGCGGCGACGAATCGGAAAGCTTTTTACGATTATCACATTGAGGAGAAGTTTGAGGCCGGTATCGTGCTGAAAGGTACGGAGGTGAAGTCGCTAAGGGACGGCCGCGTCAATCTCCAAGACAGCTATGCGAGCGTGAAGGACGGGGAAGTATTCCTGCACCACTGCCATATCCAGCCGTACAGTCACGGCAACATCATGAACCACGATCCCCTTCGGACGCGAAAGCTGCTGCTCCACCGCAAGGAGATCAAGAAGCTGATTGGGAAGACGCAACAGCAAGGCTTCACGCTGATCCCGCTCCGCATCTACTTCAGTCAACGCGGTCAGGCCAAGGTCGAAATTGCGTTGGCCAAAGGTAAGAAGCAGTACGATCGGCGCGAGACCATCAAAGCCCGCGAAGCCGGGCGCGAAGTCGAACGGGCGATCAAAGATAAGAGGTAAGCAACCGGACGGCCCTTCTTGCTCGCAGAGCGCGCAGGATCAGAATGTGCCCGCTCGATGCGCGCAGTGATGGATAGTCTGGTTGCATACTGGGGTGTGAGGGTGAAGCAAAGCCTTTCACTAACGACCGACAGCAACGTGGAGATCGTCAAGTCTCCTGCTTCATCTGAAATGACTCGCCGTTGACAAAGACGTCTAGACGTCTTATGCTCCGGCCCGTGTACAAGTCGACCGCCGAGCAGAAGCGACGTCCCGGAGAAGTACGGGACGCAATTCTTTCCGTTCTCACGGCTAGGCCGGCCGGCGCCTCTCTCCAAGCGATTGAGCAGCATGTAGCGGAACTCATTGGAAGCTCCGCTCGCTCTAGTGTTCGATCGTATCTACGACTCAATACCTCATCGTTATTCGTTCGCACCGCGCGTGGTCATTATGGATTGAAAGCGAATACAAGAGTGCGGGTTAACAGGGTTGCCGAACCTCGTGTCGATTATTGTCGACGTTTTTCTTTGGGCAAAGCTCTTCTTCTTGAAGCTGACTGCTTGGTCTGGTTACGCGAACAACGACCGAACACGGTGCACGCTGTCGTGACCGATCCTCCCTACGGGCTTTTCGAATACTCTTCTGAGCAACAGGAGAAATTGCGGAACGGCAAAGGAGGAGTATGGCGCATTCCTCCTTCCTTTGACGGGGTTCAACGCGCCCCACTTCCTCGATTCACGGTGCTCTCACCACAAGACCTTCGGGCACTTGAGTTGTTTTTCTTTGAGTGGGCACAAATTCTCATTCCAGCTCTTGTACCGGGGGCAAATGTCATTGTTGCGACAAATCCGCTTCTCTCATACTTGGTTTCGGGCGCGCTTGCAAAAGCCGGTCTTGAAAGACGAGGAGAAATCGTTCGGTTAGTCATGACCATGCGAGGCGGAGATAGACCAAAGGCAGCCCATGAAGAGTTTCCTGATGTCAGCGTCATGCCTCGATCGATGTGGGAACCTTGGCTACTCTTTCGGAAGCCGTTAGAAGGAAGAGTGCAAGATAATCTCAGAAAATGGGGCGCTGGAGGGTTTCGGAGGCCGTCTCAAGATAAGCCATTCGGAGACGTTATATCATCGGCGCCCACCCACAAGTTTGAAAGGCGGCTTGCACCGCACCCAAGTTTAAAGCCTCAACAGTTCTTACGCACTCTGGTTAGGGGCGCTCTCCCCCTAGGACAAGGAGTCGTACTCGACCCATTTTGTGGAACAGGATCAACTCTTGCGGCGGCAGAAGCGGTGGGATATTCCAGCATCGGAATTGAGAAGGACGCTCATTACTTTGAGATGGCGAGGAAGGCCTTGCCTAGGTTGGCGGCTTTCAAGAATGCCAATCATCACCTGTTCAGCTTGTAGATCCAATTCTCGCGGAGCTTTTCAATGCCGGTCCTGTGAAGCGTGGCAGTACGGGTGCCTAGCTCCCCCCTCGGGTTCTTCCGAAAATCAGTCAGTGTTACCTTCCCCAGATAGATCTCGCTAAAGGTCATCGGCTGTCGGTCCTTTGCCGGCTCTGTGACGCAATCCACCTCATACACGAAGACGTTCATCCATTGATTGCGAGCGCCGTGCGTATCGACTGCTCCACCGGATTTTCGGGTGGTTTTTATTTCTACTCCTTCTTCCCCTGCCTTAACTCTATTCCCCGCATATACTCCATGTACGACCAAGTCAGGGTGTCCATTGTGATAGAGGTTGACAGTCAAGGCCCTGGAATGCTTTGAGAGACTGGCCGTCAACATATCGGAAAGCAACCCCGACATGATGGCAGGACGAAGCATATCGTCTAAACGCAAGAGCCCTCGTTTAATCAGGCCACGGTTGATGTCGTAGAAGAAATCATAGATGTCCTGCATCGCCATCTCGAAGTCTTTAAGACGAAGTTCATAGGGCAACAGCGCCCCAGAGTTGAAGCATTGCGTGTTTACGTGATTCCGAACAACAGGCATGACAAGGGCAAATTGTGAGGTATAGCTCACTCTACGGTATCAACGGCCGTGCGAGTGCCAAACGGCTTTTATGGTGCGATTTTTAAGTTGAGTGAATCACTCAAGATTGCACTTGGATTTCTGTGGATAACCCCATAGCAGGTGGAGCGTGCACAAGCACCATCGTCGCTCCTGGAGCGCTAAATCTGTGTTTTTCTATTTTGAAAACCCAGGATTGCACTTGGATTGTCGATTTATGCACCCTCAAAATGACCATTTTCTCCTGGATTCAACAAGAGTTAAACGCGCATTTTGGCCTCCACACTTTTTCCAGAATTACTTGGAGGTTTTGACCGTTTCTCCCGCTTTTTCCGAAATTGCGTGAAACTCGCCTCCGACCCAAAACCCCGAAACTCCCTGTATTCCCGCACTCTTTCGGGCAGTCCACCTTAATCCCGTTTTTCCGAAATTACTTGGAGGTTTGCAGCGAGTGTAGGTTGGAATTCTGTTATCAGTCAATCGGTTAGGAGAAGTGGATTGAGGTTGCTCAATTTCATCCTTGACTTAGTTCTAACTAGAACTATTATACTGGGGGCAATGGTGAAACAATCGCTGAGCAGTGCATCGACCAAGCACAGGAGGGTGCTATATGAAAGCGTTCTTTGCGACAGATGACGGTTGGGCGGGTCTGATCCTTCGGTTGACGTTGGGGCTGGTGATGTTCCCGCATGGCGCCCAGAAAATGTTGGGCTGGTACGGGGGATTTGGATTCAGCGGGACGATGGGATTTTTCACCGAGACCATGCATTTGCCTTGGATCGTCGCCTTGCTAGTCATCAGTGGAGAATTCTTTGGCAGCCTTGGTCTGCTGGCCGGACTTCTCACACGATTCACCGCGGCGAGCCTGGCGATCATCATGATCGGCGCGATCGCGACGACTCACCTCCCGCACGGTTTCTTCATGAATTGGTTCGGCAAGCAAGCTGGTGAAGGGTACGAGTACCATCTGCTCGTGATCGGAATCGGGCTCGCGCTGATGATTACCGGTGCGGGCAAATGGTCTGTAGACGGTGTTCTTGCACAAGAAATGAAATCCTGACTAGGATTCCTCAACGGAACAAAAAAGAGGACGGAAAGGGGATCAGCCGATGATCGACATCAGGAGGGCCCACGAACGATTCCACACTCAAATCGACTGGCTGAATTCCTATCACAGCTTCAGCTTTGCGAACCACTATGACCCGGCGAACACCCATCACGGGTTGTTGCTCGTAAGCAACGACGATCGGGTGAAAGCCGGCACTGGGTTCCGGACCCATCCGCATCAGGATATGGAAATCGTGACCTGGGTGCTGAACGGCGAGCTGGAGAAGGATTCGGAGGGCAATACAGACATCATCTATCCGGGTCTGGCTCTACGCATGAGTGCCGGCACCGGCATCTGGCATTCGGAGATGAATCCCCGTTGGAATCAGGATGTGCATTTCATCCAGATGTGGGTGATGCCGGACACCGAGCGGATCGCTCCCAGCTATGAACAGCTCGACATCAACAACCAGCTGGACCAGGGGGGGCTGATCGCCATTGCGTCCGGGAAAGGCCACCCTGCCGCCGTTGCCATTCGACAAAAGGGCGCCGTGCTTTGGGGCGGGCGACTGAAGCCTGAGGAAACTGTGCACGTGCCGGATAACAAGTTTGTTCATCTCTATGTAGCGACGGGCGCCGTGCATATGGAGGGAGCGGAGATGTTACATGCGGGCGATGCAGTCCGACTGACTGCGGCAGGATCGCGACGGCTCACGGCGAATGCCTCCGCCGGCGCGAAAATCCTCATCTGGGAGACGGAAAGAACCGTTCAGGTCTGAACTGCGCGCCTACGAGAGGAGCCAGTATGAAAACGGATCTGGAAAAAGTGAGAACGCTCTGCAGGACCTCCGAAAGACGTACCCTCGCAGTCCGCGTGAAAAGTTGGGCGGCTATGTGATAGCCGCGCGCTGTGTGGATAAGTGTCGGGCGTTTTTGGCGTTCACCGGCATCACGCCTGAGCGATTGAAGGACGTGGGAGCGACGGGCGTCACCGACGAGAAGATCGCCGAATGGATCAACGGCGCTTCAAAGATCAAGGACCCGGATGACATCTGAAATGGAATAACCGGATGCGCGACACGCGGCTTAGTGACATGAGCCTCCAGGCTCAGCAATATCTGGAGGAATATATTCTCGAGTTCGTGCCGAAGCATCGTCCGGTCTATGTGTGGTTCGATGTCTACGATCTGGAAGAAAAGCGACTGTAGCCGCCGACCGCCTAATGAAAAAAAACGGAGAAAGGGAGGGTATCATGAAACCATCGCTCGCGGATGTGCAGACAAAACAAGACCTGGCCATCCAGGCTCAGAGGCTGAGCGTGGCGCCTCGCAAGGAAGTTATGAAAGTGTATCAGTCTGGATCGGCCCACATGGTCGGAGATGGATTCCCTGTGCGCAACCTTATTCCAGGCGACGACCTGGGCGAGCAACTCTCGCCGTTTCTGTTACTGGATTATGCGGGTCCGACATATTTCCCGCCGACCGATCAGCCGCGCGGGGTCGGCGAGCATCCGCACCGAGGATTTGAAACAGTCACTCTCCTCTACCAAGGAGTGGTGGCTCATCGCGACTCGGCGGGCAATGGCGGGATCATCGGGCCGGGTGATGTGCAGTGGATGACGGCGGCGTCCGGCGTCGTGCATGAAGAGATGCACGAGAAGGAATTTGCGAAACGAGGCGGCACTCTGGAAGCGATTCAACTCTGGGTCAACCTCCCGAAAGCGTCAAAGATGTCGACGCCGGGCTACCAGACGTTGCTCAGCACCGACATTCCCGTGATCGAGCTGGACGGCGGGGCAGGCCAGGTCCGGGTGATCGCCGGGGAATTCCACGGCATCAAGGGACCGGCACATACGTTTACACCGGTTCAGCTCTACGATGTGCGCCTAAAGGCCGGGTATCGCACAGATGTGACATTGCCTGCGGGAGGCAACACGGCGTTGTTTGCGCTCAACGGACAAGTTACGGTGAACGGGTCGCAGGCGGTTCATGAAGCTGAGCTGGCTGTCTTGAGCACGGAGGGCGAGCAGGTCGCCCTCGAAGCCAAACAGGATGCTACCCTGTTGGTCCTTCATGGCAATCCGATCCACGAACCGGTGGCGCGTTATGGACCGTTCGTCATGAATACGAAGGACGAACTCATTCAAGCCGTGAACGATTATCGTGAGGGGAAAATGGGGCATCTGGACTGACGTCATGCGGTGAAAGTGAAGCGTGCGCATGGAAGATCTGCATCAACTCGAAACCGTCATCTTGCTGCTCGTGGCCGTACTGGCGCTGACGACGATCGCGAGAAGAATTTTGATCCCCTACCCCATTCTTCTCGTGATCGGCGGGCTCGGGCTCGCGGTCACTCCTGGTTTGCCGGTCATTCATCTCGATCCGGATCTGGTCTTTCTCGTCTTTCTTCCGCCGATCCTCTGGGCCGCCGCGTATTTCACGTCGCTCCGCGATTTTAAGGCTAACGCGCGGCCCATTGCCCTACTCGCGATCGGCCTCGTACTGGCAACCACGGCGGCGGTCGCGGCGACAGCCATCGGCCGTCGTCTCCACATTCCCCATCGGGTGGTCACGATTCTTGAGGGAGAAAGTCTCGTCAACGACGCGACGGCGCTGGTGTTGTACCGAACGGCGGTCGCCGTCGTCGTGAGCGGAACGTTCGCCATGAGCGAGACGCTGGCTCAGTTCGTTATTACGGCGGTGATCGGCGTCGCCGTCGGCCTCCTGATCGGCGCGACGGCGCGGTGGACGCTCCACCTGACCCATGACAGTTTCACCGAAATCGCCATCACGTTACTGGCTCCATATGCCGCCTGGGTGCTGACGGAACAATTCCACGGGTCGGGGGTGTTGGCCTGTGTCGCGGGAGGGTTGTATCTCCGGCGGCATTTTAGCGAGGTGGTCGCGCCCGCCACGAGACTTCAGGCCCGGGCCGTGTGGGACCTGGTGGTCTTCGTGCTCAACGGGTTCATTTTCATTCTCATTGGATTGCAACTCGGGATGCTTCGCGACGCCGTTCCCGTCGGCGAGTTCGAGTCGTTGATGTGGAAGGGAACCCTCGTGAGCGCGATCGTCATCGTGGTGCGCCTTGTCTGGGTTCCCGTGGTCGCCTATCTTCCCCGGCGTCTCAGTGCGTCGTTGCGGGCTCGCGATCCGATGCCGCCTTGGCCGAATATCTTCGTGACGGCTTGGATCGGCATGCGCGGTATCGTCTCTCTGGCGGCGGCGCTGGCGCTGCCGCACGCAACGAGCGCGGGCGCCCCGTTTCCCTTCCGTTCGGAGATTATCTTGATCACCTTCATGGTGATCCTCTCGACGCTGGTCTTACAGGGACTCTCGCTCGCGCCGTTGCTTCGTATCTTGAAGCTGGAGCGCGATGAGACGTTGGAACGGGAGGAAGCCCATGCGCGCGAACACGCGGCGACCTCGGCCTTGGAACGGCTCAATGAGTTGGCACAGGAGCCATGGCCTTTTGCAGAGCATGTGGATCGCTTGCGAGTCCACTATGCGCGACGGGTCCAGCGCTTCGCCGCCGCCAAGGCAGGCGAAAAAGACGACGAGTGTACGGAAGAGGCCGCCGCGGCGCTTCGTCGCTTGCGCCAGGAAGCTTTCACGGCGGAGCGTCTGGCCGTGATCGGCCTTCGGGATGAAGGGGTCATCAGCGACGACGTGCTGCACCGAATCGAACATGAGTTGGATGTCGAGGCTCTGCGTCTTGGCACCGGCGAACAGCGCACATACTCGGCTCAGGCTTCGTCGGCGGGATAAACACGAGGAACAAACCAAGAGGTAAACATGTCCGTTCAAGTCTATGGCTGCAATCACATTGTCATTGAAGTCACCGATGCCAAGAAGGCTGTGAAGTTCTACTCAGATGTCTTCGGGCTGACAATGTTGCGTGGTGGCGAAGGCGCCGCCTGGTGCAAGCTGGGGGAGCACCAGTTCATGGCGATCTTTGAAGTCGACACACTCCAACCGGACCGCACGAAACATTTCGGTCTCATGGTCAGAGATGACAAGCAGATCAGGGAAGTGCGGAAGAAGCTCATCAACAAGTACAAACTCAAACTAGTACCGGGCTTTCGCTGCGACTTTCGCGATCCCTGGGGGAACCGCATTCAAGTGGGAGACCTGAGCGACGAGTCCCTGGTCTGGCTGCTCCCGTACCAGGAAGTGCAGAAAGCCGGGATTAAGTTCGTCTCGTGACGCTCCTCCTGTCCGTTACGAAGAGCGAGAAAGGCTGCGACGCTCGTGGTCAAGGAGCCATTGCTTACGCCAGAGACCGCCACCGTAACCGCAGAGCGAGCCGTCTGCGCGAATCACGCGGTGGCACGGAACGACAATGGCCAGATCGTTCATGCCATTCGCGCGGCCGACGGCGCGGCAGGCGTTTGGCTGTCCCAACTCCTTGGCCAAATGTGAATAGGATATGGTTTCGCCAGGTGGGATCGTGAGCAGGTGGCGCCAGACGCGTTGCTCCCAAGGGGAACCGGTGAGGCCGAGCGGCATATCGAAGGTGACCCGCGTGCCGGCGAAATACTGATGCAGCTGCGTCAGGATGGAGTCGAGATGGACATTGTTGCCCGGCACAACCGCACAGGTCAGACGCGCGCGAAGCGTCAGGATCCTGCGCTCCAGCCCTCGCCGATCGACGAAGTCGAGAATCTGCAACCCTTGATCGTTCGCGAGGGCCAACATGGGGCCGAGTGGAGTCTCAAACTGGCGAACGAGGAGACACTCACTCTCCTTCGCTCTGCTGGGTGGAACACCAAACATTTTGGTGAACGCCTCACGGAATGCGCTGCCCGACTCAAATCCGCGATCGAGCTGGATATCGATGAGACCGCGCCCGTTACGGACGTCATGCAGCGCAAGGCCCATTCGACGAGCACGATGATAGGCATGAAACGTCATGCCGACGTATCTCGTGAACTGCCGACGTGCGGTCGAGGGCTCGATGTCCATGGCCGCCAGGTCCTTATCGGTCAAGCGCCCGGTCGGGTTACGCTCCACGGCTTCGCGCCGGCGTTCGACCAGTTCAGGCGGGCGTCTCACGACGTCCATGGGACGGCATCGCTTGCACGGTCGATAGCCACCATGAACCGCCTCGCTCGCTGTGGCGAAGAACTCGACATTGTGCGGACACGGTTTTCGCGCGGTGCCGGTCGGACGACAGAACACGCCGGTGGTCCTCATGAGGAAGGCGCGGAGCATCTGCCGGTGGGATGGAAGAGTGGACAGGCCAAGCGGCTGAAACATAGATACCCCCTCTGTTTTCTGAAACGATATGATGTGTAGCGGCCGATCCGTCATGCGCCCATTCTACAGGAGGAGGCGTATCCGTCACCGCCGATTTTCAGGCAGGGAACTCACAGGAGACCACGCCTCAACTTATTCAGCGGAACCATCCTGACGTCACGTTTGAAAGGAGACTCGTATGAGCACAACCAATCTACAGCACCGGCTCCAAGATCTGTTCGGCTACATTCGCCAGGGAAAGATCATCGAAGCGATGAACGAGTTTTACGACAAGGACACGGTGATGCAGGACAATGCCAATCCGCCGACGAAGGGACTGGCTGCCAACATCGAACGAGAAAAGCAGTTCGGCAGCGCGGTCAAGGAATGGAAAGGGTTCACGGTCACGGCCTCTGGTGTCGGCGGCGATGTGACGTTCTACGAAGCGGCCTTGGATTGGATCGCCACGGATGGAACGCCCATCCATCTGGAGCAGGTCTCGGTGGCCAAGTGGAAAAACGGCAAGATCATTCAGGAGCGGTTCTACTACGATACGGGCGCAAGCAAGTAAGTGAAGCGTATCGAGGGATGAAGTGTATGGTGAATCTGTTCGCGAGATACGAACGACGCTTCACGAACGACGAGGTGACCATGAAAGCGCACTATCTTGGCCATGTGGTGTTCTACGTCAGGGATCTCAAACGATCGCTGGCGTTCTATCGGGACCTATTGGGGTTCAAAGAGGTGGGACACATCTTCAACGGCACGGCGGCGGCGCTCACGTCGGGCCGCACGCACCATGAGCTCTTGCTTATCCAGGTCGGGGATGCACCAGGCCCACCGGCGGGAAGGCGCCGCGGCCTTTATCATATCGGCATCAAGGTGGGTGATAGTCTCGATGAGTTGCGGGCGGCAAAACGGGAACTCGAGCAAGCCAAGGTAGAGATCGCCGGCATGAGCGATCACACCGTGAGCCAAAGTCTCTACCTGCAAGATCCTGACGGCAACGAAATCGAATTGTACGTCGATGCGGATGAGTCGGTGTGGAAGACGAACCCGGCGGCCGTTGTGTCACCGATCAAACCCCTGCGGCTCTGAGCGATCCTGCGGTACGAGCGAGAACGTCGCGACGCCGTGAGAAAATCGCGGGGAACGTGGAGTGTATGATGAAACGCCCAATCACAGCAGTCTGGCAAGAGGATAGGCTTCCGGTGCTGAGTAAAGCTGCACCATCCCAACGCAACGGTTCTGTCTGGGGCGAACTCCGATCGCAGTATAACCGTCTCAATCCATATGGAGGCGTTCTGATGTGTTTCTCGAAGTGGATCCCATTCTTGTTGGTTGTCGGGTGTCTGCTGATTCTGAGTCCTGGGGTTTCTGCTCAACAGTCCCGGCCCGATGATGAAATCACCAAGCTGGCCGATGACGTGTACCTGTTCAGGCATCACTTTCATCAGTCTATTTTCATCACCACGCCGAAGGGCGTGATCGTCACCGATCCGATCAGTTCTGACGCGGCGACCTGGCTGAAGACTGAGATTAAGAAACTCACCGACCAACCCGTGCGCTACGTGATCTACAGTCATGACCATGCGGACCATATTTCCGGAGGGGCGCTCTTTGCCGATACGGCCCTGTTCGTCAGCCACTGGGGGGCGAAACGCGAGATTCTCAAAGAGCCTCGCGTGCAGACCCCCGTGCCCGATCTGACGTTCACTGACCGAATGTCCATTGATCTTGGCGGCAAACACATCGACCTGATTTACACCGGAAAGAACCATTCGGATAACAGTCTGGTGGTCCTGCTTCCGCAACAGAAATTACTCTTCGCCGTGGATTTTATTCCGGTTGAGACGGTGGCCTACCGAACGATGCGGAGCGATTATCCCGATGAATGGATCGAGTCTCTCAAAAAGGTCGAGCAATTAGATTTCGACATCCTGGTCCCCGGCCACGGCAAGATCGGCAGAAAAGAGCATGTGCAACGGTTTCGCGGCTATCTTGAAGATCTCAGAGCTGCCGTGCAGGAGCAAGTCCAGAAAGGCGCAAGTGTGGAAGAGGTGAAAAAGACCGTTCAGCTTCCCAAGTACGAGCAGTGGCAGCGCTACGCCGAATGGTTCCCGGAGAATGTGGAAGGGATGTACCGGTATCTCTCTCAGCAGCGGAAGGGAAATCGCTGAGCGTCCTCTCTGGCTGCTGAGGTGGATGGAACAACGATCCGACGAGAGGGTTACCCATGAAGATCGTAGTGATCGGAGCGACGGGTTTTGTCGGGTCGGCAATCTTGCATGAAGCCTTGCATCGTGGCCTCGAGGTGACCGCCATCGTTCGGGACCCGACAAAACTGAAAACGCATCCGAAGCTTCATCCCCATAAAGCGGATGTTCAGAACGAAGACGAGGTGGCTCGATTGGTGACGGGCCATGATGCCGTCATCAGTGCTTTCAATCCAGGATGGAGCAACCCGGACATCTATAACCAGCAGGTCAGGGGCACGCGAGCCATCATCAATGGTGTAAAGAAGGCCGGTGTGAACAGGCTGCTGTTCGTGGGCGGAGCAGGCAGCTTGGAAGTCAAGCCGGGTGTCCAATCCGTGGATATGCCCGGGTTCCCGACCGAATACAAACAGGGCGCACTCGCTACCAGGGAAGCCCTGAACATACTTCGTAAAGAAACAAGCCTGGAATGGTCATTCCTCTCTCCGTCAGCCGACATGTCTCCAGGCCGGCGCACCGGCAAGTTCCGGCTTGGAACAGATCAGGTGCTGAAAGATGTCGACGGGGAAAGCCGCATCTCGGTTGAGGACTATGCGATGGCGATGATCGACGAGGTGGAGAAGCCGGCGCATATCCGACAACGCTTTACTGTGGGCTATTAATCGAGAAGAGAGCACGAACGTACAAGAAACGAGAGACTCAGGATATGGAGGAACTATGAAACGCAAAGCTTCCGCAGTCTGGCAGGGTGATCTGAAATCC
This sequence comes from Nitrospiraceae bacterium, assembly GCA_052389595.1. Lineage (GTDB taxonomy): Bacteria > Nitrospirota > Nitrospiria > Nitrospirales > Nitrospiraceae > JBQTHT01. Next base: position 35,610 of record JBQTHT010000048.1, read on the forward strand.
GGCAAAGGCACGGTCTCAACCGAGAGCGGGGCGTTGTCGCAAACGCAGTATTCGTTCACGACGCGCTTCGAGAACGGCCAGGGCACGAATCCAGAAGAGTTGATCGCGGCCGCGCATGCGGGGTGCTTCACCATGGCCTTGTCCGTTCAATTGGGGAACGCGGGATTAGTGCCGGACAAGCTGGAGACGACCACCACGGTGACCTTCGACAAGCTCGAAGCCGGGTGGACCGTGACACAGATTCACTTGGACGTCAGAGGCAAAGTTCCGAAAGCCGACAAGGCAGTGTTCGACAAAGCCGCGACCACTGCGAAGACCGGCTGCCCGATCTCGCGCTTGCTGAACACGACAATCACAATGGATGCGAAGCTGGAAACATGAAACGTGGAGAAGGAGGAGAGTCATGGCCGCCAAACTCAAGATTCCCAGAGCGACACAAGCCAAGAAATATTTCCAGGACAAGATGGCATTCACCACCGGCCCTGTTGAACTCGAACGGTGGGTGAAGCAAGGCCAACCTGTCAACGTCGTGGATGTGCGCGCGGCCGAAGATTATGCCGACAGCCACATCCCCAAGGCGGTGAATCTCCCGAAGGATCAGTGGGACAATCCAAAGAGTCTCAAGGCAATCCTCTGCAAGGACAAGATCAACGTGCTGTACTGCTATTCCCACGTGTGTCACTTGGCCGCGACGGCAGCGGTCATATTTGCGAGCAAGGGGTACCCGGTAATGGAGCTGGAAGGTGGATGGCGCTGGTGGAAGAACGACGGTTTCGAGATTGAAAAGTAAGCAGGGCGCAGTGGCGTCGGCTGGGATTGTTCCGAGGAGAGCGGAGAAGGATAATCCCCTCTTGAGCCGTCACGATCAATAGGCGATACTGAGCGTCTATGGATGGGCATTCTGCATCTCCCTGCGAGACTCTCGCGGAGCAATACCAAGCCCTGCTGGAAGTGGCCCAGGCGATCTCTGCGCACCGTGATCTGCACGAACTCTTTCGAGATCTCGCCCAGCATCTTCCTCGCGTAGTCCATGTGAATTTCGTGGCTCTGTCCTTGCACGATCCTGCGCGTAACACGATGCGATTACACACCATTCAGGCGAACGTGCCGGCCGACCTCGTCGGCGGCCATGAAGGGCCGGTTGAAGAGGCTCCAGCCGGCAAGGTCTGGCAAACCCAGCGCTCCATCATAGTGGCGGACATTGCCGAAGAGCATCGGTGGCCGAAGGTCACTCAGCGCATGCAGGAGGACGGCATCAATTCCTTCTGCGTCGTTCCCCTGACCACCGCACTGCGACGTCTGGGCGCCATGAGTCTAGCAAGCTTGC
>JBQTHT010000049.1:0-3449 GCA_052389595.1 Nitrospiraceae bacterium
GTTGGCTATACGAAGATGGATGCATGTAGCCTAGTTTCGCATGGTTTTCCGATCCGAGCAAGATCGGCGGATAGGCATACGAGGCAGAAGTTAGGACTTGTCGGGGGATAGTCGCCTGGCAAGGCGCTTGGCCAGACGCATCATCGCCGGCGAACGGTCCGCCGGATCGAGCAGGATGTTCAAAACGTGGAGCCGGCTGTGATCCGACAAGGCGCGCTTGAGCACATCGACGAATTCGCCATGCGTCGAGATTCGGTAGCCTGTCCCGCCGCCCACAAGCTCGCAGATCTTGTCGTAGCGCCATTCGTGCACGTCATTAAACGGCCCTTCCAGAATCTCCCGTTCTGTGGAGTAGCCCCGATTGTTCAACACCAACACCACAGGGGTTTGTCCATAACGAACGCAGGTGGAGAGTTCTGAGCCGGTCATCTGAAAGGCGCCGTCGCCGACGAGCACGATGGGTCGCAGGGAAGGATCTGCAAAGCCGGCCCCCACGGCGGCGGGAACCGCAAACCCCATGGACGTGTAATAAGCTGGTGAGAGGAATTCGAAGCGGCGATGAACGCGCAAGTCGGCCGCGGCAAACAAGGATTCGCCGACGTCGGCAATGACCAAGGTCTTTTCATCAAGGACGCTGTCCAGATGCGTAAACAGCCCGCGCAGAGTGACGGGTGTGTGGGACTGCACCGGCGGCTGTGGCATCGGCTCGGGCATCGGCAAGGCGCGCGATTCGAAGGAGGGGAGCGGCGCGGATACGAGGGCGCGCACGAATTCATCAAAGAGGATCCCGTCATAACGATGGTGCTTGATGGCCACGCGATCGGCGGTCGCATGAATGGTGCGCCCTTCCAGCAATAATGGAGAGCGGGCGTCGAGATCCTCGACGTCAGAAAGAATCGATCCCAAGATCAGCAAACAGTCGGCCTCGTTGACAAACTGTTGAACATCGTCCCGACCGATTAAGCCGCCGTATACGCCGACGTACAGCGGGTGATCTTCCCGAATGATGGACTTGCCGAGGAGCGTGGAAGCGATGGGAACGTTGAGTCGTTCAACGAGACGTGTGAGATGATCGTGCAAACCGAACCGGCCTACCTCCGCTCCGGCGAGAATGACGGGACGGCTGGCGGCCGACAGCATAGTGCGAACTTCCGCGAGCGCTTCGGCGAGAGCGGCCGGATCGCTGGGTTCTTCTTCGATGCGCAACGGACGCGACGGCGCACCCAGCGGCACGTGAACCATGTCGCGAGGAATCTCTATATAAATGGGGCGCCGATAGCGCATCAGGGCCGCGAAGGCGCGGTCCATCTCTCGCTCCGCGGTCAACGGATCGTCCAGCACGACCGCCGCCACAGTCATTTTCTCGAACACTTCCTTCTGGGTCGAAAAATCTCTCACCATGTGATGGAGATAGGGATTGCGTGCTCGCTCCGACAGTCCCGGCGATCCGGTGAGAAGCACCACCGGCGACCGTTCGGCATACGCGCAGGCGATGGCATTGACGGTATTGAGCCCCCCCACACAATACGTGACGCAGGCTGCTCCCACTCCGTTAATGCGGGCATAGGCGTCGGCGGCAAAACCGGCGCAGTCCTCCCGCGTTGTGCCGACCTGGCGGATCGGCGAGGATTCGATGAGCTGGTACAGGCTCAGGACGTAATCGCCGGGGATACCGAAGATATGATGCACACCCAGTTTGTGGAGTCGCTCAAGAACCGCAGAGCCGATCGTATTGGAGGTCGATGTCATCGCGTGTCTGTTCTTTCACTCTTGAGCAAACCATAGCGTGTGAAGAAGGTCAAGCCGGTGATGAGTCTCTGAGCCGTGTGGGTCAATGGGACTTGACGGCGTAAGGGGATTGGTCCGATAAGTACAGCATGCCTGAAGCCGAACGCATAACCGGTCGGGTTCGACTCCGCAAGGAATGGGACCGAAAACGAGAATCAGGTTACCTCTGGGCCTATGCGGGAGAGATTGACGCAGTGACCGGCAATCCGGTAGCCGGGGATGTCGTTGAAGTCTGCACCCAGGGCGGACATGTCGTGGGGCATGGATTGTTTAATCCGCATTCGAAGATCCGCGTACGCCTCCTCAGTTTCCACAATCAACCTCTTGACGAAGGGTTTTGGAGGAAACGGATTGGAGGGGCTGTTGCGCTTCGGCAAAGGGTTGTTGCCGATACCAATGCGTACCGCCTGATCCATGGAGAATCAGATCTGCTGCCGGGATTGATCGTCGATCGCTTCGGTGATCTGTTGGTGATGCAAACGCTGTCATTCGGAATGGATCGGCGGAAAGAGATGCTGGCTGATCTGCTCACCGCCGAAACGGGCGTGAAGAACGTCTATCTTCGGAATGACGGCAAGAGCCGCCTTCAAGAAGGGCTGTCCGTCGAGCAGCGATGTTTTCGTGGACAGTTCACCACGGTGGTCGAGATTGACGAAATGCAGGCGAAATTTTTTGTCGATGTAGCGCGAGGACAGAAAACAGGTTGGTTTTGCGATCAGAGAGAGAACCGGTCAGCGGTGGCGGTCTTGGGAAAAGGTGTCGATGTCTTGGATGTATTCTGTCACACCGGTGGATTCGGGATTCAGGCAGCGCTCCACGGCGCCGCGTCCGTAGTAGGACTCGATGTCAGCGCCGAAGCGATCAAGCTGGCACAACAGCATGCAGTCATGAATGGTGTCGGGCGTGTGTGCGTCTATCGTGAAGCCGATGCGCTTGACGAACTGCGCGCCATTGAACGGAGCGGGCGCCGCTATGGCATGGTCATTTTGGATCCTCCGGCCTTTGCGCGCAGCAAGCAGGCGGTGCCTCATGCATTGGCGGGATACAAGGATGTGAACTTGCGGGCCATGCGAGCCGTGCAACCGGAAGGATTTGTCGTCAGCTGTTCCTGCTCCCATCACGTCAGTGAGCGTGCGCTCTGGGAAACCATTCGATCCGCGGCCCACGACGCGAAGCGACAGTTGCGATTACTGGAAGTGCGGTCGCAGAGTCGCGATCATCCCGTGCTGGCCGCCATGCCGGAAACGAAATATTTGAAATGTTTTGTGCTGCAAGTATTCTAAGCCGGGAGTAATGAGCGACCAGTGACGCGGGACGAGTGGACGAAACAATCGAACGATCCTGAATCCGCTCCCTACATTCCGGCCTCCACCGAGCTTCCCGAAATCACTCTCAAAGCCGTTGTCCTCTCCATCTTGCTTGCTGCAGTCCTGGCGGGAGCGAATGCGTATTTGGGACTCTTTGCCGGGATGACGGTGTCGGCATCCATCCCGGCTGCCGTGATGTCTATGGCGGTCCTACGATTGTTCCGCCGCGCGAATATTTTGGAGAACAACATCGTGCAAACCGCCGCATCCTCGGGGGAGGCTCTGGCTGCGGGGACGATCTTCACGATTCCCGGTCTCCTGCTCATCGGCTACTGGGCGGAGTTTGACTACTGG
>JBQTHT010000050.1:0-1524 GCA_052389595.1 Nitrospiraceae bacterium
GTGAAGAAAATCTGAAAGCCGCGATTCATCTTGAGAAGCTCTGGAATCGACTCAGTGAGACGCACTCCTTCTCGCTATGTTGTGCCTATCCCATCAGCGAGTTTGACCTTGAACTCAACCGTATCCGCTTCAAGGATATCTGCTTTGAGCACTCTCACGTTCTCCTTCTCCGGCTATAATTTAGCGGCTGCGTGTGAACGTGGGCAGTATGTCGCGCTCGACGCGGGGGAAACACTCGCGAAGATCATGGTCAATGGGGTGCCGGACGAGCGGCGGTTTGACGACGTGGTGGGGAGCCTCATCGCGTGATCATATTGCCCAATGAGACGTCTTGATCCATGGTGATTCCTGGCAACGATTACGGTGATCGGGTGAGATGATGCGCCAGTCTCAACGGTAAACATACGGTTCATCGGACTGCAAGGAGGTCAGGCTCAGGGGTCGTGGGCTCGTTCAAAATGTCCCCCTACCAGGCTCGGGTTACTGGCGCAGCGGGTGAAGAATCATCATGGATCGGCTTTTCACGCCGTATCTTAGGCTGTTCAAATCCCACGAGGTAAAAACACCTTTGTCATCCGTGTTTAGAGCACTTTGGGTATTTGCTGCGGTTATGGGTTTCATTCTTCATGCCCACATTGAGGACGATTTTAAATGGAAGATATTGTTCTGACATTCTGGAAGCGCGATGCCTCCTGCACCACTTTTCCAATCGTCTTACACCGTAATCGCAAGTTCAAGCGCCACCTGTCGAACGTGATCCATGCTTGAACGGCAATCTAGGCTGAGGGGATGTGCGTAAAAGAGCTACTCAGCGCCTTGCTTACGGTTGAGCTGGAGACCGATGAAATAGAAAGCGGCAATCGCTGTAGAAGCCGCCGCATTGAGGGATTCTACTCCTCGACGCAGTGGAATGTGGAAATGGATCGTCGCATATTTACGCGTGGCATCTGACAACCCGCGGCTCTCGTTCCCCACAGCTAATATGGCCCTCCTTGGCAATTCCTGAATGTCCTGAATCGGAACAGCGCCTTGAGCGACCACTTCAGAGGCCAGCAGAGCGCAACCTCGTCGAACAAATTGGGAAGGGTCTTCAGCCTGAAAGACGGGGAGTTTCAAGATGGCTCCGGCCGTCGCCCGAACAATCTTTGGGTTATAGATATCCGCCGAGTCGGGAGTCAGCCACAGAGCTTGAACGCCTAATGCCGCGGCGGTACGAATAATGCCGCCGACATTTGTCGGATCTTGTAGACGCTCTCCAAAAATTCCAAACAGTCGCGGCTGTTGAAAGACCCCTTCCTGATCCCAGGTCGGTTGTGGAACGACTGTGAGAATACCTTGTGCAGTTTGAAGATCGGACAGCTTCTCGAATAGGGATTCACGATAGACGTAAGCTGGGCAGAGGCTTGCGCGTAGAAGCTGCCTTAAGGACGGAGAGGCTTTATCCAAGAAAGTAGGGGTGACCACAACGGCAAGAGGAGTGGTCTCGTGAGTCTGGAGGATCTCTTGAACGGACTTGGTGCCTTC
>JBQTHT010000051.1:0-3497 GCA_052389595.1 Nitrospiraceae bacterium
AGGATGAATTGTGATGACTCCACTCGGCAAAGGCGTGTTCCTGATTGCAGCCCCTTCGTTACGCGATCCCAACTTTCGACAGACCGTCGTTCTGCTCTGCGAGCATGGGCCGGAGGGAGCGCTCGGAGTCGTCGTCAATCGACCGACCGCGATGCATCTCTCCGAAGCCTTGCCTCAGGTACCGATCCTCGAAGGACAACGGCACATGTTGTTTGCTGGAGGGCCGGTACAGACCAATCAGGTCATGTTGTTATTGCGAGCCGACCAGTTTCCGGACAATTCCCATCATGTTTTTGACGGTGTCTGTTTGGGCGGGGACCTGGCGATCCTAGAGCAGATGATGGTCAGTTCAAAACACACGGAAGCGTTCCGCGCCTACCTGGGGTATTCAGGTTGGGGACCCGGCCAGCTTGAGAACGAAATGCAGACCGGCTCCTGGATCACCGTGCCGGCCGACCCCAAGATCGTCTTTGAAAAAGATCCTCTACGGATCTGGCCGGATATTGTGCAGTCCCTCGGCGATCCCTATCGACATTATGCCGACATGCCCCCTGATCCTAACCTCAACTAGGACGTGACACGGTAGGCGTGACACGTAAGGCGATCGAAAACTTTGTCGTTTGCCGTCTTCACCCCCCCTTCACCCCTCATGCCTTACGGCTCCCACTCGTAGCGGCCATCTTCAGACTCATCGTGCCACTTTGTCTCGCCGTCGCGGCTCTGCCCGGTTGCGCCGTCATCTACACCGTGATCAAATCAGAAGCCAAGCTCGACCGACTGTCCGTTCCGATGAGCAAAGATCAGGTCGTGGACGAAATCGGCAAGCCGGATCGCGTGCTCCGCGATGATGGGCGTGTCCTCGTGTGGGAATATTCGCTCACGGCCAGGAAACAATGGCTGTATGAGTTGGCGTTGTGCCCTCTGTCGGTCTGGGTCGGAGGCTGCGTGATCTATCCCTTTACGAACATCGCGGCCGAGCACAATCGCGAATATCCCTTCCATGTCATCCTGGTCAATGAAGAACTGTGCGCGTGGGGACCACCTCTCGCGATTCTGCAGAAGCGAAAAGCCTGCGCGGCTCCAGGTTCCTTGGTTATGAAAGGGCCGGGTGGCGAAGGTCGTCCTGATCGAAGGCCGCAACCGGTGGTGACCGGCATTGGGCCGATCAATCGCGAGATGATCGAGCGGTACCGCTCGATGGCGGTCATGCTATTCGAGGACGCGCCGGGAACTCAAGGAACAGGAGCGCGCGTGGCGGGGATTGTCACGACCCTCTTGTTGGATTTGGATATGAACATTGTGGAACGAACCAGATTGGAGCAGGTCTTCAAAGAGCAGGTCACGAGGTTGGAGCATGGCGATGATACGGATGCGTTGCAGATCGGCAAGCTGGTGGGCGCCAATGCGATTGTGGTCGGCGAGGTACAGCAGTGGGAGACCAATCCCTCAGAAGGGACGAATCGGGTGTCACTCTCATTACGAATGATCGACGTGGAGAGCGGCTTGCTGTTGTTTAACGGCGAGGGCCATGTGCTCGATCCCACGGCCGATGATCCGGAAACGCTGGCCCGGACGATCGCCCACCGGATTCTCGTCCGCTTCGGAACCAAGACCGGCTTGCTCGGCACAGGCCGAATCGGTGTAAACTGGGAACTCCGTGAGTCGTCGAGAGGAAAATTTTACCTGGTTCGTGAAATCAAAAGCGGATCGCCGGCTGATCAGGCCGGCCTCAAAGTCGGCGATGTGGTGGTGTCGTGTCACGGAACGGCGTTGGATAGCGTGAAAAGCGAACGAGAAGCGAAGCGGCTCTGCCAAGTGGAAGCCGGCCAACCACTTTCCCTTGACGTGAGAAGAGCCGATCAACGCATTATAATCCTGTCGATTGCAGAACCTCGACCAGGTTTTTAGAATCCTCGGCACGGTTGGTCGAGGCGAGCCAGTGTTATTTGGTGAAGAGTTGGGATATACGTAATCCAGTTGGAGGTGCGGGGGGAGAGATATCGCTGGACGGCCCCAAGACTGCGTGGGCAACTTGATTCACTACCTGTTGCTCTTCGGAATCAAGGGCCTGGAAGAATGTGGATGATCCCAGGTCAAAGCCTGCTGCGGTGTGGAAGACCCAACCCGCTGCCCCGGCGCCATGGGCCTCGCTTGCGGCTTGAATAAAGTGCATGGCAGGCGGGTTGTTGACAAAGCCGCGACGATTCTCTTCCTGCAAATAAACCGGCACATTTGCGCGACCGATGGTTGCCAGGTACGATTTGAGGGCTCCGACGCGCTGATCGGTCAGATCGTACCAGAGATCATCCCGTTCAAAGTGAGGCGTAAGGACTTGGCTGCCGGCCATCAACTCGGCGTCGAGATTGGCAGGGTTGATCTGCAAGGCGACATCACTGACCATAAGATGATTTGGAGCGCTGGATACCAGCAGGATCGCATTTGGATTTCCTTGCCTTGCTGCGTTGAACATCGTCTGGACCGTATTGTGTGAGACTGACCAGTCCGGCGGGCCGCCAGAGCTTTCTTCATGCTCATTGATCAGGTCAAAGAACACATTGGGCTCATTGGCTAGAGCCTGTACAGTGTTCCTGACGGCGTTTTGGCGGACGGTTGAAGTGGTAAGATAGGCGTCACTGTAGGCGTGCAGGATTGTCACGTCCACAATGATTCCTCTGGCTGCTGCAGCCTGGACCAGGGCGCTGATCGTTCCTTCATGGATAAAGTTCCCCTGCTGATCAAACGCGCTTTCGGCGCCGTTTCCCTCGTGGCTATTCCAGTCCAAAAAGATGCGGATGAGATTGAAGCGATGGACTTTCAAAGCATCCAGGTCGGAGAGGTGCCAGTTTAAGGCGTCAAAGTAGCTGATGCCGAGCAAGAAAGTCGGTTGGCCATTGACCGTGAAACGATCTCCGGCGAGACCGATCTGGGGAGAGGCTTGTGCCGGCGTCGACGTCATGCCGATCAAAACGGTGGCAACCAATGCGAAGGTCACTACAAATCGTGTCATGCCTCACTCAATAAAAGGAGGTTAGTGGCTTGATGATTCCTGATCCGCATTGTTTCAGCAAAATCAGTGCCAAATGCACTGGAGATGACTCCATCATGCAATAGAGAACGAAAAGCACAACTAAATTAGTGAAATGAAGCGATGCTGTGAGGGCATCAAAGCTGGTTGACGTGAGGAAAGCACACTCAATGTCTTCAAAAACCGTAGGCGCTCGCCTTCACTCGAATCCATTTCATGGGGACAGGTCTAATTCAACGACAATGTCTGCAGGGTGAATAGAGACTGAAGATGGCAGGGAACGATAATTTTCAGAATCTCAATGATACCCAAGATTCATGCATCCATTCTCAATGCGTGAACGAGGAAACTTCCAGTATAGGAATCTTTGACCATTGCCACCTGCTCCGGCCGACCTTCAGCCACGATGCGTCCTCCCTGCTCTCCGCCTTCCGGACCCAGGTCAATCACCCAGACCGCCGTCTTAAACACA
>JBQTHT010000052.1:0-17490 GCA_052389595.1 Nitrospiraceae bacterium
CCGCTCGACGGCAAGGGCCCGATCAAAGCTACGGAAAGCCGGCGCATTGAAGTTCGTGCCCCCGGCGTCGTCGATCGGCAGTCAGTTCGCGAGCCCCTGCAGACGGGCCTGAAAGCGATCGACGCGATGATTCCGATCGGCCGCGGCCAGCGCGAGCTGATCATTGGAGACCGGCAGACCGGCAAGACAGCGATCGCCGTCGATACCATTATCAATCAGCGGGGCTTGGGCGTTTTTTGCATCTACGTTGCGATCGGTCAAAAACGCTCGACAGTCGCTCGCGTCGTCAAAACGCTGGAAGAGAACCATGCGATGGAGTACAGCACTGTCGTCTCCGCCACGGCGAGCGACGCGGCGTCGACGCAATTCCTGGCCCCATACGCAGGAGCAGCCATCGGGGAGTATTTTCGGGACAACGGCAAGCACGCCTTAATTGTTTACGATGATCTGTCCAAGCATGCCACCGCGTATCGTCAGCTCTCGCTGCTGCTCCGTCGGCCGCCCGGACGCGAGGCGTATCCCGGCGATGTCTTCTATGTGCACTCTCGGTTGCTTGAACGAGCCGCGAAGCTCAGCGAGAAGCTGGGTGGTGGGAGCCTGACGGCATTACCCATCATTGAGACACAGGCGGGCGACGTCTCCGCCTACATTCCGACGAACGTCATCTCGATTACCGACGGGCAGATTTATCTGGCCAGCGACCTGTTCTACTCGGGTATACGGCCCGCCATCAATGTCGGTCTCTCCGTCTCCCGCGTCGGCGGATCGGCGCAGATCAAGACTATGAAGCAGGTCGCGGGAACGTTGCGTCTCGACCTGGCCCAGTATCGTGAGATGGCCGCCTTTGCCCAATTCGGCAGCGAATTGGATAAGGCGACACAGGCACAGCTCGCGCGCGGCGTGCGCATGGTGGAGCTACTGAAACAAGGTCAGTACAAACCGATGCCGGTGGCGGATCAGGTCATCTCAATTTATGCCGGCGTGAACGGATTTCTGGATGATGTGCCGGTGGACAAGGTCAGGCCGTTTGAAGAAGACCTCATCCACTTTGTGACGCAACATCATCCCGAGATCAAGAAGGACGTCCAGTCGAAGGGCAAGATCGACGAGGCTTTCGGTAGCCGGCTGAAACAGACGATCACGACCTTCAAGCAAAAGATGGGATATGGGGCGCAAGGGTAATTTTCAATTTTGAATTTGTAATTTTCAATTTGGTGTCCAGGCGCACCTTCCACTATGCCGAGTCTCCAATCGCTGCGGCGCAAGATTGCCGCCGTCAAGAATACCCAGAAGATCACCAAGGCCATGAAGATGGTAGCCGCGGCCAAGCTCAAGCGCGCGCAGGATCGGATCTTGTCCGCCAGGCCCTATGGGCACAAGATGCGAGGCGTCTTGAGTAACTTGAGCCGGCGGGTCAATCGCGCGGCCCATCCATTGTTGCAAAAGCGAGAAGGTAGACGAATTGAAGTGCTGGTCGTCACCAGCGACCGTGGTCTCTGCGGCGGCTTCAACGCCAACATCGTGCGCAAGGCTGTCGAGTTTCTCCGCGAGTGTGAAGCGCACCGAGTTCACGTCTCACTCAGCATTATCGGGCGCAAGGGTCGCGACTATTTTCGTCGTCGCCCTTGGACCATCCGACAAGAGTGGACCGGAGTGTTCGATCGGCTCACATATGAACACGGCATCGACATCGGCCAGGACCTGATCGACAACTTCACTCAGGGCGCCTTCGACGAACTCTACATCATCTACAATGAATTTAAGTCGGCGATTCAACAGCGGGTCATCGTGGAGAAGCTGTTCCCGATCGATGCGATGACCGAACTCGGGGGATCGGGAGAAGCAGCCGACGTCTCAGGCGGCAGCTATCTGTATGAGCCCGATGAGGACGAATTGCTGGCTGCGTTGCTGCCCAAACATTTTCAGACGCAAGCGTTTCGCGTGTTACTGGAATCCTCCGCGGCCGAGCATGGAGCCAGGATGGCCGCGATGGATGGCGCCACCCGAAACGCCGGTGAATTGATCAAGAAAGTCACGCTCTATTACAACAAGACTCGTCAGGCAGCTATCACCAAAGAATTGATGGACATCGTCGGCGGCGCGGAGGCGCTCAAATAGAAGACAAAGTTGTGAGCGCTGAGTTCTTAGTTCTGAGTTAAAACATCTGGATCTGCCATAACTCAAAACTCAGCGCGCACAACTCAAAACTCGCGACGAGAGGAGCGACATGAGTACAGGGAAAGTGATTCAAGTCATCGGGCCGGTGGTGGACGTGGAGTTTCCGCCGGGGAATCTACCGAACATCTATAACGCACTCAAGGTTGAACAGGGCGAGGACAAGAAGGCGGGAAAGCCGGAGATTAGGCTCACGCTGGAAGTGGCGTTGCACCTCGGTGAGAATCGCGTGCGCGGAGTGGCGATGTCCTCGACCGACGGCTTAGTCAGAGGGATGGCGGTGAAAGATACCGGGGCCGCGATTTCGGTGCCGGTCGGCCGTGAGACCCTCGGTCGGTTGATCAACGTGCTGGGTGAGCCGGTGGATGAAAAGGGGCCGATCAAAGCCCAAAAGACCTACCCTATCCATCGTCCGGCGCCTCCGTTGGATGAACAGGAAACGAAGACCGAAGTGCTCGAAACCGGCATTAAGGTCGTGGATCTTCTGGAGCCCTACAGTAAAGGCGGCAAAGTCGGTCACTTCGGCGGCGCAGGCGTCGGCAAGACCGTCATCATTATGGAATTGATCAACAACATCGCGCTTCACCACGGCGGCTTTTCTGTCTTCGCGGGCGTGGGCGAGCGGACGCGCGAAGGCAACGACCTCTGGCATGAAATGCAGGAGTCCAAGGTCATCGATCCGGATGACTTCACCAAGTCCAAGGTGGCGCTGGTCTATGGCCAGATGAACGAGCCACCGGGCGCGCGTTTGCGCGTTGGCCTCACGGGCCTCACGGTCGCGGAATATTTTCGCGACGAGGAGCGTCAGGACGTGCTGCTCTTCGTCGATAATATCTTCCGCTTTACCCAAGCGGGCTCCGAAGTGTCCGCCTTGCTGGGCCGCATGCCGTCGGCCGTGGGTTATCAGCCGACATTGGGAACCGAGATGGGTGCGCTGCAAGAGCGGATTACCTCGACCAAGAAGGGGTCTATTACGTCGGTCCAAGCTATCTACGTGCCGGCGGACGACTTGACCGATCCGGCGCCGGCTACCGCCTTCGCACACTTGGATGCCACCACCGTACTGTCCCGCCAGTTGGCCGAGCTGGGAATTTATCCGGCAGTGGACCCTCTCGACTCCACGTCCAGAATTCTGGACCCGCAGGTGATCGGAGAAGAGCATTATAAGGTGGCCCGGTCTGTCCAGTCCGTCCTGCAGCGCTATAAGGACCTGCAAGACATCATCGCCATTCTAGGAATGGACGAGCTGTCGGAGGATGACAAACTGACTGTGGCGAGAGCCCGAAAGATCCAGCGGTTCCTTTCGCAGCCCTTCCACGTCGCGGAAGCCTTCACCGGCTCGCCGGGTAAGTACGTGAAGCTCAAGGACACGGTCCGTAGTTTCAAGGAAATCGTCGAAGGCAAATACGACGATCTGCCCGAGCAGGCTTTTTATATGGTGGGGCCGATCGAGGAAGTGATCGCCAAGGCGGAGAAGCTTGGTTACAAACGTCAATAGTCACTGGTCACTGGCGAAGAGTTCATGCCTTACTCAGACCAATGACTATTGACCAATGACTCCTGGAGGTGGAATGCCTGGCAGGCTTCTATTAGAGGTGGTGACCCCCGATAGATTGCTCCTCAGCAAAGAGGTGGATGAGGTTATCGCGCCCGGCAGCGAGGGGGAGTTCGGAGTCCTGCCTGGGCATTGCCATTTTCTCTCGACGCTCAAGATCGGTGAGTTGCGCTATCGCATCGGCGAAACCACCAACTATATGTCGGTCCTGTGGGGATTTGCCGAAGTCACGCCGAAGAAAGTCACCATCCTGGCTGAAGTGGCGGAGAAAGCCGAGGATATCGATGTCGAGCGGGCGCAAGCCGCAGTCCAACAAGCCGAGCAACGGCTGCAGACGGGTGGCTTGCCCTCAGAAGTGAAAGAAGCCCAGATCACACTCGAAAAAGCTCGCCTTCGCAAGAAGATCGCCGAACGTGCCCGCCATAGGCATTCGTGAACCAACCTGTCCGATGCCCGTTCAGTCCCTCGGTATTTCCCGAAATCCACTGATGGAATAGACGCATCCTCGGTATTGGGGTACGATTGCTCTGGTGGGTGTTTGTGAGGCAAGTGTCGACGAGAAGAGACTACACGCCATGGCAAGAATTCTTGTGATCGATGACGAACCCTCGATTCTGGACTTGCTCCGCACGATATTGGTGCGTCGCGGCCACGAAGTGGTAACGGCCTCAAGCGGACAGCGCGGACTCGCCCGATTTCGAGAGGATCGCCCGCGCCTCACCATCCTGGATCTCAAACTGCCGGATATGGGTGGCGTTCAGGTGCTGAAGGATATCCGGGCCTTCGATCCGGAAGCGGCCGTCGTCATCCTCACTGGAGCGGGCACGGACGAACTCGAAGCCCAGGCGAAACGATTGGGCGCCGTCGACTTCTTACAGAAAGGGTTTTCGCTCCATGCGCTGGGAGAAGTGCTGAATCGAGTCCTCAAGGAATGACACAGGAGTTTGGAGCGAATTAGGGACCTACCGGTATAGAGATGACAATGGCTCCCATCACGTCGTTGGCTTTGAAGGTATGCTTGGGGCTCTTGGGATGTGCGTTGTGACAGCCGATGCAGGCTTGTGTGACGGCTCGATCGGCGTAGATGGCTTGGAAGTATTGCTGCTCCCCGCTTGATACGATCCCGCTGTAGCGCTGATCCGGAGTTTTTACGATTTCTTCCAGCCCCTTCCGTTCAAAGTCATTTGCGGGACCGTTCTGGGGATTGATGGGCCAGAGTCCGATGAGACGATAGCGGACTTTTGCACCGGTCTTTTCAGCCAGTTCACTCGCTTCCATGAGAAACTGCGCCGGTAACGGCAAGGTTTTCTTAATACGCCAGTTTTCAGAGGCCACGATCACGCCTTTCTTTTGTAGTCGCTCGACGACATGCATCGTGTAGAAAGTTCGATCGGCCTCGATGACTGCATGGAGATAATCGGCCACCGTTTCAGCCGGAATCATCAAGCTAGGATTGTCCCCCTCTTTGGCGAGGGCCAATCCATGAAGCCCACCTAGCGCAGCAAGCAAGAGAAGGATTCCGATTGCGCAGGCATTCCTGACCATGATTACCTCCTTCCACCGCGGTCCGCATTGCATTCGCTGAGTCTTCTTTAGTAGCCTCTGCCGACCGGCCCCCTCAGCGACGCTAACAGGCTAAGCCATTCTATCAACTTGGGTTCACATGAGCCACTCCTGAGGAACCGGGGTATTCTCATTTGTGCGGCGCTCCCTGCGCCCTGATGTCGAACAGGGAATCTGTACTAAATGGTGACTGAGTTTGTCGTGACTGCCGGTGAAGCTCCAAAGCGCTTGGATGTATTTCTCGTAAACCGTGAGCCGGTGATCTCGCGGTCGGCGCTTCAGCGGCTGATTGAGAAGGGTTGCATCCGGATCAACGAACAAGTCGTCAAGCCGAGTCAGAAGATCAAGCCCGGCGACAAAATCACAATGGACGTACCCCGACCGGAACCGCTCGAGCTGAAGGGCGAGGCCATTCCGCTGGAGGTTCTGTTCGAAGACGCCCATGTGCTCGTTCTGAACAAGCCATCCGGCATTGTCGTGCATCCTGCGCCGGGGAACTGGTCCGGCACCCTGGTGAATGCCCTGCTGCATCACTTCGAAACCTCTGGAGGGGCTGTGTCGACCATCGGCGGCAAGGAGCGGCCTGGCCTCGTTCACCGGCTGGACAAAGAGACATCCGGCGTGATGGTCATTGCCAAGAACGATCAGACACATCGAGGATTAGCTGCGCAGTTCAAACAACACACGATCACGAGGGCGTACGAGGCGTTGGTGTGGGGCGTGCCCAAGAAGGGACATGGGGTGATTGAGCTGGCGATCGGGCGGGACACGAAGGAACGCAAAAAGTTTTCCGCGCGCACGGCAAGACCCAAGGAGTCGGTCACGGAGTACCAAGTCCAGCAGCGATTCGGGAAGCTTGCGGCGCATGTGGTTCTCCTGCCGAAAACCGGCCGCACGCATCAGCTTCGTGTGCATCTCAACTCCATTGGACATCCCGTTCTCGGCGATCCCACGTACGGAGGCCGCAAAGTCTGCCTCATCGAACACATCGCCATTCCACGGGTGATGCTTCACGCCCGCACGCTCGGGTTTGTCCATCCTGCATCAGCAACGTACCAGGAATTTAGTGCCGACCTTCCCTCGGACATGGAAACTGTTCGAGAGGTCTTGCTCGATCGCCAACGACATTCGCCGTGAAGTTGAAAACGAGGCTTGACAGATATCGAGTGTCAGCGTATCAGTCTGTCGCCGGAGGGACCTGTCCATGGAGGCCAGCGAAGTTCTAGATGCGATCGGCGGGTTGGTGTCGCAGGTGAAAGCCTTTAGTACCAAGCTCCCGGCGGTCGTCTCAATGTCCGTCGTACAGGGTGGAATGAAGCCAACTCTGGAGGCGGTCGAAGCCTATGAGAAAACCGTCTCTCGATTTCGAGACCAAAGCGGCGCGTCAGTCTATAGACGTCTGAACGATCCGCTCGTCGACTCGCTGGAGGCCTTCGAAGGCGGGAAACTGCTGAGCGCCGTCCAGCCGCTCTTGGCGGTGTTGGATCACCTTGCGCAGATGCAACGGGATAGAGAGATCACCGTCGGCCCAGCCGAAGACAAACGCATGGGTGAGTACCGAGCCACACTCAACAAGATTCTTCCAGGAAGCCAACCTGAGCTGGAAGGCGCAGGGCGCGGAATGTAACTGAAGAAGTTCTGAGTGTTGAGCGCTGAGTCATGAATTTGAACTGCTAACTCAGAACTCATAACTCCAGACTCCTAGCTCCGCGCATGCGCGGAGCTAATGTCCCATCTTCGGTCCTGCGGCGTTGTCGCCTTGACTGACGAGTTTGAACTGTACGGCTTGATGACAATGAGGACAGATGGCGCGAATCGTATTTTCATTCAGTTGCACAAATTGCTCTTCTTTGAGCCACATCAACTGGAAACATTTTGGGCAGCTTCGGACTTGGGTTGCCATGGCCATTGCTCCTGCGGGATCACCACTGAGAGGCGAGGACGAGGAACGGTGGTACTGTAATACAGAACCGTCGGCTCACTCAAGACCATGATCACCTTTTCCGAACACACAGACTTTGATCCTATCCAACTCGTCTATCTGTATAGACAGGCTCCATGGGCGAAGGGACGGACTGTCGAGGACATCCGAGAGATGCTCTATCGGACAGACCTTGCTATTTCTGCTTGGGGCGGTGATCGCTTGGTAGGCTTCGGTCGGGTGTTGACCGACTACGTCTATCGGGCCTCGATCTGGGATGTGATTGTCGACACAGAATATCAAGGACAAGACATCGGGACGCAAATCATGGAGCGCATCCTGCACCATCCGGCTCTGAAACGCGTCGACCTTTTCTGGCTGTGCACAAGAGATAAGCAGTCGTTTTATGAGAAACTCGGCTTCAGCTCAAACGAGCAAACCGGGATGGTGTGGGCGCGGGCGAAACACGCTCCCCTGGAATAACGTCGGCCGAGGACAACCTCTCACTGCATTCTAGGCAGTTCGGACTACCCACCTGACATACACGGGATTAGAAGAACATCCGAAGCCCGAAAAGAAAGCTGAACGATGACGCGTTCCAGTCGTTGGACCGCACGCCATTGATCGTCACGTGGCCGTCGTTGCGCTTCCAAGCAAGTTCCGTGTTAAGTGCGAACTTCTGCGTCAGGAAATAATCCGCTCCGCTCGCGAGACGAAAGGCAAAATTGTTGCTCGGACTGATCCTCGTACCGGGGAGATTGTCATCAAAGGAGTTCACGTTGACACCGAATCCCAGGGAGGCGTAGGGTGCGATCGGGCCGAAGTGTCCCGGACGCGCCTCCATCGTGGGCAGCAGCGAAATGGTATCTTGATGTCCTAGATCGACGGAAGGTCTGCTCTGATCGACGGCACGTCGTTCCCAGTCCACGGTCAGGCCCACTAAGAGCCACTGGCTCAACGCATACATGCCCTGCACGTTCACGACGGATGCCACATCCGTTGACGTGTTCGCGCTTAACGACTGCGTCAACGGCGAAAACCCTGCACGGAAGCCCATCATCCATTTGCCTTGTTGTGTCCCCCCCGGTGTCCACTTCCAATCCTCAGCCTGAGCGTGGAGAGGGCTCAGCATCGTCATCAACCCGACGGCAACAAGAAGTCCATAATACCTTTCCCGAATCACCCGCATGAAAATCCTCCTTGCTGGATATACAATCTTTTCTCTCACTCTAGTCGAGCGGGCCTCGACGTTCAAGACCAATCTTCTCGACAATATCTGAGAGGGCGGAGCCAAACATATTCCTGCAGACAGGAAAACACGAAGCGGCGCAAAATTTTTGTGAGCAAGTTTCAACGAGAGCTGAAGCCGCTAGACAGCTCGAGCGGGTCTGAGGCGTTTGGGGGACGCGAGGACGGAGAGAAAAAAACAGGTCGTTGCCAGCAACACGATAGCAGGACCTGAGGGCAGGTCCCAGGCATAGGAGAGCAGAACACCGCTGATGGCACAGGTTGTTCCGATCATCACCGAGTAAGCCGTCATGCGAAATAGGCTATGGGTTAGCTGATAGGCGGTGGAGGCTGGAATCAGGATCATGGCAAAGACGAGGATTGCGCCGACTGTTTTGAGAGAGATAACCACCGTCAATGCTACTAACGTCAGCAACAAAAAGAACATGCGCCGAGCCGGCACACCGGAGGCTTCCGCCATCTCCTGGTCGAACGCAATGAAATACAGTTCCTTGGAGAACAGCACAATCAGACCGAGCACCAGCAGGCTCAGCAGCAGGATCATTCGCAACTCTTCGGAGCTGACGGACAACACGCTGCCGAACAGATACCCATACACCTCGGCGTTGTAACTCTTCATCAGGCCGATGAACAAAATGGCCAATGCCATCGTCGCGGTGTAGAGAATTCCGATCGACACATCCAGTTTCATGCGGCCCTTCTCTTCGATCACACCCGTGATCCACACCGTTGCCAGTCCGAACAGGATTGCCAGCGCCATCGGCGGCCATCCCATGAGATAGGCCAATGCCACGCCCGCGAACGCCGCATGTGCGGTGCCCGCACCGACAAAGGCCAATCCCCTCAACACAACAAGTACACCGATGACGGAGCACAGTGCCCCCACCAATCCAGCGGCCAACAGCGACCGCTGCATGAAGTCATATGTGAGCATCTCGAACATGGCTGTAAGGCGCGAGGGGCCAGGCGTGAGAGACGAGGGCGGATCCTGATGTTCCGCCTCACGCCTGACGCTTCACAGTTCAGTGATGATGGTAGTCTTCGACGATGATCATGTCGCGGTCCGTAATCACGAGGTCCTTTCCGTAGACCTGTCGCAGAATGTCCGGTTTGAGCACTTCCTGAGAGGGGCCGACGGCAAATAAGCGGGTTTTGAGCAGGACCAGTCGATCCACGCGGGAGCGGATCATATTGATATCGTGAGTGATGAAGAGCACCGTGAGGCCAAGGTCGCGGTGCAGGTGTTGGACGAGATCCACGACATTGTGCTGCGTGGTCATGTCGAGGCCGGTCGTCGGTTCGTCGAGCAACAAGACTTTCGGTTGCTGCGCCAGCGCTCGCGCGATGAAGACGCGCTGTTGCTGACCACCAGACAAGAGACCAAGCGCGGTATCGCGGTGCTCGGCCATTCCCACATGGGAGAGAGCGTCCAACGCAATCTGGCGATCCAACCTGGACGGTCTGCGAAATAGGCCGAGCGCTCCATAGCGACCCATCATGACCGCTTCCAGCACCGTGACGGGGAAATTCCGGTCGAGGGAGCCTTTCTGAGGAAGATAGCCGATACGAGCGCGATGGTGGCACCGGAGTTCTTCGCAGGCGCAATCGAAGATTCTGAGACTGCCCTTCAGGGGAGGCATGAGACCCAGCACGGCTCGACACAGCGTCGTCTTGCCGGACCCATTGGGTCCAATGACTCCAATAAATTCTCCTTCGGCTATGTCCAGGGAAATATCGTCCAGCGCGACGACGCCCGGGAACCCGAACGTGGCATGATCAAATCGAATAATGTTCGATGTCATCGTGTGGGCCGCCGAGTCGCGCCGGCGCGCGATAGCGTAACGACTTCGTCGCTTATGGCTTCTCCAGCGCTGCAGCTAATTGGAGCACATTATAGCGGAGCATGTCGAGATAGGTGTCGGTTCCGCCGACGGCCCCCGGGAGTGTCGTGAGCACGACGACCCGCGCCCCTGTCTCTTTGGCCAAAGTTTCCGGAATCCTCTGGTTGAGTTGAGCTTCGGAGACGATCACTTTGATGTTCTTCGTGCGGATCTGTGTGATGAGTGTTTGAAGATGACGAGCCGAGGGTTCGGCGCCTGGTTGGGTGAGGATGGTTCCCAGCACCTGAATATCGAATCGTCGCGCAAAGTAGGGCCAAGCCGGGTGATGCACGATGACCCGGCGGTTCGGAACATGACGTAGACGCTCTGTTAACTCCAGACGGAGCTGATCGAGCTGTCGCAGGTAAGACGCTTGCCGGCTCCGATAGTCCGAGGCGTGCGTGGGATCCATCTTGATCAGCGCTTCCGTAATATGACGCAGCATGGTTGACGCGCTTTCCGGATCTAGCCAGACATGCGGGTTCCCCGTCCGTTCGTCATCGTGGCTATTCCGCTGAGGGCTATCTTGTGGTTGGTGATCGCGGATAAGCCCGATGCCTTTCGAGGTCGTCACCACGAGAAGCTTCGGATTCCCGGCATTACGCACCAATGGGGATACCCACACCTCTAAACCGATCCCAACTTCCAACAACACCTGCGCCTTGCGGACAGCCAATAGGTCGCTGGGCTTCGGTGAATAGGTGTGCTCGCTCTCATAGCCGGACATCAAGGAAACGACGCGGACTCGCGAACCACCTACTTGCTCAGCCAAATCCTTGAGAACCGGGATCGTTACGACGACCTCAATGATGTCGCCTTCCGCAGCCGCCACGGACCAATGGACTGACCACATCGATGCGATGAGGATGGCCGCGGTCATGAACAGAACACACATAGGCCGCAGACCGTAGCACCGGCATTCATGAGGAGTCAACGAGCGGTTATCGTATTCGTCATGACGAAAGCGACGTGTGAAGTGTCGGCTTGACCGGAGAGACAAGTTCGATTAGCGTAACGACCCAATCGATCGCTACCGGTCATTGGTCATTCGTCAACGGTATGAAATTTAGAGGCAACAGACTTAGGGATCTTTCTGCGGAGTTGTCTATTGACTGGTGACCCTTGATCGTTGACCTTGCGGGGGCTGAGTGAAAGTCATTGGACTCATGTCCGGAACGTCGGGCGATGGTGTGGATGCTGCGCTCGTTGATATCCGCGGACGGGGACATATGCTCGAAGTGAGACCACTTGAGTTTTGCCCCCTGCCCTATCCTCGGTCTCTGCAGCAACGCATTCTCGCTGCTTCCGCGAACGGCACGGTGACCGAGGTGTGTCAGCTCAATGCGGTGCTCGGCGAATGGTTCGCCAAGGCCGCGCTGCGTGTCATCAAGAAAGCGCGCTTGAGAGCGTCCGATATCGGGCTGATCGGTTCGCATGGACAAACGCTGCATCATCTCCCGCGGGGAAGTCGTGAACCGGGGATCGGCATGGTCCGTTCCACGCTCCAGATTGCAGAGCCGTCAGTGGTCGCAGAACGGACCGGTATTACGACCGTCGCCAATTTCCGGCCGCGGGACCTCGCTGCCGGTGGAGAGGGCGCGCCGCTGGCTCCTTACGCACATTATCTCCTGCTACGGCATCCGCGCCGCTCTCGCCTCATCGTCAATCTGGGGGGCATCAGCAACGTGACCTATCTTCCCCGCGCGGCATCGCTTTCGTCAGTCCGCGCGTTTGATACGGGTCCTGGGAACATGGTGTTGGATGCGCTGGTCCGTCGTGTGACCGGCGGGCGGATGGCTATGGATCGGGGGGGAAAGAGAGCGGGAAGAGGCCGGATCAACGATCGTCTCTTAAAGAAACTCATGGCGCATCCGTTTCTCCGTCGGCCTCCTCCCAAGTCCACCGGTCGAGAAGATTTCGGTGAAACATTTCTACGGGAATTGCTCGCTATGCAGCGCCGGCAACATCTTGCGCCCGATGATCTCCTAGCCACGTGCGCCATGTGGACGGCCAAATCGGTCGCAAGCTGTCGTCGGTGGCTCAAGGGATCGATCGACGAAGTGGTCGTTGGAGGCGGTGGAACCTCTAACCGTACAGTGATGGCCGATCTGTCAACCGTGTTTGCTCCTGCCCCTGTCATCACGTTGGAGGAGCTCGGCTGGCAGAGCAAGTCATTCGAAGCCATCGCGTTCGCGATTCTCGGGTATCAGACCCTGGCCGGTCACACGTCCAATGTGCCGGCGGTGACGGGTGCCCATCGACCCGTTCTCCTTGGGAGCATTGTTCCGGGCTCCCCAGCCCGGCTACGACCAAAGTCATTTTGATCTCAATGATACGCGGAGGCATGAGGTGGAGGGTCTGCTGATCGGAATTGGACTAGCAGTCGTTGGGTTCGTGTTCTGGCAAAAGCTCGCTCCTCGAGGTGCAAAACAGAGCAAAGGTCAGGCTCCGGTCATCCCGGTCGGCGTCTTGCTGGTTCCGCAGCCAGTCCTGACCGAAACCGAAGCGTTTGTGTATAACTTGATGCGACTGGCCGTGCAGGATCAGTTTCTGGTCCTGGCGCAAGTTCCTTTATGGTGTGTGGTCCGTATTGAAGGGGAAGATGGAAAAGCCAGGTCGCAGATGTTGAGTCGCATTGCGCTCAAACGCATCGATTTCGTGCTGGTCCATCCCGGAACACGCGTGGTGGAGAAAGCCATTGAGTTGGAAGCACCTTCGCCGGCATCGAGGCAGCGGCAGGAGCGGGATCGCTTGATCGAAAGCGTGCTTCAGGCAGCCGGTGTTGAGTTGGTAAGGTTGAACGCGCAACAATCCTCCACGATTCCAGCGCTGGCTGCTCTTCTTGGAGTGGAGGCGGTGGAATAAGAGACCGGGGGATTTACTGTTGAGGGGAGGACTCGTCTTTCACGGAAATCGCGTCGAGGGCTTTTCTGGCAACTTCTGCTTCCGAGCTGTCAGGATGCTGTTCAAGCACCCGCTCATACATCAGTTTGGCTTTTTCATGGTCTTTCAACTTGGTGTACGTTTGGCCGATTTTCAACGTCGAGGCGGCGAGCTTTGGGCTGAGAGGGTAATAGGAGACGACATTATAGAAGGATGTCACGGCGTCCTTATAGCGTCCCAAGCGGTACTGACATTCACCGATCCAGTACTGAGCGTTCGCCGCAAGTGACGATTGGCCATGTAATTCCAAAAAGAGGCGAAATCCTGCCAAGGCGGCTTCATAGTCTTTATGCCGGAACTCTTCCATAATCCGATCATACAAGCGTCGCGAGGTATCTTGCATTTGCGCCGGAGCAGCAAGGGACATGCTCGGCACGCCGGCCCATGTTGTGAGTGTGAGC
The DNA here is from genome assembly GCA_052389595.1 of Nitrospiraceae bacterium. Taxonomy (GTDB): domain Bacteria; phylum Nitrospirota; class Nitrospiria; order Nitrospirales; family Nitrospiraceae; genus JBQTHT01. The sequence continues at coordinate 13,687 of JBQTHT010000052.1, forward strand.
ACGCAGATGAGCAGAGGCCGGACAAGAGCTTGAGTCACTCGCATAGGTGTTCTCCCGTCAACACTATCTCGATTAAGGCAAGCGTTATGCCACGCGGGTTTCGGAGAGATTCTGTACTGATGTGGCAAGTCAGTGACAAATCAGAAGAAATTAGAGCTTTTTGCGATGCGTATGGTTCGCGATCGCCGCCCTCTCACGGAGAAAGTTCAAAAACGGCGACGCTGTACGGAAAGGGCCTTCGCCGAGGTCCGACTGAGTGACTGTATCGAATCTGAAGAGATGCCAAATTCTCAGGGCGGAGGAGTGATTGTCTGACGAAGTGATCCACCGAGATCCGCCTCCGAATCCACATGGCGGCAGGACTCTCGTTGTGGACATGAGTGATCCTACAGCCTATGCGCGGCCTAGCGCTGCGCTGAAAGAGGCGGGACCCCAAGATCAAGTCTTTGTGCGGCCGGGGATCTATGAGGATAAAATTTTCAACATGGAACGACCGCTCTGGTTGATCGGCGCGGGAAGAGACGTGGTCCAGATCTTCAGTCGACGCGGCGGTCCGCTCTATTTGCAGCGTGTGCCGTCAGGTCTGGTCAGCGGGATCACATTTCGATATGTGGGGAGCGACCAGAATTCCGCCATCAATATGCTCGATTCCGCTTGTACGATCACGCAATGTCGAGCGACTGAAGGAATCTTGTCCGGCGTGGTCATCTATGGACCTGACTGCCGTCCTAACTTTGTGGGGAATGAGGTCTGCCACAATCGTGAATCGGGCATCTTTGTCTTTGCCGGCGCGCGGCCTCGTCTCGCGGAGAACCTCTGTTACGGAAATCACCATTTCGGATTCGCGGTACGGGACCCGGCCAGTCATCCGGAATGCGTGCGCAATGTATGTCGAGACAACATGTTGAGCGGGATTTTGCTGTTTCACCACGCCGAAGCCTTGCTGCTCGACAATACGTGCCGAGACAATCAACATTGGGGTATGGTGATGACCCCGGAATGCCGGCCGACACCCACGCAAGATCAGCTCGCTTCCTCCAACAAATTTGATCGGAATCCTCGCGGCGCGCTGTTTCTGACGGACGAGCCCCTCGGAGAGATCGGTCGGTAACCCACGAATCGGAGACTCGCGGCTGCGTTGTTGAAGTGGGCCTGATGTGAGCTGGGGCGCGACCTTCTGGGGTTTTGAGGAACGTATTAAGCGTGGTGCGGTGGGCTAGGAGACGAGGCGGTTTGGAGGGGCTTCTTGTCATCGGAGAGATGAAACTCAAAACGATTCCCGCCTTGTTGCTTGGCGCGGTACATGGCCGCATCGGCATGCTTGAGGATCTCGTCAATGCCATGGTCGTCCTGGGGATAGACCGTGATACCGATGCTGACACCGATCGAAACCTGGTGGTCTCCTAACATGAAGGGTTCGGCAATGGATCGGGTGATTCTTTGGGCGACCGTCGCGACATCCTTCTCCGAAGAAACCCCTTCAAGGATGACAGTGAATTCGTCGCCACCCATGCGAGCGACTGTATCCACCTCCCGCACGCAGGTATGAAACCTGTCTGCAACGGCCTTCAACAGTTGGTCCCCCGCATCATGGCCCAGCGTGTCGTTGACGGCTTTGAACCGGTCGAGATCCAGGAGCATCAAGCCTAAGGATTGCTGCATCCGTTTGCTCCTGGCCATGGCCTGGATGAGTCGGTCGCGACACAGGGTTCGGTTCACCAATCCTGTCAGCTGGTCATATTGAGCCAAGTATGTGAGGCGTTCTTCGGATCGCTTTCGTTCGATCGCGTAACGGATTGAGCGAGCCAGGAGCTCGGGACGGCCTTGGCCTTTCACCAAATAGTCCTGAGCGCCATGCTGCACGGCTTGGAGGGCGACGGTTTGATCATCGACGCCGGTCAGCACCACGATGGGGATGGCAGGGCTTGTCGCCTGTACCTGCTTCACAGTTGGTAGGCCGTACGTATCCGGCAAGGAAAGATCCAGCAGGACTGCGTCAAATCGTTCTCGGCTCAGGAGTGCGAGCCCCTGTGCCAGCGTTGTCACGTGAACGATCTGAAACTCTTCCACGCTCCATTCGGCAAGAATATCTTGCGTGAGGTGGGCGTCCGTCGAATCGTCTTCGACCTGAAGGACTCGAATCATACAGTCCGCCGTAGGCGCCATGCCTCGGCAAGAGGCTACCGATGAAAGAAGCCGTCCATAGTCACGCTACAACCGTTGACTCAGTATAGGTTACAACTCTATGAATGCAATGAAAATTGTACAGGAAACTTCTGGGTCAACAAGAGGGCTGAGAATTGGAGAGGAGAGAGCGGCAACACATAACCAGCTACCGTATCCGACGAAACCGGTTGCGGATGAACGAGCCGCACCACTAACGTATCCCACATAAATGGGACCGTCTGTACGATGAATGAATCGCTCAGAGGGCGGCGCAGCCCTCTACGAGCGCTCCGCCTCAGTGCCTATCAGCTACAGTGGAGCGCCTCGGCTCGCTTTCGAACGTCCTGGGCTTTTTGCGACTGCCCCAAATTATCGTAGAGCGATGCAATGTTGGCGTGAAGATGCGAAAGAAGCTGGCCGAGTTGGGCCTCTTGAGCGATCACATTCGCTTCGAGCGCCAATTTCTTTTCTTCGCTGCGGCGATATCGCTCCTCCAAGCGTTGTACAAGCTGGACCCACCCTTTGACTTTACCTAAATCCAGTTCAGGCATCACAGGCAATGCCTCAGCCCGCTCCAGCGCTTTTTCTGTTTGATTCATCCAGTTGATGAAAATAAGAAAGTCACCAAGGGTAATTTTGAGTGCGGATGAAGTGCCTTCTTCCTCGATAATCAAATCTTCCATTACAGCCTCTTCGGGTAGTTAAGGAATGACCTGAGCGAATGTCGGTTGTATCAATTGCCGCGCAATGCGCACATCTAGTGATGGGATTGATACCTCCTTTTTTTATGCTGTAAAACTGGTGAGAATGACGACTCGCATGACAAGCATGATCCACCTCTGTAAATACAGCGAGCGCGCCATCCAAGTCAACTAGTCAGTTCCCTGTATTTTCGTTGCAGCAAAGGTATTAGCTACCACGTAACATACCGAGTGGAAAAATCGTGACACGAGATTATCGAACGGTATGAATGGGCGACACAAGAGAGACGGGAAGGTTCTGCGTGATTAAGAAAGAGGCGGCAGGCCCGGATATGCGCCGCTCGGTGGTCGGGTCGGTCCGATTGCGGCTTCACAGGAGTAACCCTTATAGAAGGGCCAGAGGAGCGTCTGGCCGAACAGTGAACCTTTCACGTGCAGGTAACTAAAGGTCACTCCGAGGTTGGAAGCCTGTCGGTACAGGCTTTCGGAGCAGCCATTCCGAGTGTAAGCGCTCTCGGTGAGGAGAATCGGCAAACCGGTTTGACTATGATAGACCGTGTATTGCTCGCCGCATCCAGCGAGGACAAGTAAACCGAAAAGGGCAAGGTACTTGTTCATAAAGAAAAGGTAATTAGTTGCGGGTGCTTCTCGTTACTCTATACCAATCCGCATCCCGCCAAACTGTACTCCAAGTCCCAGGAGCCAGGCAAGGGGTAAGGTGGCCTTAGCCTCATGTAGTTGCGAAGCATGGGAGGCGGGCAGAGTGGACTATTTACAGAAATATTTTGATGTACTACACTGTATTTCGGCGTATGACACAGTGACGCATGACGGTGTCGGTGGTTCAAGACAGGAGACGATGATGGGAATGTACAGCGCCTTAATGCAGGAAATTGAGAAGGGTCTGGAAGAGATCAAGACCAATAAGCGCAAGGTC
>JBQTHT010000053.1:0-17408 GCA_052389595.1 Nitrospiraceae bacterium
TACCGCATCTACGGGTACAAGGGGAAACAAGTCCGCGACAATATTCACGCCTACGATGTGGCCAGCTTCATCCAACATTTCATTCACGAGCCGCGTTGTGGGGAGGTATATAACTTAGGGGGAGGGCGCGGTAATTCCTGCTCCATCTTAGAAGCGTTTGAGGCGGTAGTGAGTATCACAGGGAAAAAAATGAATTACGAGTATATCGATAAGCATCGTGAGGGGGACCACATCTGCTACATTTCAGACCTCACTAAGATGCGGACTCACTATCCCTCTTGGGATCTCACGATGAAATTACCCACTATCCTGGAAGAAATCTGCTCTGCCTGGAGCGAACGTTGGGGAGCTCCAGATTTAGCCGCGCATTCGTCCCAAACCTCCTGAACCTTTACCAGACTCATGTCTCGATGAAGCGCGACAACCCGCACTCTGAGAAGGCCGCACAGGCGCCAGAAGCGCGTATCATCCTAGCACCGAGAGATCGGGAGATGGTCGAACGAACGTTGTTGTTATCCTGGACAGTACCACCCGAAACAACGGGGTCTGCGGTGATTGTGGGGAACTTGGCCAAGCAATTCACGAGAGTTGAGATGGTCATAGCCGGAGAACGTCCGCACGAGAGGCCGGCGGTCGCCTGGAAAGATGAATGGCCTGAAATAATTTACCTCACGACCGGGTGGCCTCACTTCAAGCGAGGCGCGAGATGGTGGCGTAGAGCCCAGGTTCCTGTCTTGGTCCTCCGTGCCTTGCGCCTGATAAGACGATACCGATGCACAAGACTGTTGGTGGTCTTCCCCAGCGAGGAGTTCCTGCTGGCCGGATATTGGGTGGCTCACATGACCGGCGCTAAACTCTATGCGTACTTTCACAATACCTACTTAGAGCAGCGTGAGCCGGGTTCTCTTGGGCATCGCTTCGCCAAGTGGCTCCAGTCCAGGGTTTTTGCACAGGCCAACCACATTTTCGTGATGAGTGAAGGAATAGTAGAACTCTATCGCGAGCGTTACCCGAACTTGAAATGTTCCGCCCTGGTGCACTCTTTCAATGAAGATATCCCAGAGGTAGCACAGCTCTCTCGACCTGCCTCACCCCCCCGCTTTGTGATGTGTGGGAACATCAACGCGTCGTGTGAAGACGCTGTGGTGCGTGTGTGCCGGGCGATCACACGGTTGGGCGGTTCATTAACAATCTTGTCTGGCACGCCCAGGACATATCTTAGTCAACTGGGGATACTTCACGGTCAGGTGCGATACGAAACCGTGTCGAGAGATGTCGTGGTCAACCGTCTAGGCGAAGCCGATATCGTACTCTTGGCGCACGGTTTCACCGGTCCTCTCTCTGATAAAGAGTACCGTACGATCTTTCCGACCAAGACCATCGAATACCTTATCTGCGGGCGTCCCATCTTGGCCCATGCTCCGGCGGATTGTTATCTGACACGGTTTCTAAGAGAGAGAGGCTGTGCGCTTATCGTCGATGAACCGAGCGAGGGAGCGGTACTGGCGGCCATTCGACGGTTATCCGAGAATGACGAACTCCGGACCTCGCTGGTGCGGAACGCGTTGCGTACCTCGGAACTCTTCCGTGCTCCTGTTGTTGCCGGTGCATTGCGTTCAGTTCTTGAGAGAAGCTGATTGGTGTGAGGACACGATGAGCACGCAATTCTGGACTTCCTATCTGTGGCGTAGGCTGGTGGCAACGGGTGGAGGCCCAGCAGTGTTTGAACGGTTTGTGACAAAGATTCGACGAACTCTCGGCCGCCCACTCAGAAAGATTTGGCTCTGGATGAGGCGGTATGCATTTAGGTTACGTTGGGAAGCGTTTCGTGATCCTCCCTTTGTCACACGGTATCAAGGCTTCTATCTTGTGTATGAACCAGGGGATCACAGCGTCATGCGCTATGCCAGCGCTGGAGAGTATGAACCGCTCGTGATGAGCTATGTGAGGTCGGTGTTGAAGCCTAATAGCATAGTCGTTGACGTTGGAGCCAATGTGGGGCTCTTTGCTTTGAACATCCTTGACATAGCTCCCAGTTCCTTTGTGCACTGTTTTGAGCCTTCGCCCGCCCCAAGGAGGTGTCTAGAAACAACGATTATGCGTAATAAGCTTGCCGGTCAAATAAAGCTGAACGGAATCGTTCTAAGCGATAAGCCGGAAACGGTCGACTTTTACGTTCATGAAAACCACAAGTCTGCCTATGACGGGATACGAGATACGGGTTGGATGGGATCGGCAGAGCGAACCTCGATGGCGGCCACGACGCTGGATCTGTACCTGCGCCGACTGAACATTCGCCAGGTGGATCTCATCAAGATTGATGTGGAAGGAGCAGAGTTGCTTGTCCTGAAGGGCGCGGTCGAAACCCTGAAGATATGCACGCCAATTGTGATACTTGAGGTTGCCCAGGTGAATCTTGATGCGTATGGGCTGCGTGTTGAGGATGTGTTCTTGTTTTTTGCAGATCACGGCTATGCGATGTATGGCATGGATGGATTACGACTAACCTTCGAACAGTTTCGAACGGCCACCACGGAGTATGAATTTGTCGCAGTACCACCAGGCCATCATGGCCTGGCATGGATATCCGATTAGTCTAAGGGGCACAGGAGAGTCGTGGTCTCTGCACAAATGACAGGCGTCCGACAGGTGAGGCGCACAACCACAACCTCGTTTGTGGAGAGGCTGATGCTCCTGCTGACCATCATCGCATTACCGGCGGACGACCATTTCCGATTTATTCCAGGCTACAGTGTGTTGTTCATCCTGTTCGGTTACATGGCCGTGTACGTGCTGCTGACACGCTTCTCCGAACTAATGCTTACGCTATGCCATCCGGCGATTCTAGCTGCGTTGTTGCTCCTGTGCCTAGGCTTTCTCATCGAGTTCACGCACGAGAAAGCCAGCTATGTCGAGTTGATGCGCATCGCTCAAATGATCCTAGGGGCGATTCTGATAGCTACGATTTGTAGAGATCTACCTGCGCTCAGAGTGGCGTGTTACGGCTATCTGGTAGCAGGGGTGTGGCTGTCAGTACTCCTCTTCCTGACGTCATACGGTGCACTCAGCACGGCGACGACTGCGAGTTTCCATGAAGCATCCCAGCTTCGCGAGATAGCGTTCGACGAGAATCCACTAAAGGCAAATTTGAATAACATGGCCTTCGGCGCCGGGCAAGCAGCGGTGGTCGCCTTATCCTGGGCGCTGACGGCTCGCGCGTCACTGAATCGTAGCTTAATTGTTGGGGCGGGACTCCTGTGCCTGGTGGGGGCCTTCTTGCCGCTGTCCCGGGGTGGGGTGGTGATCACGATTGTGTCGTGTATGAGCGTTATGTATGCGTTCGGGCTTCGGCATGGGAAGGCTATTCTCCTCGCTATTGTCCTTGGGGGCACCATTCTGGCTTTCGTTCCCCAGTCTGTCTGGTCTCGGATGTCGTTTACCTTTGAAGAAAACGATGGGAAGGTCGAGGGGCGGGCGCTTGTGTACAAGGCGGCTATTGATCATCTCCCTGACTATATTTTCACGGGCGTCGGGGCAGGCAACTTCTGGTCAGGTTGGGGGAGGCGAAGTGAGTTCGCGAGTCGTGGTCACCTTGGTGGGGCACATAACTGTTTCTTTCAGGTGACACTTTATTGGGGAATACTAGGGCTGACAGCCCTTCTCCTGGTCTTTTGGAACGCATATCGGTGTGTGCCTCGGTACTGCAACAGAGAAGCGGCGGCCTTGTGTATTCTCGGTATCGGTGTTTCTCTGCTGCTGTTTTCCATGGTCATCCACAATCTCTATGCGAAAGAGTTCTCTCTTGGGCTGGGGTTACTGGTGGGAGCTCATCGATGGATATGGCCCCAGGGGATCGTGTACCCAATTTCCAGCACAGGGAAAATCAATTCGCCGCATGCTGTGGCCTAAGGGGTCAGACTCAAACCGAATTCTCTATGTTGTGGGACAGTTATCCCAGGGTGGGCTGGAAAGACAGCTGTGCTACTTGCTGCAGGGTATAGACCGTGGAAGATATCGTCCTGCCGTCGTCGTGTGGAGTTCTGGTGAGCCTGACGGATATGCCTCTGAGATTCAATCACTCGGGGTGTCGCTACACTCCTTCAGTGGGACACGCTCGCCGGTATCAAAACTCATTGCGCTTCGCCGTATTCTCCAACAGCTTCGTCCGGAGGTCGTGCATTCATTTAGTTTCTACACCAACTATGCAGCGCACTTTGCGGCTAGGAACACATCGGCACTGGCTATTGGATCGTTGCGGAGTGACATACTCGCAGACAGACGAAGAGTGGGCGCAGTGGTCGGTATGCTGAGTTCGCGATGGCCTCCTGATCAGGTCTCGAATAATCTCTCAACGACAGAGTACATACGCAGCGCGAACAGCCCATTTCTCCCCAAGCGTGTGCACGTGGTTCGTAATGGCATTGATCTGCAAAGATTTCGTGACCGCGGGCGCGTCGGCCACAACAGCATGAACATTGTCGGAGTCGGCTCTCTTCTGCCGGTCAAGCGATGGGATCGAGTGCTCAAGGCAGCCAGTGCGCTGAACTCACAGGGATACCGGTTCCAGGTGCGTATCGCCGGACAGGGACCTTTGCGGAACTCGTTACTACACCAGGCGGAAGTCTTAGGAGTGAGAGAGCAGGTCATATTTCTCGGGCATGTATCAGACATTCCCAAGTTCATTTCTGAAGGATCATTCTTGGTTCACACATCCGACACAGAAGGCTGCCCCAATGCAGTCATGGAAGGGATGGCTTGCGGACGAGCGGTGATCGCCACACGGGCCGGTGATGTGCCCTATCTGGTGGATGATGAGCGGACAGGATTTATCGTCGAGCGCGGAGATGAGAGCAGCCTGGCCAACCGTATGGCGGCACTGATTGACGATCCTGAGCTGTGTTGCGCGATGGGAGAAAGGGCTCGATCCAAAGCGGAGCGGGAATTCGGAATGACCCGCTTCGTTGAGGACATGCTGGCTGCCTATCGCGCGTCCGGGTGGAGAGATGAACCGCATCATATGAATTAGTTTTCCGCCCAGGAGACGAGGACCACAGGTGCTTGCGGACCGCGTAGAATACCCGTCGATCAGGATGTCGAATCCTAATGCTCTGAACTGAACAATCAGCCGTCGGCGCACATTGTACTGATCGCGCGATCGGAATGGAGTTGGCTGCTGGGTCGTCGTCGACGGTAACTCGTACCCCACGTCTGGTGATGGTGCTTGCTGGAATCTCGCTGGCCATCGAGTCCTGAACTATATTGATCTCCGCTTTAACCATCGCGATATTCAGATCAAAAGATAGTGTAAATAGCTTACGTACACGCCGCATGTATTGCGTCCGTGAGTGGTCTGGGTTCTCACTTTCTGAGCAGTCCCCTTGAGAGTCTTTCACGATGTGCGGAATTGCTGGCTGGCTCGGCTCTCTCTCTGAAGGCGATCGGTACGCCGCTCGAATGGCGCGGGCGTTGCGGCATCGTGGTCCCGATGCTCATGGTATCCAAGCCTGGACCGAGGCAACCCTCGTCCATACGCGCCTCAGCATCATAGATCTCTCTCCAACCGGCGCCCAGCCGATAAGGAACGAAGACGGAACCGTCTGGACCGTCTTCAATGGTGAAATTTACAATCACCGTGAGCTTCGCCGTCACCTCGAGGCTCGTGGGCATATCTTCAGAGGCCGTTCGGATTCCGAGGTGCTCCCCCATCTCTACGAGGAGGAAGGTCCGGCGTTCGTATCGAGATTGCGTGGCATGTTCGCCTTGGCCATCTATGATACTCGTACTCAGACGCTGGTTCTGGCGCGCGATCGTTTCGGCATCAAACCTCTTTTTTATGCGCAGGCTTCCAACCGGTTGGCATTTGCCAGCGAGATCAGGGCTCTCCTCGAATTGCCGGGTATCGATGATCGGCCTGATCGGCAGGCAGTGTATGATTTCGCGGCCCTCTTCTACATCCCTGCGCCGGAGACGTTCTACATAGGCGTTCGTGCGCTCCAGCCGGGTGAGGTGTTGGAGGCTCGTCTGGCGGCCCATGGAGTGTCCTGGAAAACACGCTCCTATCACCAGTGGGTCATTAATCCGGATCCAACACTCACATGCGCCCAAGCCGCCGATCGCGCAGGTACGCTGCTGACTGCCGCCGTTCAGAGGCAGATGGAAAGTGATGTCCCACTAGGCGCGCTCCTCAGTGGCGGGATCGATTCGTCCCTCGTGAGTGCAGCCGCCCAAGATGTAGCAAGCACAAGGATCAAAACCTTCAACGCACGCTTCTCTGAGCAGGAATATGATGAGACCTGGGCAGCACTGGCTGTGGCGAAGCATATCGGCAGTGACCACACGACCTTGGACATGGACAGCGTGGAGGGAACTTGGGACCACATAACCGCCCTGCTTCGGCATGCCGGCCAGCCCTTTGCCGACACGTCTTTATTTGCGGCCCATGCGGTGTGTCGGCTTATGCGACAGCATGTGACGGTCGCGCTGTCCGGAGATGGAGGGGACGAAGGATTCGGCGGTTATAACATGTATTGGCAGATCGCCAGAATTGCCCGTTTGCAACTTCTGCCCGCGCCAATATTGCGCACCGCTTCCGTCTTGCTGGCACCTGCTGCCAGGTTAGGATGCATTCCGGACCGTTTGCTGCAAAGGGTTCGAGAGTTTGTCAGTGCCGACGATATTTCCGTGATGCAGAACCTGTTTTCGTGGATCCGTGAAGACGAACACGCGCATCTCTGCCTTGACGAGGGGAAAATGCTTCCCATCCGCCGGTACTTCGAACCGAAGCTGGAGTTTCATCTTCCCAGGGGCGTTTCTCGTCTCGAGCGATTGTCCGCATCCGCCACAGAGGCAAACGTCAGGCTGGTGCTTCCCAACGACTTTTTATTCAAGGTTGACACGGCGAGCATGAAGGAAAGTTTGGAGGTCCGAGTGCCGATGTTGGACGAGGACCTCTTCACGTTCGGTCTCTCCCTTCCGCACCACCTGAAGGTCAAGGGTCGTAACTGCAAGAGAGTGCTGCGCGCCGTCGCTGAGCGTCGGCTTCCGCCCGCGGTTGCTCAGAAGCCCAAATGGGGATTCGCGATTCCCGTAGACACCTGGGTCGATTCTACCTTCAAGACGCGGTTGAGAAACACGCTACTTGGTCCAGCGAGCCGATTGCCTGAATTCTTCAGACCAAAGACCTATAAACCCATGGTAGAAGCCTTCTGTAACGACGCGCTCTATCCGAACATCTCACGGCAGGGTCTTTACCAAAGAATCATCATGTTACTGTCCCTTCAGCTTACCTTTACTAAGTCCGATTCAGTGGCACCCAACTAAACCGTGTCGAATCCTGGGATTTATCGAAGATGGGCACTGAGAGGATCTCAAGCATGAGTTCGAGCCGTTTGCTAACAGTATCTGTCGACCCTGTGTGTCAGATGCTCCAGGTGACATGAGGAGAAATCAGAATGCCGCTTGAATTCACAATGGACTCGGCCGCACGACTGCGCCTTGCCCAGACTGGATTTGATCTCACCTCACTTCCCCATGAATACTGTTACGCCTGTGATCTTTGTAGCTGGCAAGTCTTTCGGACCATCTCGCACATAGATCGTTATGGGTTTGCGTCAACGTATCAAATGTGTGAAGGATGCGGACTTGTCTTCCAGAATCCACGCCCGACCGCCGAAGGGTACGCGGAATTGTACGCAAAATGGTATCGGCCTCTGGTTGCCGCACTGCAGGGACGGCACCAAGATAAACAGGCACTACTCGCGGATCAAAGAGCGTATGCGGCCAAGCTGGTGAGATTTCTCAAACAGAATATGGAGTCAAGGCCGATCCGAACAAGCGTTGATCTGGGCGGCAGCACTGGATGCATCGCAAAGGCGGTTCAGGACGCGCTCGGGGGAAAGTGCCTGGTGGTTGATCCTTCCCCCCTTGAGTTGGGGGAGGCGAGGAAGCTAGGGCTGGAATGCGAACAGACCTTGGCCGAGCAATGGAATCCAGACGGACGCCGATTTGACCTGGCACTCATTTGCCGCTCAGTTGATCATCTCCTTTCAATTTCCGGCGTTTTAACCAAAGTTGCACAGTCTCTTAAGTCGGGCGGTCATCTTTTTATCGATCCCGTGGACTTTGACAGCTGGGCGCGGACCATGCTCGACTATCGAAAGCTCCTCAAGATTGATCATGTGTATTACCTCTCCGATGAGACTATGCGACTCTATTTGAGAGCATTCGGTTTTGAGGTGGTCGCCAGCGATTTTGGCGACGGTACCCATATCAGGTTCTTGGCCCGCTATACCGGAGAGATTCAGAAGCCGACCCATTTAACATCCTACGCTCGTGAAACCGGACAGATGCTGCGAGAGCGTCTCGTCAAACCGGTCCCGCCGCCCTATCCGACGGATGCGCTGACGCGCGTTGCAAGACGGGTGCGGCAACTGCTCAAGGGTGGTTGACATGCTCGCGGCGGTCCTTGGTGGGGTTTGCGTGGATGGTGTGCAAGGGTTGCGCGTCATATTTAGCGCAACCGCAATCGGAAAGTGACTTCGGCCCGCGAGGCGCTGGTTGTCGACGTCTTCGATCATATTCAATCGAAACTGATGGCGGCGCCGGCCCCCTGAAATTGCCCGCATTGCCGGAACACTCATATTTCCCGAATAGAGCATGCGTGTCTTGATGGTCGTAGCACCCTCGGCCAGCTCCGGCGAGCCGACTGTATGGGCCAAACGTCAGATTGATTCCTTGCGGAAGCTTGGAGTGGTCGCCGAGATCTATATCTTTAAGGATCGGCGGTCCCTCCCAGGTCTTGTGCGAGGAGGAATGGCTCTCCGACAGAAAGCGCGGGAGTTTGAAGCCGATCTCGTCCATGTCCATTTTGGAGCCGCCCAAGCCGTCGTGGGCGTTCTTTTTTCCGGGAAGCCGGTGATTATTTCCTTCTGCGGGAGCGATCTCCTCGGCAATTATGATGCTCGTGGTCGCAAGACATGGTCGGGATGGCTCTCTGGACTTCTGTCGCGCATGGGAGCGATTGGTTGCCGGCGCGCGATCGCGAAAAGTGAGGAACTACGGCAAGCCTTGTGGGTTCCTTCGTTGCGCAACAAGTGTGACGTGATTCCGAACGGGATCGATCTGGAACTGTTCCAACCCATGCCGCAATCTGAGGCACGTACTTCCCTGGGGTGGGATCATCAAGACCCGGTTGTCCTCTTCATGGATCGAAAGGGCGCCTGGGTGAAAGATCCTGCGCTTGCACATGCAGCTTATAACGAGGCGAAGAAGACCGTCGGCAATTTGCGGATGTATGTGTTCGAGCATGAATCTCCCGACAAGATGCCCCTTCTTTACAATGCTGCCGATGCCTTGCTGTTGACCTCCCGCCACGAAGGGTCCAACAATACGATCAAGGAAGCGCTGGCCTGCAATCTGCCGATTGTAGCGACTGCCTGCGGCGACATCCGCGAACGATTACAGGGTGTCTATGGGTGTTACGTGTGTTCACGAGACCATCACGAACTCGGTGACTGGTTATCGCTGATGGTCGCAACACGAGAGCGGAGTCGCGGAAGGCAACATGTTCAAGAGCTGACTCTCGAACGCGTGGGTATGAGGATTAAGCAGGTCTATGAAAAGGCGCTATCAGGTTGCCGCAAGCCCGAATGCGTGACTGTCCGCTGCGAATGACGCCGATTTGCCCGCCTCGGCGTCTGGAACATGATCTCGACATGAGTTCCCAATCGGCAGAAGCCATACCGCTGTCCATCAATAATTATGCGTCCCTTCTCTTAAAAACCGGAATGCGACTCGTTCCCGGGGCGTCCGGGACCTACTGGGTGAAGTATGAATCATTCGCGATGATGCGTGTGCCGACGTTTTGTTTAGTTCCTCCTTCTAGTGAGGAAGTCGAAAGCGTCCTCTGGCGAGGCCGGTCTGTGGCCGCCGCTTATCTACTCCCGCCGGACGATAGTCATTTGGCAAACGCCTGGCTGTATGTCTGCACCAATAAGTGCTACCGATTGGAAGGTCTGAATGTTACAGGCCGGCGGGATGCAAGACGGGCGAACAGAAGCTTGCGCATGTGCTTCATCGATTGGCCCACCGTTCTCGCCGAGGGATACGTAGCCTACCGGGATACTCGTCTGAGAGTGGGACTGTCCGATGGAACACTTGGCCATTTCCGCAAACGACTGGCACGGTTCTCCTCCAATCCTTCCCACTGCGCCATCGGGGCCTGGAAAGACGAGGTTTTGGTGGCGTTCATGACGCTGGCGGTCGTGGATGATTGGGTCGAAATTGAAGGATGCTTTTCCGCCGATCATCATCGGACGTTATGCCCTAATGATGGGCTCGCCAGCTTCGTATTGCGTCATTACTTGGCGAAGGGAAACATGAAAACGGTCAGTTACGGTCTCAGTTCTATCCAGGAGACCGATCAGACCGGCGGGCTGCATCTTTACAAACAGAAGGTGGGGTTTGAGGCGAATCCGGTACATCGCGCCTTTACCCTTCATCCACTTATACGGCCGTTCGCCAATCAATTCGCCTTGCAGGGCGTCAATCTGGTGAGAGGGCTATTTCCACGGAATCGGTTAGTCAAAAAGGCCAGTGGCATGCTTTCTTTTCTGCTCGGGAGGGAACGGATTTCAGAAACGTCATTGGAGAACCACAATGACTGACCTTCTCACACCAGATCGATGCCGTTTGTGTAATAAAACTGCCGGAATATCTTCGGCTGAGTTTCGGCAGATCTATCGCCAGCTAGGCACCTTGCCGATTTATCCCACGTGGTGGGAATGTCGGTCCTGCCGAGGTTGGTTTGTGTATCCGGTACCAACACCGGATGTCATTCTTCGTAACTGTGCCAAGGCTGCCTATAACGATCCAGTGCGGGCAACTCAAATAGCACAGGCGAAGGAGTCGGTCCAGAAGCGCATTCTCATGCAGCTGTCAAAATGGACGACGCCCGGTACGCTACTCGATTTCGGATGCAGCTTCGGCGAGTTCCTGATTTTGGCGTGCGAAGTCGGTTGGACTCCCAGTGGATTCGATCCCAATGAGATTGCGGTACAGGACGCCCGTATGAAGGGATTTGATGTCCGGGCTGGGTGGGAACTTCAAGAGGCGGGTTTCCCTGAAAAGAATTTTGCGGCCATCACGGCTAATGATAGCTTCTGTTTTGCCTGGGACCCTCATGAGACACTTCAGCTATTCTACCGTCTTCTGCAACCGGGTGGAGTCCTTGCGATGCGGCTGTCGAATAAGCGGTTTGTTCTGGGCGTTACCCGTGCCTTACTCCCGGGACGATCCGAAAGAGACGCGAGGCTTTCTAGGATCCTCCAAGGGCAGTTCCACACGATATCTATCGAACGCATTGCCGCTATCCTGTTTGAAATCGGATTTGAGCGTGTGAAAATTGAGCCCTGGGCTCCGACTATCTCATGGCGCGGCATGAGCGTCGGGACACGACTTGCCTATCTCCTGCCCCAACTGATTTATAGACTGACCTTTGCGAAAGTGAACGTGTCACCTGGCGTCCTGCTGTTTGCGCAAAAGCTCCGGTAACGACGCAGCCCCGGATGTTTCGTGAGACTCTTTCCGGTAACGACAGCTGAGATCGCACAACAGGTGTCAACCAACAGAACGAAAAATTACTCGATACTCCAGTCTGCGGGCTGGCCCCGCCTGTAAAGCACGGATGTTCGCTAGAGCCACGGCTGTTAAGGTGCTTGTATGTGTAGGCTATGAAGGAATTCTTCGACATTAGTATAGCCATTACCGTTGGTATCCTGTGGGCCATCGGAGGGATCATTGGGATTCAACCCATGCGCGGTCTCCCACGCATCCGGCATGCCGTCATGATCGGTGTCAGGCGGTGGCGTCCCCGACGCCAGTACGGGCCAGCCACCGACATCGCTCGGATCGACAATCCATCGACCCGTGCCGTTGCGCACATCATTGACGATGCGCACATCCGCGCTATCGCGAGGAAAGGCTCCGGCCCCATTGAGCACGTCCTCGTAGGCTTGCTGCGCGCTTGTGGTGGTGACTTGCGGATAGGGATAGCGCTGCGCTAGGACCGAAAACCCGCCACCATCGTTCCAGATGATCGCGCGATCCGGGGTGGCCAGTCCCCAGAGGGGCATTGACGCGCCAGCTGGCGTGTAGCGGCCGATATTGCCCTGCACGAAGATCCCGGATGAGGAGCCGTACACCTCGTTTCCGATCGCTCGAATTTCGCTGTAGCCGAGGTTCTGCGTCCAGGCGCTCGGACCGTCCTTGAAGTAGTTGCCGACGAAGTTCGCCAGAATCGGGCCATACACCGGCTGGAGTTGCGCATCCGTCCCGTTGCCGTTGTACTTCACGTTGTTCACGAAATCGACATTGCCCTTGTTCATTTGCGGCCACCGGATGTAGGTGTGTGCGTAGAGGCTGTGATGGACCGTGGTGTTCTTCGCATCCAATAGCAGTCCTTTCCCGCCACACTGGGCACATTCCAGTGCTTCCGACAGAATGCTCCACTGGATCGTCACGTTATCCGAGCCAAAGATGGAATACATCAGATCATCCGTACCCCAACTCACCGAAGCGTGGTCGATGATGACATCGCTGATCGGTCCGGTCGCGCTCGACTGAATCGAAATGCCGTTGGCATTCGAGCCACGCTGAATCAGCGACGCCGGACCAGGGCGCACACGGAGATGACGCACAATGACATGACTTGCCCTGATCCAGAGCCCGCCGTCTTTGAGTGCAATGCCACCCGACGACGTAGAACCGTCAATCGTAAGATAGGGATTCGTGACCTCAATGTCGTAGGTATTAAGCCCGATCGTGCCGGAGACTCGGAAGACGCAAGTGCGCGGACCGCTCTCCACTTGTGCACATTGTCGGAAACTGCCCGGTCCCTCGTCGTTCAGGTTCGTGACCTCGATCACGCGCCCACTCCGCCCGCCTTGCGCACAGCGGCCAAAGCCCTCCGCGCCTGGGAAGGCAATCTGCTTCCCATTGGGACATGTCCCTGCAGTAGAAGGCGTCGATGTCTGCGAAGGAGGAGGTGGAGTTGTAGAAGGCGTGGGCGGTGGAGGCGCGGGAGACAAGGTGGGCGCGGTGCCAACTAAAACAGTCACCGGATTACTAGTAGCAGTTTTTGAGAAGCCATTGTTAAGAAAGTAGCGGAATTCGTAGGCATGTGGACTCAGCGTGCTAGGGATCGTGAAAGTCATGACGCCCACCGTGCCAGCCGGGACATATTTATGGGTTATGACGCCTGACGAAGTGTCGGGAATCCCAACCAGGTACAGTCCAATCCAATCCTGACTGGAGTGAGTGCTCGGAGCGCGCCAGGAGACCGTTATGGTACCACCTTTGGCAATGGTAGCGGGGGTGGCAAAGACAGTATACCCCACAGATAGAGGCGGAGGCGGAGGAGACGATTGTGTGGGTGTTGCCGTGCCGCTTGTCGTCGCAGGCGGGGACGTCGGTGAAGGAGGTGGTGTCGGTGGTGTCGGACTTGGAATTGGAGCCGGAGCTGGTGAGGTGGACGTTTTCCGTGTCACGTTGACCGCATTACTCGTTGCTGTCTTCGCGTAACCATTGTTGAGGAAATATCGGAACTCGTAGGTATGTGGAGTTAGCGTGTTCGGAGCTTTGAACGACATGATACCGCTCGTGCCGGTCGGGACGTACTTAAAAGCGATGATGGCTGAGCCAGAATCAGCAAGGCCGACGAGATAGAGACCGATCCAATCTTGGGGGGAATGCGTGCTCGGAGCGCGCCATTGGACTGTGATGTTGCCGTTGGGAACGACGGTGCCAGGAGACGCAATCACGGTATATCCGGCAGACGAGCCGGTTTGACCCTGACTGTATCCACTAGGGGTGAGGATGGATAGGATAAGCAACAAGAGCAGAAGAATATTAAGTTTCTGCATCCCCATCATAGTTCCCCTTCCTTGAGCGCTGGGCTGTCATTGGTCTCGTCTGGCAGCCTTGCTCGCGCCGATCGCACGATTGGTTAACCCTCCAGGGCCTTCTGTGAGCCAAATCTATGCCACAGGGAAGTATTGATCTTCTAAGGCTTGGCCGGCAAAGTGCAGTCCGCGTATGACTACGCTCCCCTACTGGAAGACCATAATTGTGCAACCGAAAGAAACCTTACTTCTGGCTGCGAGGATCAAGGCTCTTTGTCGCCATAGCACAGTGAAAGGGTAAGAAACCAATCTTCACTGACGGCATCGAATTGTCTGAGGCGTGAACGCCGTAGCCCACATTTTTACTTTTAGGAACCTGCAAGTGCGTCTTCTACTATGGCCTATCTTCGTTGTACTCACCACGATGTCCTGTGGTGAATCCGTTGATAGTGACCGCGGTCATGTACAAACTCCGGCCCCTACTCCTTCTCAGACATTGGCATCTTCTAGTGCAGAACCATGTCCCCATGGAAAGCAGATTGCCTTCCCAGGCGCGGAGGGCTTTGGCCGTTGTGCGCAAGGCGGGCGGGGTGGGCGCGTGATTCTGGTCAGTAACCTGAGCAACGAAGGTCCGGGGAGCCTCCGGCAATGCCTCGAAGTCGAAACCGGGCCGCGCATCTGTCTCCCCACCGTCTCTGGCACGATCAGTCTCCAAGATTTCGACATCGTGATCCGCCATGACTATGTGACGTATGACGGCACGGGCATGCCGCTTGCGCTCAAGGACGGCGGCATCTATGACCGCGCTAGTCACGTCATTCTGCGCCACTTGCGCATCCGGCCTGGCCCATCTGCGTGGTACAACCGGGGTACGAACGCCAACGGTATTACAACAAATGGCTATGAAACGGGCGGAGCAACACATGACCATATCTATGACCACTGTTCGATCAGTTGGGGGACGGACGATCTGGTGGCTGTGATCGGTGGCTCCGATAACGTCACCGTCCAATGGAGTCTGATCTACGAAAGTCTGGAGTGCTCGACCTGCCAGAACAAAGGCCTGCTGATTCAAGCCGGGAACGTGTCTGTGCATCACAGCCTCTATGCCCATACGTATATTCGCTGGCCGGAGATCACGCAAGGCAGCCTTGACTTCGTGAACAATGTGAAGTTCGACGGGAACGGGACGGATGTCCAGATCAATCCCGTGTATGGACCGGTGCTCGCCAACTTTGTCGGGAACTATTTCAAAGACGGTCCGAATGCCTGGCAAAACAATCTCGGCCACAACGAGATTCGTGCGATCGGCTGGCAACCCTATAGTGCGGCTTCAGGCATCTATCTACAGGACAATCATGGTCGGTATACCCCAGCAGGAGCCGCGATGCCCTTATCTGGGGTGGCGTCTCCGCCGAGTGCGATCCTCTGGGACACGAATGGCGTCTTTCCTGTACAGACGCAACGCTATCCCTATCCGCAAGTTACCACCACAAGTGCCCAGCACGCCTACGACGAGGTGCTGAACCAAGCGGGGGCCTTTCCACGTGATAGTACCGATGCTCGCGTGGTGGCCGATGTGCGCAACAGTACCGGCATCTGGCCCAAAGACCCGTCAGAGGTCGGCGGCTGGCCCGTACTAGCGTCGGGGACACCACCACCTGACGCCGATCATGACGGCATGCCGGATGCGTGGGAGACCGCACATGGGTTGAATCCCAATGACCCCTCCGATGGCCCACAGGATACCACCGGCGATGGGTATACCAACATCGAAGAATATCTGAACCAGGTTGCACGGTGAGTATTTGTTTGTGCGGATTGTCAGCGCTAGCGACGTCACTATCTTGCACCCGTCGGATGGGTCTGGCGACGTCATGGCTCGATTCAGCTTCATGTCGTTCTAAGTGTCTCGAGCACATCTTGCACTCGCACTCACCCAGAGTCAGATCGCGAAGGTTCTCTTGAGCGTTTCACCATGACAGTTGACACCTCTAGGACTTGGTCAAACGTAGAAGTGTCGGTCATAGTACCGTGCCGCGCTGAGGAAGACTCCATCGAAGAGTGTATGCGCTCTATCCTTGACCAGGAGCCGCTGCCAGAAAGATTTGAGGTAATTGCGGCTGACGGCATGTCAACGGACAGGACATGCGACATCCTTAGAAGGCTAGCTCTAGAAGATAGTCGCCTAAGAGTCATCGATAATCCCGGACGCATGGTATCGAGCGGTCTTAATGCCGCCATTGCGATCGCTCGTGGCCAATTCATTCTCCGTATGGACGCGCACACCGTGTATGCCAAGGATTACGTCAGCCAGTGCATCGCCGTGCTGCGGCAAACCGGGGCAGACAACGTCGGCGGTCCCGCCCTGACATGGGCAACAAGCTATGTCCAAAAAGCTATTGCCGCCGCGTTTCATTCTCCTTTTGCCGTCGGCGGGGCGCGATTCCATGATCCTCATTATGAGGGCTATGTTGATACGGTACCCTACGGCTGCTGGCCACGCGAGGTGTTTTCGCGAATCGGGCTGTTCGATGAGGAACTGGTCCGTAATCAGGACGATGAGTTCAACTTGCGTCTCGTAAGATTCGGCGGCAAGATTTGGCAATCTCCGCAGATCAAGAGCTGGTATCGCACGAGAGGGACCCTGACCGAGTTGTTTCGACAGTATAGACAATACGGTTATTGGAAGGTCCGCGTGATTCAAAAGCATCACCTACCGGCCTCAATTCGCCATGTTGTGCCAGCTGGATTTATTCTGTCATTGAACTTACTATTGCTCGCTTCTTTGTGGTGGCCGTCCGTTATCTGGGGTTTTATAGGCCTGCTCGGCCTCTATCTCGCAAGTCTTCTCGTAGCCTCGTTCGCGACGGCCGGTCGCAAGCAGTGGAAGTTACTTCCCATTCTTCCGATGGTTTTTGCCACCTATCACTTCAGCTACGGCCTAGGCTTCTTACGTGGCATTTGGGATTTTGTTATTGTTCGGCGAAGTCCGCCTCAATCGTTGGTGAACGTGTCAAGACGTTCAGCCATACAGTCACCTCGATCGGTTGCCCCAGCGGTCGCAACGCATGCATCAACCTTTCGAGAGAATCGACCTCCAGCTCTCTGATGCCGAAGAATGCTGGGAGGTTTTGAAGACTCCCTGGCTCCTTTCCCACGGATACAGGCATTAAGTCTCGACACTCCCTCAGAACAAGGCCGATTTCCATATAGATAGGACGCAATCCAGCCGAGTCTTTTCGGTATTCACGGTAGGGGTTCTATGTCACCTGACACCGTGAATCATGTTGTCATTCATATTTCGCAAAAACCTTGTCGATGTCCCATGTGGACCTGGCCTCGAGAGTTCCGCCGGGTAGTATCAAGAGTTTCGACACAGCCAATGATTCTAGAAGATTCCACACGTTCGTAGCGCTCAGTCTAGAACCTATCTCAAAATGGTTGTCTCGATGCAAACAACAACCTACCATGCGCCCGGATGCTGCGCTTGCGCGACGACCAATGGGA
>JBQTHT010000054.1:0-2364 GCA_052389595.1 Nitrospiraceae bacterium
GTACTGCATTCTGGACTCGACGGTAGGCACTCGCTTCAAGACCGAAAAGTGCTACGACGAGGAGCAGATGAAGGCGTATAACCGCTGCTTACGATGGTGGTCTTCACCCTATTTTTTGGCAAGCTCGGGAAGATGCCTTCCGATGGGATTCCCTATCCGATCTTTGCCTACGCGGCCCTCGTGCCCTGGACCTTTTTTGCGAACGGCCTGACCCAGTCGTCCAATAGCTTGGTCCAAAGTGCCAACTTGCTCAAGAAGGTGTACTTCCCCAGACTGATTATTCCCATTTCAAGCGTGCTGTCCGGGATCGTCGATTTTGTGTTCACCTTCATCGTACTTGTCGCCATGATGCTCGTCTACGGCACAGTCCCCACCACGAACGTCATCTGGCTGCCGTTCCTATTGCTACTGGCATTCGTGACCGCCTTGGGTATTGGATTGTGGTTCTCTGCGATGAATGTCCAGTTCCGGGATGTGCGCTACACGATTCCGTTCCTGACGCAGTTTTGGTTGTTTGCGACACCGATCGCGTACCCGAGCAGTTTGCTTTCTGAGCCTTGGCGTACCGCGTATGGTCTTAATCCTATGGTCGGCGTCATAGAAGGCTTCCGTTGGGCTCTGCTTGGGGCGCAAACGGCACCCGGTCCCATGATCATGGTTTCCTCGGGGGCAGCCTGCGCGCTTTTCATTACCGGTCTGTACTATTTTCGGCGAATGGAGAGAACCTTTGCAGATATCGTGTGAGTGATACATGACTGATCAGGCGATCCATGTTCAAAATCTCAGCAAACAGTACTGTATTGGCAGACTGGTCAACGACTACAGCACATTGCGTGAAACTCTGACCGAGAGCCTCATTCGTCCAGTGCGGTGGGCGAGGACGCTGCTGGATCGCTGTCCGGGTGGTCGTGACAGTCCAGAAGAGTCGATCTGGGCTCTCAGAGATGTGTCGTTTACCATCAAGCCTGGTGAAGTGGTCGGTATTATCGGCCGCAACGGCGCAGGAAAGAGTACGTTACTTAAGATCCTGTCTCAAATTACTGAACCATCAGCAGGCATCGTGGATATTTGCGGTCGAGTAGCATCTCTTTTGGAGGTAGGAACCGGATTTCATCCGGAACTGACCGGCCGTGAGAATGTTTACCTCAATGGGGCCATTCTGGGCATGACGCGGGCAGAGATCGAGCGGAAGTTCGAGGAGATTGTGACCTTTGCCGGGGTGGCAAAGTTCATCGATACCCCCGTTAAACACTACTCCAGCGGCATGTGCGTCCGATTGGCCTTCGCTGTCGCCGCCCATCTCGAACCAGAAATCCTGATCATCGATGAAGTACTGGCGGTCGGTGATGCGGTGTTTCAAAAGAAATGTCTCTGGAAAATGGAGGGCGTCGCTAAAGAAGGCCGAACGGTTCTGTTTGTGAGTCACAACATGATCGCTGTTCAAAGCTTGTGCCATCGAGCAATTTGGCTTCATGACGGCCAGATCATCGAAGATGGGAAGCCAACAGAGGTCGTCTCAAACTACTTGAGATCCTCTGTTTCGACATTGACAGAGCAGATATGGAACGATCCGGACCAAGCACCGGGCAATCATATCGTGCGCCTTCGCCGTATAGGCGTGCGCGGTCCAAACGAAGTTCGACCGCAACTGATTGCAATGGACAAACCGTTCGAGATCGAAGTGGACTTCTGGAATCTGGTTCCGAACACGGTTCTCGACATCACTCTGCAGCTCTATACCGAGCAACAGGTACTGGCCTTTAGCACAGGATCGGGGAGCCAGACGACGTTGGAAGATAGCTCCCTGCAGGCTGGTCTATTTCGATATGTGTGCCATGTGCCTGGGAACTTGCTGAACAGCGGGATGCATCGAGTGGTAGTGCTGGTCGTCGAAAATCGGGGTCGAGTAATCTATCGCCAGGAGGACGCGGTCACATTTGAAGTGTTGGAACTTGGGGGACGGCATTTCGGCTGGCAGGGGAAAGAACCCGGCGCCGTGCGGCCAAATCTCAAATGGACCACCACTTGTCTTGAAGAGGCAACGGCGCCAACTTTTTCGGGACGACCGTGACGATGCCGGAATCTCAAAGGAATTCCTCGCCGTCTCGACGCTCCGTGCATTCATAAACGCTCGATCAGGTTCCACAGCGGACCCACGAACAGGCAGATCCTCACCCTAGCCACCCCTCGATCAGTGATCGGTACCGACCTCTTCAAAAATCGCCTCGCGGAGGCTGCCTACGCGCATAGAGACTATGCGGGCTCATTATCTGAGTTCGGCAAGCCCCGACAACTCCTGAGAAGCGGCGGCTGGATTCTTGAAAGAAACATCCTAAATTCATCCTTGAAAGACGCCATGGTTTG
>JBQTHT010000055.1:0-6313 GCA_052389595.1 Nitrospiraceae bacterium
AAAAGGCCACATCAAACAACTCAACGGCGCCCCCATGTACGACGTTTACTACGGCGGCTGTGAAGAACTCAAAGCGCAACAGGAGAAGTATGGGAATATCAAGATTCCCCACCACGGCATGAGCGCCGTTCGCATCGCCCTCGAACGGGTGCTTGGCGAAGCGGCCGTCAGTTTGGAGGGGGGGATGATCGTCTTGGCCACCGCGATCTCCGGCGGACCCTTCATCGGCTTGCTGGGAACGGTCTGGGGCGTGATGGATACGTTCTCCGGTATCGGCCGGGTCCAGCAGGCGAGCTTGGCAAGCATGGCGCCCGGAGTGGCCTCCGCCTTGATCGCCACCGTCGCTGGGTTGATGGTCGCGATCCCGTCGCTCTTTTGCTACAACTATCTTATTACTAGAATTAAGACCTTGACGATGGAGCTCGATAATTTCGCCGCGCATTTAGAGACGGTGTTCATGACGGACTTCTTGCAGCCTAAGGACGCGCAGGTCATCGCCGAAGAGGATATCGAGCAATACCGGCCCCACGGTGGGCACCGAGCCGAACCGGAAATGGGCGCGGCGGCAGCGCATTGATCCCGTTAAGAGTGACTAGTGATTGGTCATTCGTGATTACAAACACCGAGGCGTTCATGCCAATCACTATTATTACCAATCACCAATCATCCGATTGCCTTGGAATCACCAATCACAACTCACTAGTCACTCCCTAAGAGAGGAAGACATGAGACGCTTTTCCAGAAGTGCGCATGGGGCGGTGGCGGATATCAATATCACGCCGCTCTTGGATTTGGCTTGGGTGTTGTTGGTCATTTTCATCATCACCACCACGGCGATGGTGCAGGGCATCGAACTCAAGCTGCCGGAGTCCACCCCGCACGAGACGGACATGGAAACGACCACGCGCACGATTTCGGTGAAGAAGACCGGAGACATTTTCTTGGACGAAGAACGCGTGAAGATCGGTGAACTGGAAGGCATCTTGCGCGATCTGAAGAAGGCCAAGGACGGCAAGTTACCGATTGTGCTCAAGGGCGATGCCGGTGCGGAATACAAGCATGTCGTGGCAGTCTTGGATGTCTTACAACGGATTCCGATCGAAGACCTCGCCCTGGCCACCAAGCCAACAGCCGACGGCCTGTGAAGCCGCGTGATTGCGTTAACCGTGACGCGTGACGAGGTCCTGAGGATTCTTGCTTGTCTTGAAATGATAGTACGCATCACGCTTCACGTCTTGAAGAGGATCTCTTTGGCGCATCTGTAATTCTTAGATTCACTTCTCCAACTTCATACGCGTCACGCGTCACGTCCTCAAGAAATGGCAGGATACCAAGGGTTCCAAAAACAGAAAAGTAAACTCGGCACGACCCTGACCATCGTGGCTTTTGTCCACGTGCTGATGGGTGGGGGATTGTACTGGCTCTCACAGACGGAATTCGGCCAAAATCTTATCAAAGTCTATAAGCTGAACGCATTTCAAAAAGAAGAAAAGCCGCCGGAGCCGCCACCCCCTGAAAAGGAACCGGAGCCGGAACCCCCACCGCCTCCGAAACCAGAGCCCAAAGAAGCGCCGCCTCCACCCCCGCAGGCCACACCCCCGCCGATAGCGGCCGAGCGCCCGACTTCCGCTCACGTGGACACGACTCCGTTCGCGATCGGTCAGGGCCGCGGCAAAATCTCCGGCTATGCCGATTTGCTGACCGCATCCATTCAGCAGAAGTACAGCCAACCGCCTGCGCTCCCCGACAATTTGGACTACGCGGTGCTGTGTGAGCTGGTCATCGATGCTGAAGGGCATGTGTTGGAATATCGACTAGTCAACTCTTCCGGCAGCTTGCTCTTTGACCAGTCGGCACTTGACGCGCTGGCCAAGCTGACTCAAGTGCGGCCTCCTCCCGAAGGCATGGATCGCGCGATCGTCGTCAAGTTTTTCCCTCCGGCATAACACGGTCTGCAAATCCCCTTAATTTTGGTTTCCAGAACAGGCTAACACCGTTTCCTCGTCTTCTTCCACCCCCCTCGCGCCAGCCAGTCGACCAATCAAGGCCGTAGGATGAGGTTAAGACTAAACCTCTAGGCACGACTATTTTTGATCACCCATGATCCTGCCGGAAAATTTACACAGTGTTAACTGGTACTCAATGGTCTCCTTACCCGGATTTAACACAAGCAAGAGATAAGGAGCGCGGCAGAAGAGACAACCTAATCGCAAGAGGAGGGGAGGTGAGGGGGGGCCAGCGTCAGGGAATGTGAGACCGAGTCGACAGACTTGTCCGGTCAAGATCATGTATCTCTAGCGATGTTCACTGTTCAACACAGATGGAGGATCATATGACGAAAGGGTCTAAGAGTTTCAAGCGGCTTTTTGCAGCATTCGTTGCAGTGTCTGCAATAGCCATCGCCGGGACGCCGAATCAGGCGCACGCCCTCGGATTCCCGAACGGCGATCTCGCGCTGGTCGTCTACGGCGGCGACACCGAGTACTAACGCAACCTCGGCAGCCTCAGCAGCCTTCTGGCGCCTGGAGTCAGTAACACATTCCAAATTGATCCGGGCCATTTGTCGCAGATCCAAATCGGGGCTACGACGGGTCTGCAGTACACGCTGCTCGGAATCTCCTCCGACAGCACTAGCTTCAAGCTGGGAACTTCCTTGCCTGGTCTTCCCAGCGAGGCGCAACGAAATAACTCTTTCCCAGCCTTAGCAGCCGATAACTTCGGGTTGTGGCAGGGTCAACATGGCGCCGCCACCGGTGGAGCGACGGCGAATAATCCTTCGCTGACCTCAAAGGCTGCTGCCCATTCCTTCACCGCGGTCATGGGCACCTCCGGACGACTGAATGGCAGCATGGGCTACAACATTCAGCAAGTGATTGGGTCCGGTCTAACCATGCATAACATCGACATCGCCTTGGAAGAATACACATTGATGGGCAACGCTTTATTGACGGCAGGAGGAACCTTGTTCCTCGGCAATCCAGCCGTGGTCCCGGTGCCGGCGGCTGTGGTGCTGTTTGGGACCGGTCTGGTCGGGCTGGTGGGGGTCGCTCGTCGCTCGTTCATGAAAAAACAAGCGGCATAGTCACGTGAAGAACATTGTTAGAGAAGATGGAAACCCGGTTCAGCAAGTCATCGAGGTCCTAACAACAGATTCACCTATTAAGGAGAGAACGATTATGAAATCACGCAAGACATTCGCATGGGCCCTTGCCGGCTTACTGCCGGCTATCGGGCTGGCGGTCTCGGCTCAGGCCCAGACGCCGTTAAACGTCGCCGGCGCGTCGGCCGCGAAGCCGTTCGTGGAGGAAGTGCCGATCCTACTGTGCGACAATCCTATGAGCGGATTTCCCAATAGCGTGAGCGGCGCGGCGAATCCACGGATGTTTATCGATGTCGCAACCATCGCGGGCGCGAAGTTTATCACTTGGACCTGCGCGGGGACGAATCCGGGCGTCGGGCTCCCAAGCCTGGTATTTCGCTACCAGTCCACTGGGTCAAGTGATGGGATCGATAAGATCCGCAGCAACCCGGGAACGGCCGGTGCGCAGCAGGTATACGTGTTGGAGAATACGGCGTCCTGTGGGGCCCCTCTTCTCGCTCAGGTGCATCCATCAGGTCGGACGTTTGACTTGTACCCGAGCTGCACGCAGTTCAGCCCGAATCCAGGGCTGGCCGGCGCCATTGATGTGACGTTGGGCGTCTCGGACGTGGACGGCAGTTCCTTCGGCCAAACCACGACCGGGTGGAATGGCGGCGTGATCCAGGGCTCAATCGTCAGCGGCCCTCGGAGTATGGTGGGTATCTCGACAACCCGGCCGGTGGTCGTGCCCTTTGCCATCGTCCTCGGGAGCGCGGTGAAGCAGGTGAATCCTTCGACAGGCGCAGTGATCGGGAATGTCCCGAATCTCACCCAATTGCAGGTCGAAGGACTTCTCTCCCGGAACATTACATCCTGGACGCAACTCAACGGCATTGGAGCCGATACCAACGGCGATAACGTCGTGAACGGCTCAGACACTCAGACGGTGGTCATCTGCGGGCGTCGAGCAGGATCGGGTACTAAGGCGGCATTGGATCAGACCATTCTGAAGGATGCGAACGAGCACACGGGCGCCTCTCCCGCCAACAGCGCCACCTTCAATCTGACCTTGGCCACGGGCGCCGGGCCCACCAGCTTCTGGGGCATCTCCAACAGCGACGTGAGGGATTGCATTCAAGGCAACTCTGCTCCCACGATTCCCTCCAACGATCCATTCCCGTTCCCCGGCCCGCGTCCTGCCCATCCCACAGCCATCGCCTATATGGAAGCGGAACAGGCTGCTACCGTGAACCCGGCGGCCGGTTATGTTGTTTCGGTTGACGGTGGACAAGCCCGCCGTCTGGAGGTTCTCTACGCCGGCAACCAGAAAGAGAACCAGCGTTGCGGCAAGTTCCAGTATTGGGTGTTCGAAGCGTTCAACACTCGTGAGACCAATCCACCGGTCGGCGACCAACTCACGTTGGTCAATGCCTATCTGGCGACCGTGGAAGACCCGAACGTGATCAACAATCTACCTATCGTCGGCGCCTATTGGACCTCACCGCAGCAGATGCGTGTGACCAAAAACGCCGACAAGGGTCCGGTGCTCTGGAAGAGTCTGGCGCAGCAAGCATCCATGCCGACCTGCGTGAACACAGGCAACAACCTTCCCTAACGAATCGGGTGTCGAGGAGTCCGGAGGTATACTCCTTCGGACTCCCGACCAACACATGAAGGGCGACGTATGAAGAGTAACACCTTGATGAAGAACGTGTGGCTAGTGAGCGTGGGGGTGATCAGTTTGTTGTGGATCACGAGCGGCAACGCGGAGGCCACCGTAGTTTCTCAACTGAATATTACGGGTGGGTCGGTCGCTTTTAAGCTGGATGGGCTGCCCTTTAGTCCGCCAGTAAATTTCACCGCGCCCGGAACTCTGCTCATGGGCCAGTATCAGCCACCGTCGAATATCTTTGCTCCGATTGCGGCTGGTCCCTATACCTTCCAAATCACAACCCAAGCCAATCCAGGTGGGTTGCCGACTCCAACGGGCAGCGTCACCGGATCGACCATGACTGTGGATCTGCAATCCATGTTTGCCAGCATCACCGGCCCCGGGTTGGGCATTGGTGGGATATCCTTGAACATCGGCAATCAGCCTCCGCTCATGGCGACAGGAACATTCAATCCTGTCACCGAGGATTTCAATATCAGCTGGGATCATCTGTATGGAAGTTCTCATCCCGGCCATCCTTGGGCGGGTTTGCGACTTACCCTTCTCGGCAATGCGGATCTCGTTCCAGTTCCGTTGCCGGCATCGATATTGTTGTTCGGTACCGGATTAGTGGGCGTTGTGCTTTCAAAATTGCGAAGGATCGTGTGAAGTTTGGAGATAGTGTTCTTTAGTAAAGCACCTCGCTAAGAACTGCAGAAGCAGCAACCTTCCTTTCTACACAACCTGCTCAAGGCGCTCTCAGGCGTCTCGGGTGGGTTGTGTCCTTTTTTTATCCACAATTTGATCTCGATGTAACACCCTCTTAACAAACCTCCTTGAACATCCGTTCCCTGTCGGCTCAGACTTCGGTCAGGCGTTGTCTTTATGAAAGGAGGATGTGCGGAAGGTGGAAATCCAGACACCGACTCCGTTCCCCGATCACTTAACTACTAGCCTGAATGTCGATCGACCTTCAGGCATTTGTATTTCTAACCGAGGAGGATTTTCAACATGAGCCTTGCGGTCAAATTGGTCCAGGTGCTGGTCCTCGTTTTCTTTCTTTCGAGCGCGGCAGCATCGGCCGACGCCATGCCGGTCAGTCAGCTCACTCTGACGGGAGGCAGCATTGAACTCGATCTCGGGTTCTTTGGCACAGTGGAGAAGAGCTTCAGCACACAGGGCGTGCTCGTCATGGGACAGTATCAGCCACTTCCGGACATCTTTCCATCTGTCACGAAGGGCAACAAGACCTTCTCCCTGTTTACCAGCGGCGTGCAGGGCAACGCTGCGCCATCCGCCACGATCAACGGCTCACAGATCACCGTGGATTTAAACTCACTGTTCCTCGGTGTCTCCAAAGGCGACAGCCTCAAAGCCTGGAAGATCGGCGGGACGGCTATCGGCAGCTTTAATTCGCAAACGTCCAGTTTCGATATCGCGTGGGATCGGCTGTTCAAGAATAAGCCATTCGTGCAGGGCGCGACCTTCACGCTCCAAGGCACAGCACAGGTCGCAGCCATACCGCTTCCGGCCACGTTGACGATGTTTGGGTTCGGACTGGCCGCATTGGTGACGATGCTGCA
>JBQTHT010000056.1:0-10690 GCA_052389595.1 Nitrospiraceae bacterium
GATCAACTTTTTCACGGTTGTCGGCTCTAGTAGGACCAGTTCCAACTCGGACTCACCGACGCTCTCACGTAACGTCAGTCCCAGAATCAGCACGGTTACCATATAATGACTCCTTCACGCATCCTTACCTCCTCGATGGCAACGAAAACAGTCCTGTCGCTTCGGATGTCGCCCAGGTAGCGGCTGCACGCCATTCTTTGTGTGACATGTCACACAGTCCTTCTCAGAGGCCACTCCTTGATGATCGGCATTCGTCGGCACCAAGGGGTTCTTGTCTCGCGGAGACGGAAGCAACGCGACGCCGGTTACCACGAGGATCGCCAGAGCGAGAACCACCACGTCGGCCTGCTTGAATCTCATGCTCTTGGTTCATCCTTGCCGTTCGGCTCCTGCTCACCTGCGTCATACGCCTCACGTAACAATTCAGCCACATGTCTTACCTCAGTCTTCCCACGAAGTCCGTTTTTGAGCTGAATCATGCAGGCCGGACAACTCGTGGCGACGATGTCGGTTCCACTCTGTTCGATCGCGCGTTGTTTCCGGACGAAAATCTTTTGCGAGGTGTCGTAGTCCTTGATCATGTAAGTTCCCGCACCGCCAGCGCACCGGTCGGCATCCTGCATCTCGACATACTCCATACCCGGCAAGCCGGCCAGGATCGTTCTGGGTTCTTTCGTGACACCAGCGGCTCGCAAGTGGCACGAAGAATGATAGGTGACCTTTCGCGAGGCCGAGTTCGGTTTTCCGCAAGCCGGCTGGCTTTTTGACTGGACCACAAATTCCGAGATGTGTTTCACTCGTTTCGCCAGATGCTCAGCCATCTGCCCTTCCGGCTCGTCCGCAAACCACTGTGCGTAATCTTTCAGCATGAGGGTGCAGGATGCGCATCCGGTGACGATCGTGTCATAAGCCGCCAATGAGTTGAGATTGAAGCGCGCGCCCTTCTTGGCTAATTCTCGATGGCCATAGGTCTCGATGGGTGTCCCGGAGCATCGTTGCGGTGGCAGCTCCGGCTCCACGCCGTGCTTCCGCAGCACGGCGATGACCGCATCCCCGACTCCGTCGTTAAAGTAGTTCGCGGCACAACCGTGGAAATAGGCCACCTTTCCAGGCATCGTTCGATCACTCGTTGGAATCAGCTCAGGATATCGCTCACGCAAATGCCGTGTGGCCAGGCTCGGCAGTATCATATCTCGTGGAAGCCGCGCCGTTTTTGCAATCAAACGCATCACCGGACGCGTCAGGATCTCCAGCCCGGTTCGTATCATTGGCCGGTCCCAGAAGTGTTGTGTTCTGGCGAGCAACTTGAGCAGTGGGTCGAACAACCACGGCCGAGCGTGCAGTCCGAAGATCATGCCGGCCATCCGGTTGGGCTGCTCGGCGCGGCGTTGAAGGATCAATTCGGAAACATCTACTCCGGCGGGACAAATGGTCCGGCAGGACTTGCAGTTCACACAAGCCTCCACCACCCGCTTGGAGTTGAGATAGCTATAATCCTTGGCGGTCACAATCTCGAACCATCCGCGTGAGCTCATGTCCTCCGATTGAAAGACGTCATAGACCGGGCAGACGGAATTACATTTCGCGCAGGTGGCGCAGGGTTTCGATAGTCGTTGGTAGTCGATGTGGTCGGTGAAGAGCGCATCGCTGATCTTCACGCCCGGATTCAGTACCCCACCTGGATCGAAGCTGCGCTTCACCCGCACGAAGAGATCGTAGAGTTCTTCGCCGAACATACGGCGCACATATTCCGCCCGGACGCGCCCGTCACCGTGCTCCCCGCAAATCGAGCCTCCAAACCGACCGAGGACCGCTTGGTGAATCTCGTGATACCCCTCCACCATTTTGGAAAAATCCTGCCGGTCATTCACGTTCAAGAGAGGAACGATGTGGGCGTTTCCGTTGCCGATATGGCCGAAGATCGCGACGGGAACCTGCTGGTCTCCAAAGAAGTCTTCGAGATAGCGGATCAACTCACTGATCCGTTCGGCGGGCACCACCACATCATCGACATAGTTGATCGGCTTTTTCTTCGCATCGAATCGGTAGAGCGTGGGATAGAGCGCTTTTCTGGCTTTCCAGAGTTGATCACGTTGTTCCCGATCAAAGGCCATGGTGAGATCCCCGGCGAGTTGATAGCCTCGACTCACCGCTGCCATTCGCTGGGCCAGATCCTTAAGGTCGATGTCCGGTCCCTCTGCATCGAGTTCAATCAAGAGCGTGGCTGCCGCATCAGGTGGGATGCCGTGACGACTCCGTCCGATTAAATCCAGCGTATTGGCATCCATGATTTCAAGGGCGCTGGGCGCCAGACGTAACAACTCCGGCACTGCGTCACCGACTTCTTCTAACTGCTTGAAATGAATGAGCGCAGTAAGACTGGCCACGGGTTGATCAACCAGTCGCAGGGTCGCTTCGCTGATAATCCCGAGCGTGCCCTCGCTCCCGACAAATAACTTCGGCAGGTCCCACACGCCATTGTCTAGTCCATCCGCTAATCCAAACAAGTTGTATCCGCAGCTGTTCTTGCTGACCCGTGGTTTCTTCGACGCGATCAGGGAAACATGGTCGTGGACCAGTTGGTATGCCTCTTTCACTGCGGGATGCGCGGAGAACGCCTTCGTGAGTATTGGATCCTCGATCGGATAGGCGCGCGCCTCCAACCACCCAGACTGAAGGCATAGTCTGAGGCGAGTCACGTTATCTTTGACCGCCCCGTAGCGCAAGGTGTGCGGGCCCGAGGAGTTGTTGGCCAACATACCGCCTAGTTTGCACATGTCGCTGCTGGAGGGATCGGGGCCGAAGAGCAGACCATGGCGGCCTAATTGCTTGTTCAGCTCAGCTAAGACGATACCCGGTTGTACACGCGCCCATCGCTCTTCCTTGTTGATCTCCAGGATTCGGTTGAGGCGCGACACATCGAGAATGATACCGGGTCCGATTGCCGAGCCGGTCAAATTCGTGCCGGCTGCGCGAGGCGTGAGCGGCACCTGCCGAGATACGGCATACTCGGTGACAGCGTGAATGTCTTCTTCTGATTCGACTAACACCACGGCCTTCGGTGTCATGCGATAAATACCCGCATCCACCGCATAGGCCGTCAAGGTGGGAAAGTCGTCACGAACCCGATCGGCATCGACAAGGCGCCGAAGGTCGTTGGCGATCGCCGAGGACTTATCCGGAAGAACAAGGGTCATCGTGGCGCATTCTAACAGGATGTTGAAAAAGCGCGCTATCTTTGTTCTCGCATCGCCGGGAACTTCCAGCTCAATTAAGAAGTTCAACTTCGTGGCGATTGTGAGGACAACGAAGATTCTGTAAGATAATTGAGCCCCGGGATTTTGCATGCTTGTGGCGGCAGGAATTATCAAGTAAAGGTGGCGAGGATTGGTCGATGGCTGTCCCTACCCCTCCCCTCTATGTATCACGCTTGCTACCCGATCCTGTTATGTCCCGCTTGCGTGATCGTTATCAATTGACGGGGTCTCCCACCGATGAAATTCCAAGCGCATCTGCTCTGCTGGAGGGCCTGCGGGAAGCCGAAGCCGCGATCTGCACCTTGACCGAAACGATTGATGCCGCGGTGTTGGATCACGCCTCCGCGCTCAAGATTGTGGCCAATTATGCAGTGGGCTACAACAATATCGACGTGGCGGCGGCGCGGGCTCGTGGCGTGATTATCACCAACACGCCTGATGTCCTGACAGAAACCACCGCTGATCTGACATGGGCGCTTCTATTGGGAACGGCGCGACGAGTGGCAGAGGGCGATACCCTGGTCCGGTCTGCCCGGTGGACCGGCTGGGCCCCCACACAGATGCTGGGAGCAGAGGTGTCCGGTGCAACCCTCGGCGTGATCGGCATGGGCCGTATCGGCCAGGCCGTCGCCTATCGCGCAGAGGGATTCCACATGAAGGTGCTGTATCACAGTCGTCATGTGCTGCCGCGTTCATCCGGACGCGAGGGCTGGATCCAGGCCTCCCTCCGCCGCGTTTTGAAGGAAGCCGACTTCATAACCGTGCATGTTCCGCTGACACAGGACACTCAGCATCTCATTGGCGCAGACCAATTCCGGCTGATGCGCCCGACAGCCTTTTTGATTAACACGTCCCGCGGCTCTGTCATTGACGAGTCTGCGCTGGTTGAGGCCTTGCGTGAAGGTCGACTCGCCGGGGCCGGGCTGGATGTCTATGAGCGGGAACCGGACCTGCATCCAGGCCTTCGCGAACTGAGACAGGTTGTACTCCTGCCGCATCTTGGTTCCGCTACGATGGGCGCTAGAATTCGGATGGGGATGATCTGTCTTGACAATATCAGCGCGGTGTTGGAAGGAAGGTCCGCACCCAATCGAGTGGTATAGCAACGAGGTTAGGTCGTCGCGGCCTGCTGATCTCCTCGAATCTTGGCAAGGCGCGAGGGGACATCTTGATAGCCTGGAATGGATTCCAAGAGATTGAGCGCTTGCTTGACCTGCCCGTCGACTTCATACAGACCGGCCAATTCATACCGAACCATCTGAGTTCTCTCGCCCTGGCACTGACCGTTGGTGAGGAGTCGTTCCAGTTGGACAATGGCTTGACGCGGCTGCCCCTGTTCCTTCAGACACAGTCCTACCATCAGCGACGAATCCACAAAAGAGTCAGCCCCTTGCATCGAGAACTGAAATTCTTCTATGGCTTCCTCGAGCAATCCCATATTTTTGTAGGCCATCCCCAGCGTGTAATGCGTCTCGTACTCTTGATCCTTTTGATCCGATATAGGAAGGCCGGTCTCCTGAAGTTGATTGGCGCTGTTCTCCTCCACCGGTTCAGGAGTGGAAAGCGCCTCGTCGCCTTCGTGCTGTTCATGTGGCTTCGCGGCAGAGATCCAATCTTCATCCGGAGTCGCATCCTTGATGCTGAAGCGCTGTTCCTGGGTGCGGCTGATCTTTGATGTGGCCTTCCATGCATCATCTGGAGCCGCTCCTTTGACTGTGAAGGTCTCCTGAACGTCTGATGTTCCATGCTCCATTGGAACAGTTGGGATGTGGCCGGATTCATCTTGCTTGGCCTCCGAACCATCTCCCTCGTGTGGTGCCCCAGGGAGACTCGATGTGCCACCAAACATGGGGGTTAGTTTGGCAACCAACGGGCTGGCAGGTGCGAGCATTTTGACTTTCTCATACAGTTCGGCCGGAAGGGTCGGCATGCCTGGCTCGGGGTGTTCCAAGAGCACTTCAACGGCTCTTCCGTAATGAAGAGCGGCCGTCGCGTGGTCGCCTTTCTCTTCATGCAAGGAACCGAGCAGTTCCAGCAAGGCCACACAAGCAGGATCGACCTTCAGATACTCAGCGATCAACGATTCGGCTAGAGGATGGTCTTGCGCCCGCATTGCGGCACCGGCGAGAAAGCGATATTCGTTCAAGGCTACCTGCAATTCACCTTTGTGGAGGTGAAGCCGTGCCAACAATTGACAGACTTGTGGATTGCCAGGCTCGCGTGTCAGCAGTTGGTTCAGGATCGCTTCCGCACCGACATATTGACCGTCCTCCATTCGTCTGGTGGCTTCGCCCAGCATATCGACGGAATCGGCGGCCTTGTTGGGACCGGCCGCGGGAGCGGCCCCCGATCGCACGGGGCGAGACGGGTCGGTACCTCCGCCCCCTTTTTCGATCATCTGCACATACTGGGCAGCTTCGCTGTTACTAGGATCGATCCGGAGCACGGCCTGGTACGCGTGCTTAGCCTCCTCATGGCGTTGTTGCGCCGATCGCTCACGACCCAGTTGGAGATAGACAGTCACCGCCTCATCTTGCAGGTTCTCTTGCAGGCACAATTCCGCAACACGTTGTTGGGCATCGAAGTTGGCGGGATCCTGGGTGGCAATTTTTCTGTAGACTTCCAAAGCCTCTCGCGTTTTTCGCTCTTTCAGGTAATGTTTACCGAGCGTCAGATAGTCAGACACGGCGCTGCTCAACAAGCCACGTTCCGCATTCAGATCTCCCAAGTGTCGATAGACTTCATAACGTGAGGGATCGACCTTGAGAACTTTCTTGTACGCGGCGATGGCCTTCAGTGTCGCTCCTTCAGCTCGGAAAATAGCGGCTGCCTGGAGGTAGGCGGTGATCGCTTCGCTCGATGCATTTCTCTTGAGATGAAGGTCGCCGATAGTATTGAAGACGCTGCCGTCGGTCGGAGATTCGGAGGTCAGTTTTCGCCATTCGGCAATGGCGGAATCGAACTGTCCTCGAGAGGCGAAGAGCTGCGCGTTTTGTAAAATCGTGCTGCGGTCGAACCCCAAAAGAAACCCTCCACAACAGCCAAACGCTAACAATATCAGTGAGTTTTGTCAACCAAATGGGGATATAACGGTTGGATCAGCAAAGCGGGCAGGCGCTAAAACAAAGGCCTCCTGCCGTACGGCAGGAGGCCTTCACTCGCACTCACATGCTTTCACGCGCACGCGCAAGAAGCCGTCTTACATCATCTTCATCACATTGGCCGCCTGCGGGCCTTTGGCGCCTTGCACAATGTCAAACTCGACGTTTTCCCCCTCTTTCAGAGTCTTAAATCCATCCCCATTCAGAGCTGAATAATGGACGAACACATCTTCTCCACTGTCGAGGCGAATGAATCCAAATCCTTTCCGATCGTTAAACCACTTAACTGTTCCTTTGGTCTTCACGAAACTCCTCCTTTTCTAAACAGCCACTCTAAATGGAATGGCTGGCCCGTACGCGCTATCTCTCAACCGCCTATAATTTATGATGAAATATGAACAAATGAGCGTCTTGGTTGAAAGATATGCAGCCCTGGTTCACGCCATCCAAAACCGCGGTCGCATGTAACATAGCGTTCTTCGTATTGTCAAGTAGTTCTTTGTCCCACCGGGACACGCACTGTTTACAATACCGATCAAGTTTTCTATAGTGGGCCTCAATTCTAGAGTGGCTGTTCGCGTGTGGTTACGTACCCTCCTCGACCGATATATCTTTACCGAGTTGCTCCCCCCCTTCTCGATCAGTTTGGGCGCGCTCTGTTTTGTCATGCTCACCCGAGAGCTGTTGCGTCTGGTCGAATTGCTCGTGTCTAAAGGCATCGGATTTCTAGCTGTTCTCAAGGTCTTCGCGCATTTATTGCCTTCCTTTTTGGTGCTGACCCTCCCGATCGCGGGCATTATCGCTTCCATTACGGCATTTGGTCGCCTGTCATTCGACAGGGAACTGGTCGCGATGCGGGCGGCGGGCTTGAGTCTCCTGCGCCTATCGCGTCCGGTCCTTCTGTTTTCGGTCTTGGTCTTCGGACTGACCCTGATGCTCTCTCAGTGGGGACAACCCTGGACCAATGTGAACTTGAAAAAAGTGGCGCTCAATTTATTGCGCGATCAACTCATCTTGTCCCTCGACAGAGGAGTCTTTAACGAACCCGTGTCGCGCATGATGATCTATGTGCCGGACACCGACAACGACGATGCGACCCCAGGCATCTTTGTTTCGGATGAGCGCAATGCGGAAGAACCTCGGGTGATCGTCGCAAGCGAGTATCTCGTCCTGACGGACACCAGCACAAGCCAGGTCGCGTTGCGCCTGCTAAACGGAGTCATCCATAGCAAACCGGAGGAGCTGGACGAGTACCGTCAAGTTGCCTTTTCGACGTATGATCTCAAATTGAGCATCAACCCCAATCTGTATGAACAAAGCAACGAACGCCCCTCTCTCGAGTCGATTCTCGAACAACTGGAGCGATCTCATGGGCAAGATCCCTCCGCTCTGCGCCGATTGCTGGAATACTACAAAGATCTGGCCTTCCCCATGGCTTCGCTGGTCTTTTGCATGCTTGGTGTGCCGGTCGGGATCGTCTCCAAGCGATCGGGGCGAATCGGAGGATTTGCCGTGGGCGTGATCGTCATTATCGTATACTATGTGCTGAACGTCCTCTGCGAATTCCTCGTCACGACGCTGGTGCTTGCTCCTTTCGCCGGCGCTTGGCTGCCGAACGGAATCTTCCTGGCCGTAGCGGTCGGAGCCTTCATTCACATGAATCGGCAATGAGCTGACACGCGATGACGATTCTTTTTCGTTACCTCCTACGCGAATATGTCAAGATCTTTACGATGTGTTTCGCCGCTCTGATGACCGTGTATCTCGTCATCGACTTTTTTGAAAAGGTTCGACGGTTTCTTCGTTACGATGCCAGCGTCATCGATGTGTTGACGTTCTTCGCGCTTCGGGCTCCGGGGATTTCCTTTCAAATCGCTCCGCTCGCTATTCTCATGGCGACTCTGCTCACACTTGGCGTGCTGTCGAGAAACCACGAAATTACCGCTATGCGAAGTTGCGGGATCAGCGTGTATTGGATGGCGTCTCCCTTGTTATGTTTTGCTGTGGTAGTCGGCCTCGTCCTTCTCGCCTTCAGTTCAACCGTGATTCCGCTGACCACCGCTCGCGCCGAATACGTCAAAACAGTCCGCATCGAGAGAAAACCGGAACCGGCTTCATTGAAGGCCTCTCTTCCATGGGCGAGAATCGGCGACCATACGTTAATGAACATCGAAGTGATCGAGCCGGGAGGAGCGACTTTAAGAGGACTTCGTCTGTACCATCTCGGATCGCAATTCCAGTTGGACGAGATTACGGAGGCGAAAGAAGCGCACTACACCGAACACGGGTGGATGCTTTCGGAAGGCAATCGGAGACAATTCACAAAAAGCGGCGCTGTCATCCTGTCGGCGTTCGACAGCCGACCCATCGATCTCTCACAGATCCCTGAAGACTTCAGTGCGTGGTTATCGGTGGAGTCCGATATGATGACCTTTCGCGATATGCGCGCCTATATCGAACGTCTCCGCAAGGACGGATATAGCTTTTCGCGGTTCCTGACGGACTACTATGGGCGGGTGGCGTTCCCCTTCGTCACGATCATCATGGTGATCGTGGGTATTGCCCTGAGCTTGCAGCGGAGCGGAATTCGCGGGGGCAGCATGGCGATCGGCATCGGGCAGGCGCTCCTCGTTGGCTTTTGCTACTGGGCCACTCATTCGATCGCGATCGCGCTCGGACGCAGCGGAGTGCTGATGCCGATGATTGCCGGATGGATTACCACTCTCGTGGTTCTTACCTTCGGAGTGTCGCTTCTTTTAAAAGTCCGCTATTAGCGACTAGTGAGCGGCCTTCGAGCGCGGAGGAAGCCGGGATGGCGGTCAGGGAATGGGGATCCTCAGAAACACCCGTTGACTGGGTTCGCCCCTTCCGGTAAGAAAGAGCACCGTTCGTTCATAGGGGAGTCCACGAACCTCAATGGCGCCACGTGCAGTGATTACAGGCCTGGGCATGGTATCCTCAATCGGCATCGGCGTGCCGCAATTTTGGAAGTCCGCCTTAGAGGGACGTTCCGGCATTTCCGCTATTTCCTCGTTCGCCCCGTTTTCTCTGGAGCACTATCGCTCACGCGTAGCCGGTCAGATCGAAAATTTCTCTCCGAGCCAATATCTCGATTCCGGTCATGGAGACCGCGTCGACCGGTACGCGCAATTTGCGTTAGTCGCCTCGCGGGAAGCTCTTGTAGACTCCGGCCTGCAGATGGAACGTGAAACGCCTCATCGCGTCGGAGTCATGGTAGGAGCCGGCATGGGCGGCATGGTCATGGGAGAACGAGAAATCACCCAACTTTACGATCAGCGAAAACCCCATCGCGTTCATCCGAATTTTATTCCAATGATCACCTTGAATTCGGCGTCAGGTATTGTCGCGATGGCGTACGGCGCGAAAGGACCCAATCTCACGATCTCGACCGCCTGTTCCTCAAGCGCGCATGCGATTGGACATGCGCTGCAGTGCATCAGGCAGGGATTGGCCGATGTGGTCATTACCGTTGGAGCCGATGCCAGCATTACGCCTCTCGTCTTTGCCGGGTTTTGCTCTCTCCGGGCTTTGTCCACCAGATATAATGACCAGCCGGCGAGGGCGTCCCGTCCGTTTGATCGAGGTCGGGACGGATTTGTCATGGGAGAGGGGGCAGCCGCGCTCGTCATCGAATCGCTTGCGCATGCCAAAAAAAGACGGGCGCGGATCTATGCCGAAGTCAAAGGCTACGCCGCGACGAGCGAAGCGTACCACATGGTAATTCCGCGTGAGGATGGTGTGGAAGTCGCCACGACCATGCGGTTGGCCTTAGAGGATGCGCAGGTGTCTCCGGGACAAGTGGATTATATCAATGCGCATGCCACCGCCACGACAATCGGCGATGCGGTGGAAGTCAAGGCTATCCGGCAGGTGTTCAAAACACGAGCGGAGAAAGTCCTCATCAGCGCCACCAAGTCGCTGGTTGGCCACACGTTAGGCGCCGCGGGGACCATCGGTGGAGTGGTGGCAGCGTTAACCATCACCTCGGGACAAATTCATCCAACGATCAACTACGACGACCCGGACCCGGCCTGTGCCCTTCGAGGAATCTCCGCTTTCTCCCAGGAACGTCGGGTCAAGGTGGCGCTGCTCAATGCGTTTGGTTTCGGCAGCAACAACGCGGCGGTCGTGTTTCAGCAAGTGTCGTTATAGAGCGCGGGTGGGAATCGTGCCTATCGCATGGTCCTTGCTCTATTCTTGATTCGGAAGCAGGATGACTGGCGATTCTGAGATTGCTGGCAAGATTTTCACCGCGCTCGCAGAGTATCTCAAGCGGGATAAGCGCACCATCCAAGCGGACCAATGCCTGCG
>JBQTHT010000057.1:0-21986 GCA_052389595.1 Nitrospiraceae bacterium
GTGAGCGGGCGGGCAACACCTCGCTCGAAGAGATTGCGATGGCCCTTCGGACACGCAAGGATTTTTATGGCGCCGATACGGGAATCAACACGGAAGAAATTTCTAAAACCAGTCGATTGGTCAGTAAAATTACCGGAATGGTCGTTCAGCCCAACAAGGCGATCGTGGGGGCCAATGCCTTTGCGCACACGTCCGGCATTCACCAGGATGGCCTGCTGAAAGAAAAAACAACCTATGAAATCATGCGTCCCGAATCCATTGGTTTGGTAGACAGCAAAATGGTCATGGGAAAACTATCCGGCCGACACGCATTTAGGCAACGCTTGGAGGAGTTAGGCTATAAATTGTCGGAAGACGAAACCAATCATGCATTCAGCCGGTTTAAACGATTAGCCGATCAGAAGAAAGAAATCTACGAGGAAGACCTGGAAGTGATCGTTTCGGAAGAGATCGCCAAGATCGCGGAACGGGTGGTGTTGAAGTCCTTGCACGTTGAGAGTGGGACGGACATGGTTCCTACGGCGGTCGTTGAGTTGGAGATCGATGGCCGGCTTGTTCAACAGACAGGAACCGGCGATGGACCGGTGGATGCCGTGTATCGCACGATTGCCTCCATGACGCAGACCAAAAGTCGGCTGCTCATGTACGCCGTGAAGGCGATTACAGGCGGGACGGATGCGCAAGGTGAAGTATCAGTCCGGATCGAAGAAGATGGTCGAACCGTGTCCGGACATGGTGCTGATACCGACGTCATGACGGCGTCGGCCCGGGCTTACCTGAATGCTTTGAATAAGCTGGCGTTCTGGGCATCGAAACAAGGGGATGCAGCATCGAAGGTCAGCTTGATTTGAAGGAATGGCGCAGGCTACAGTGACGACCCCGCGGTGGTTTGGATATGCGCGAACAAGCTTCGATCCTCAAGACGAGCCTGAAAGACTGCCAGGAGTTTTTGGCTGGAGACCATACCTGGCTTCGGGAGTTGCTACACCCCGACCGTTCAAAGGCGAAAGTCCATTATAGCCTTGCGCAAGGTCGGCTTGAGTCGGGACAACGTTCGAAATGGCATCGGTTGACCTCGTCGGAAGTCTATTATTTCCTGACAGGGGTCGGTGTGATGCTGGTGGACGATAGAGCAGTGGATATTGAGTCAGGTTCAACGGTCTATGTGCCGCCAGGCGCGAAGCAATCGTTGAGGAATACCGGAGCAGGAGCCATCGAGTTTTTGTGTCTCGTTGATCCGGCATGGCGACTGGAAGATGAGGACGTGTTGGAATAGCGGGTCGGAAGTCCCGATGTTGGAGGCGGACTTTGAAGGCAAAGATTGCTGTGCTAGCCGGTGATGGCGTGGGTCGTGAGATTGTACCTGAGGCCGTAAAAGTGCTGAAAGCGGTCGGGGAACAATACCACCATACATTTGAGTTCATCACGGGGGATGTCGGTGGTCAGGCGATCGACAAAGTTGGAGTTCCTCTTCCAAAGGAAACCCTGGTGCTGGCCAAACAGAGTGATGCGGTATTGCTTGGGGCCGTCGGAGGACCAAAATGGGAAGGACTGGAGTACAGTCTCCGGCCAGAACGGGCGCTTCTGGGGCTGCGAGAACAACTGGGGCTGTATGCGAATTTACGGCCGGCCAAACTTTATTCCATGCTGACCGATGCCTCGACTTTGAAACATGAAGTGATTGAAGGGATCGATCTCCTCGTCGTCCGTGAGCTGACCGGCGGGATTTATTTCGGCAAGCCCAAGGGGATTGAGAAGATTCCCGGTGGTGAACGTGGGATCAATACCGAAGTGTATACGACGGAGGAAATTCGGCGTATCGCAAAGGTGGCGTTTGAAGCCGCGCGCAAGCGACGGCGAAAAGTCACGTCGGTCGATAAAGCCAATGTGCTCGAATCGTCGGAACTATGGAGACGGGTGGTGACCGAAGTCCAGGCCGAGTATCCCGATGTTGCATTGAACCATATCTATGTCGACAATTGCGCCATGCAATTGATCCGAAATCCCAGACAGTTCGATGTCCTGCTCTGCAATAATCTCTTCGGGGATATCTTAAGCGATGAAGCGGCGATGCTGACCGGTTCCATCGGGATGCTGCCGTCTGCAAGCGTGGGGGCGCACTCCGGCATGTTTGAGCCGATTCACGGCAGCGCACCGGATATCGCGGGGAAGAGCGTCGCCAATCCCATCGCCACCATTGCCTCGGCCGCGATGATGTTGTCCTATGCCTTTCAATTGGATAAGGAAGCTGACGCGGTGGAACAGGCCATTATCAAGACCTTGGAGCTGGGCTATCGAACTAAAGATATTCAGAGTCCAGGTGCGCGGGTTGTCGGGACGACAGAGATGGGTGATGCCATTTTGAGAAATTTGAAGTAGGGTAGAGGGGTATGCAGGTCAAGACCCTCCCAGGAACAATTTGCACGATTGCCGGCACAGGAGATCCCGACTATGTCGGCGATGGGGGCCTTGCCACAGCCGCCGCACTCAACGAACCCAAGAGCCTCGCAGTCGATGGGAGAGGAAACCTCTATATTGCCGACTCCGAAAACCACCTGATTCGAAAGGTGAATCTGGAAACCGGGGTCATCACCACTGTCGCAGGTTCCTCGCATAGCGGCCCGGACTCGGCGGTATCCAAGCCAGGG
Organism: Nitrospiraceae bacterium; assembly: GCA_052389595.1. GTDB lineage: Bacteria > Nitrospirota > Nitrospiria > Nitrospirales > Nitrospiraceae > JBQTHT01. The sequence goes on from JBQTHT010000057.1 coordinate 2,649, forward strand.
GCAGGCTCCCTGGCGATGCCGTCCGATCAAGATGATCCGTTCGGGAACAGTCAAGAATCCGGGCCGGAGCGGTATGTGCAATTGGCGGATCTCAGCGGGACCGTTCGATTCATCGCCGGGGCGGCCGCGACCGGCGCGCTATTCGCCGGCGATGGAGGACTAGCCGCGCGTGCGCTCTTCAATTTCCCAACGGCTGTTGCGGTCGACCAAAAGGGGAATTTATTTATCGCGGATACGATGAACCATCGTATCCGCCGGGTGGATGCGGCGACGAACATCGTGACGACTATTGCCGGCACAGGCTCTGCCCGATGGACAGGAGATGACGGGCCGGCGGTGGCCGCTGCCTTGAATGAGCCTGCAGCCTTGGTCATCGATCGGTCCGGTCATCTTTATGTCGCGGACCAAAGCAATAATCGGGTTCGCATGATCGACCTGTCCACCGGACTGATCAAGACGTTGGCGGGCAATGGCACGGCTGCTTACACTGGTGACGGCATACTGGCAACCGAAGCCGGCCTCGCAGGGCCGAGCGGATTAGCGTTAGGGCCCGATGGAGATTTATACGTTGCCGACACCTTCAGCGGACGAATTCGAAGGGTTGATCTCAGGACAAGTCTCATCAGCACGGTTGTCGGGGATGGCGCGGAATACCGATACCAAGGGTCTGATGACGATGACAAGGCGCTGAGCCTCTCGCGTCCCTACGGCATTGCCGTGGATGGGCAAGGGAACATTCTGATCACCGACTCCGATAGTCACCTGCTCAGGAAATGGGACCATGGGACCAAGATGCTGGTTCGCGTGGCGGGCATGGGAATGGCCACGTTTAGCGGGGATGGAGGGCCGGCAGACAAGGCCAGCCTGAGCTATCCATTTGGTGTGGCGGTCGATGCTCGGGGTCATATTTTTGTTGCAGACACGTTCAATCACCGGATTCGAATGATCGTGTGCGGGGATCGTGAGCAGTAGAAAATAAGGATTTGCTGACGGTGGAGAAGAAAGCAGCGTATCGTATTGCAGTGGTGGGAGCGACCGGGGCGGTCGGCACCGAGATGGTGCAGATTTTAGAAGAACGCAAGTTTTCAGTGGAGACCCTTGTGGCGCTCGCGTCTTCTCGCTCAGCGGGAGGGACGGTCTCGTTCCGGGGGGAAGAGATTCCGGTTCAAGTCCTCAACAAGGATTCGTTCACAGATATCGACATCGCGCTGTTTTCAGCAGGAAGCGAGGTCAGCAAAGAATTCGCACCGATCGCGGTGCGAGCCGGGGCCGTGGTGATCGATAACAGCTCGGCCTGGCGAATGGATGCCGGCGTGCCGCTGGTTGTGCCGGAAGTCAATCGACACGATCTTGCGAAGCAGCAAGGGATTATCGCCAATCCAAACTGCTCCACCATCCAAATGGTGGTGGCGCTGAAGCCGTTACATGATGAGGCCAGGATCAAACGGATCGTTGTGACCTCCTTTCAATCCGTTTCTGGTACGGGAAAAGACGCGATGGACGAACTCATGACCGAATGTCAGGACCTCCTCAGTTTTAAAGAAACGCAACCCCAGGTCTATCCCTATCAGATTGCATTCAATTGTCTGCCGCACATCGGTCAATTTCTCCCCTCCGGTTATACAGAGGAAGAAATGAAAATGGTGCATGAGACGAGAAAGATCATGGGGGATCAATCGATCCAAGTGACGGCCACGACGGTACGGGTGCCGGTTTATGTCAGTCATTCCGAATCGGTCAATATCGAGACTGAACGTAAGCTCACGGCCAATGACGCGCGGGCTATTCTGTCCATCGCTCCAGGGGTCCAACTGTATGATGACCCTTCGCACAAGATCTATCCCATGCCTTTGGACGCGGCGGGGCAAGACGCGGTGTTTGTGGGACGCATTCGTGAAGACGAATCCATCCAAAACGGGCTCAATCTCTGGGTGGTGGCTGATAACCTTCGAAAAGGCGCGGCTCTGAACGCCGTGCAGATTGCCGAATGCCTGGTTGGATAAAGCATGACGGAATGGGGCGCGATCGGAAAGACTCTCATGGTCGTCGGCATCGGCATCGCGCTGGTCGGCGCATTGCTCAACTTGTCCGGCAGGATACCTGGCCTGACGCAGGGATGGGGGTGGCTCGGCAAGCTGCCGGGCGATCTCTCCATCGAGCGGGAGCATGTCAGGGTGTACTTTCCCATCGCGACCAGCCTTGTCATCAGCGTTGTTCTGAGCCTCGTGCTGTATCTCCTGTCATGGCTCTTCAGACGGTAAACCGTCAACATAACCCTTTCCTGGTGCTGATTCTCGTTGTAATGGCGACCGTTGTGTCCGGCGGATCGCTTGCCGGCGCGGCCGACTCCATTCGAGTGCTGCTATCCCAGGATGTCCAGCGTATGGAGATACGCGCTGAGGGTGAGATCCACCTTCGCCGGGCTTCCGGCCAGGAACGACTCGTCAAGGCTCCGGTGATCGTAACCGCAGTCGGCCATGCTGTAGCAGTGAACGGAGTGAGGATCGTAGCCGACGAACTGATGTTGCGAAGCCCAGGTGGCGCCTTGATGGTGACTTTGCCGGCATTCCTCGCGAACGGAACGGTCAATGGAATCGGGAGCCCACAGACATCAGAATCGAAAACGGCTTTAGTGGTTGGCGGAGTCGTCCATGTTCTGCCGCGGGGCCAGGGATTGATGGTCATTAACAAACTGGATCTTGAAGAGTATGTGAAAGGGGTCGTGCCGTCTGAAGTCAATTCAGCGTGGCATCCGGAAGTCCTCAAGACCCAAGCGGTCGCGACGCGCACCTATGCGTTGTATCAACTTATGTTGAGCACCAATCGAGAGTACGATGTTCTCTCTAGCATCCAGGATCAGGTGTACCGGGGACGCCACGGCATCGATCGTCGAGTGGAGCGAGCCGTCGAAGAGACACGGGGCCTCGTCGTCACTTATCAGAACGCGCCGATTTATGCGGCCTTCTCGTCCACGGCGGCCGGCCCCACGGAAGATGCGATGAACGTATGGGCCAAGGACTTGCCCTATCTCAAAGGCGTCGATTGCCCGTTCGATCTCACTTCTCCTCATTACCAGTGGAAAACGACCGTCAAACTGGAAACGCTGGAACGAAATCTGAGGCGGCAAGGAGTATCCGTTGGAATCATTGCCAGCGTCACACCCTTTGCCTACAGTCGGGCGGGCCGAGTCACGAAACTGCGCATTCTCCATTCAAAAGGCGAGTTGATGATTCGTGGCGAGGACTTACGGAAAGTGGTCGGGTATACAATCGTGCCGAGCACACAATTCGAGCTTGAATTGCAAGGACCGGACATGGTGATAACCGGTTATGGCGCAGGACACGCAGTTGGACTTTGTCAGTGGGGCGCGAAGGAACTCGCCGATCTCGGCTATTCCTTCGCCACCATCCTGCTGTACTATTACCCTGGGACAGAACTGTTGAATGCGAGTCTGACCAAGCCACCGCTTCCTCCTCTTCCTACTTCTTAAATGCTCTTGTCGGACTTCGACTTCCCGTTTGATTCCACCCTCATCGCCAGTGAGCCCATTTTGCCTCGAGATCAGGCCCGTCTTATGGTGATGGACCGTCAAAGTGCGAGACTTGATCACTGTCGAGTCGGCGATCTCCCGACCTTGCTCAGCTCTGGTGATGTGGTGGTCGTGAACGACACGAAAGTGATGGCCGCGCGCGTGACAGGTCGCAAGTATTCGCAGAGCAAACTGCTTGAGCTGCTGTTTGTTCGTGAAGTGGATACTCAGCTATGGGAAGTGTTCCTCAAAGGCCACATCAAACAGGGAGACGTGATTGACTTCACCGACGGGGTTCGGGCCGTGGTGGTAGAGCGAGGTCCCGCTCGAACAACCGTGCGAGTCGAAGGGAGCTCCGTGCGTGATTTGATGAACGCAATCGGGCAAATGCCTTTACCTCCTTATATCAAGCGACAACCGACTCCTGCAGACCACGTGTGGTATCAGACTTCTTTTGCTCGCCACGAAGGAGCCATTGCCGCTCCCACTGCAGGGTTACATTTCACGCCCGCGGTCCTCGATGCCTTACACAGCAAGGGTATCCTCGTGGCCAAGGTGACGTTACATGTGGGGCCAGGCACATTCAGACCTGTGGCTACCGATCGAATCGAGGAGCATCAGATGGAACCGGAACGAGTGAAACTCACGGAGGAAACGGCGCAAATCATTGGTCGGGCGAAGGCTGCCGGAGGCCGGATCGTGGCCGTGGGGACCACGGTGGTGAGAACCCTGGAGTCGGCCGTCGATGAGATTGGACAACTCCATGGACGGGAAGGGCTGACCAATTTGTTCATCGTTCCCGGGTATCGATTTCGTGTCGTTGATGCGCTGGTAACGAATTTTCATCTTCCGCGCACGACGTTGCTGATGTTAGTCGCGGCATTCGGGGGCCTGGAATCGATCCGAGCGGCGTATCAAGAAGCGATCCGCGTCCGCTATCGGTTTTACAGTTATGGCGATGCAATGCTGATCTTGTGAGAAGGCGATGGCCCAAGACTGAGCTATGAGGACTGAGAATCTCGGCCCTCCGTCCTCAACCCTCTGCACTCAGTCCTAAGAATTTAGAGCAATTCCCTGTGAATCTTGATCGGCGTCGTGGTTTTGAGGGCTTCGGTATAGGCCATCAGCGCGCGTTGCTGTTTTTGAAAGAGGAAGTCCTGATAGATTCGTTCGTTAGCGGCTCCCATTTTTGAGGCATCGGCGGTAGGTTGGCGTGCCACAAGGACTTGCGCCTCCGAGATCTCAGCGGGTGTCAACGCGACTGAATCCCGAATAATCATTCGCGCCTTGTTTCCCAGCATTTCCTTACTCTGCATGGACTCGAAGAGAGCGGGAGTGAGGTGATTGGCTGCTAAAAGCCGACGGTAGAGATCGGGATCGAACGTCCCGTTACGTTGAAATTCAGGACGCTGAAGAATGTCTTCTCGTAAATCGTTCTCAGAGACGCTGAGCCCCATCCCTGACGCGGCAACCAACCACATTCGATTGTCGATGAGTTGTTCGAGTACAAATTGCTTGAGTGTTTCTTCCTTGAAATCCCCTTGCACTTTGTCTTTGTAGAACTGGTGGGTATTCCGATAGGCACGCTGGAATTCCTCTTGCGAGATGCTCAAATCGCCCACGGATGCGACCACGTTGCTCTGTTGTCCGCCGAATCCCCACCATCCCATCGTGATGATGAACGCGACCGCGAGGGCGCCCATGATCGACTTCAAGAGCCACGGATAGTCGTGCGCGGCCTCGCGCATCAGTTTAATCATGATCTTTTCCCGGTACGCCTGAGAGCCGCTCGGATTTTACTCAGCCGGATCGGTCAAAGGCAAGTGTCGTGGTGATCGCCCAAACCAATTACTGCGCGTGCTGAGGGCTCTGAAAAAACCGCTCTTTGTTTGTGCTGTGCGTGCGGATTTGTTATACTGCGGCTCAAATCGCGAGGAGACCAGTTGGCAGAGGGGGTGGGTGGGGTTAGCCCGTTTGGAGTCGGTGTCTACCCTAAATCGCATGTCCTCAATCGGTTCATCGCGAAGTTCATCGATCTTCTCCTCGTGGCTGCTGCGGACCAGGTGGTTCCTCCCGTCGGTTTTCTTGCCGGGTTTGCGTATGTTCTGGTCGCAGATGGGTTTGCCGGGGGGCGCAGTATCGGAAAACGGCTCATCGGTCTCCAGACCATTGTGCCGCGAACGCGTGAGACAGCTGGTTTCAAAGACTCCATCATTCGCAATCTGCCTTTTGCCGCAGCACAACTTGCATTTGAAATTCCATGGGTGGGATGGATCGTATCATCCGTCATTATCGCGTTTGAAGCATTGTTGATTCTCGGGAACGATCAAGGCCGCCGGCTGGGCGATGCGGTTGCCCAAACACAAGTGATCGACACGGGGCATCTTGATCTTCCAGATTGATTGGCGCCGGGGCCTAGCCTGCTACGAAGGGAGATGAACTGTGGCGTTCACGGGTGACGTATTCGGTTGGTTCTCCAATGACCTCGCCATAGACTTAGGGACCGCGACGACCTTGGTGTATGTTCATGGGAAGGGAATCGTATTGAACGAGCCTTCGGTCGTCGCGGTGGAAAGGAAAAGTGAAAAGGTGCTCGCCGTTGGCGCGGAAGCGAAGAAAATGCTTGGTCGCACGCCGGGCAACATCACTGCCATCCGTCCGATGAAGGAAGGGGTGATCGCGGATTTCGAGATGGCTGAACAGATGCTCAAGTATTTCATCCGCAAAGCGCATAATCGGAGCGCGTTTGTGAGGCCGCGGATCATCATCGGAGTACCCTCCCGCATTACGCAGGTCGAGCAGCGGGCCGTGCGCGATTCGGCAGAACTAGCCGGAGCACGAGAGGTGTATCTTATTGAAGAACCGGTCGCGGCAGCGATCGGAGCCGGCCTGCCGATTACGGAACCTTCCGGCAATATGGTGGTTGACGTGGGCGGCGGCACCACGGACATTGCGGTCATTTCGCTGGGCGGGATTGTGTACAGCGAGTCCGTTAAAGTCGCCGGTGATCGCATGGACGAAGCGATCATGAATTACATTAAGAAGAAGTATAACCTTCTCATCGGAGAACACATGGCGGAACGGATCAAGGTGGAGATCGGTTCGGCCTATCCCTTTGAGGAACGCAAAACGATGATGATTAAGGGGCGGGACCTGATCTCCGGCATTCCTCGCACACTGGTGGTGGACGATGCGGAAATCAGGGAAGCCTTGCAAGAACCAATTGGGACTATCGTCAATGCTATCAAGGTGGCGTTGGAGAACACGCCACCAGAACTTGCGGGTGACATCATTGATCGAGGCATCGTACTGACCGGAGGGGGGTCCCTGCTGAAGGGCATGGATACACGGTTTCGAGAGGAAACGAATCTGCCGATTATCACAGTCGACGATCCCCTGACGTCGGTGGTGCTCGGTGTGGGGAAGATCCTCGATGAATTGGATCTTCTGCGCAAAGTCTCCGTGATGTCCCAGTGCAGTAGCCTGCGATAAGTTCCATCCGTGAGGCGGATGGCCAGCTTTCGGTCCACATACGACACCCGGCGAGTGGCTGTTGTTCTATTGGCTCTTCTGCTCGCCATCTTTTTCCTTTTCCCCACACAGATCCAAGGCGTATTGCAGCAGGTGGGCGGTCCGCTGGGCGGCCTCCTCAGCCTCCCACTTGAAGCCTTTGCCGCCGTAGACCGGACCCTCTCGGGTCTGTGGGACGGCTATGTGGCGTTGCGGGGCGTTGAAGAGGACAACGTGCAGCTGCGGCGGGAGATTGAGCTGTTGCGTGGACAGAATAATCAGCTTCGAGAGTCGGCTGCAGCGACGGATCGTCTGGCGACCCTGCTGCAGTTTAAAGAGAAGACGGCCTCCGCGACTCTAGCGGCTCAAATCATCGGAGAAGATTCGACGAATTGGTATCATGCGGTGTTGCTCAACAAGGGGGAACAGGATGGAGTTCGGCCTGAAATGGGCGTCATGACGCCGGCCGGTGTGGTGGGCAGAGTCGTGAAGGCCGGCCCCTCTTCTTCGGTGGTCCTGTTGATGACGGACCCCGACAATGCCATCGCGGGACTCATCCAACGGACAAGGGAGGAAGGAATCGTCGAGGGCGCAGAGAAGGGTCTGGCCAGGCTGAAGTATATTCCCCTGCTGTCGAGCGTCCGTGCGGGCGACCGTGTCGTCACATCCGGTCTCACCGGAGGATTTCCGCGAGGCATTGTCATAGGCTCGATCACGCGAATTGATAAGGAGGAGGGCGCGCTATTTCAGTCCGCAGACATTGCTCCGGAGGTCGACCTTTCCAAGCTGGAGGAAGTGTTGATTATCACGTCTCCATATCCCAATGCCGACCCCATCGATTCGGGCCTCTCGGGTAAATCCTCCACGAAAGGACAGCCATGAGAGTCCTGCTATATGGCGCCTTGATCTTGACAGTGGCGCCCGCGCAAGCGACTCTTCTGCATACGATAAGTCTTGGGGGCACCCAGCCGGACCTTGGGCTCGTCACGGCTTGTTTAGTCGGGTTGTTGCGGGGGGAACTGGAAGGAGTCTTATTAGGGTTCGCGCTCGGGTTTACACAGGATGTACTCTCAGCGGGAGCGTGGGGATTGCACGCTGTCACGAAGAGTGGAGTCGGGCTCGTCGCCGGCCTCGCGGGGCGCCAAGTGGCTCATCTGACTCCTGTGGTCGTCATCATCGGAATCTTCACTCTGTCGTGTCTTTCCAGCGCCGCGATTCTTCTCACTTCGACGAGTGGAGGCGACTGGTGGGATGTCTGGACCGGCGTGCAGTCCGTGTTGATTCCACAAGCGATCTTCGATACGTGCATTGGAGGCGGCCTTTATTGGCTGGTAGCGAATCGCTTCTCGATCGGACGAACGTTTGCCGATGAGCGTTTCTAGCCGACGGTAGGTCATACGCACGATGGCTGTTGGCATCCACGATTCGGAACTGAATGAGTTGCAGCGGCGGTTGATGCTGCTCCGGATCGGTTTGATGTTGGTCGTGGCCTTATTAGCGCTCCGGCTGTGGCATCTGCAGATTCGGGAAGGTCCGTATTACCGAGATCTGTCGGAAAATAACCGAACTCGCTCCGTGATTCTCGAGCCGGCACGCGGATTGATTTATGATCGAAACGGCGTGTTGATGGCAAACAACATTCCGAGCTTCAGCCTCTATGTGACCTTGGAAGACGTCAAGGATCGAGAGGTGCTCGTTGAACGGCTCACGACACTTCTAGGAATTGATCCAGTTCTGGTTCACAAAAAGCTCGCCTCGGGAAAAGGGGGCAAGCTGTTACCACGCAAGATCAAAGATCGCCTGACGCTTCGGGAAGCCACCATTATTGAATCGCATCGTTTGGACCTGCCGGGTGTGATGATTCAGGTGGAGTCCCAGCGGAACTATCCCGGTGGGTCAATCGCAGGACACCTGATCGGCTATGTCGGGGAAATCTCTCCAGAGCAGTTGGAGCGGGCGGAATCGGATGATCTTCATCAGGGAAGCATTATCGGACAATATGGGGTGGAGAAGTCGTTCGATCGGTACCTCCGAGGCCGTGCGGGTCAGAAAAGTGTGGAGGTCGATGCGTTAGGGCATGAGAAACGGGGGTCGGTCGTGGACAAGCCGGAAGCCGGCGATGATCTATATCTCACCATCGATCTTCGGCTTCAGCAAGTCGCCGAAGATCTGTTGGGCGGGGAATCCGGCGCCATTGTAGCGCTTGATCCGACTAACGGCGACGTGTTAGCGATGGCGAGTCGTCCGGCATTTGATCCCAATGTGCTGTCACGAGAATTGACGCCGAAACAGTGGGCGGAGATTGTGCAAGATGAGGGACGTCCTCTGAATAACCGCGCCACCCAAGGGCAATATCCTCCCGGTTCCACATTCAAAGTTGTGATGGCGGCTGCAGCTCTCGAGACGAATACCGTCTCGCCCTCGACCACCGTGCACTGCACTGGAGGGTACCAGTTCGGAAGGCGGCTCTATCATGATTGGAAAGCGGGGGGACATGGCTTTATCGACCTGCCGCGTGCGCTCATTCATTCGTGCGACGTGTATTTCTACACAGTCGGCCAACGAATGGGTATCGACACGATTGCCTCGTTCGCCAAGCAGTTCGGGCTGGGACACGAAACGGGCATCGAATTGCCCTCGGAACGGGTCGGCATTATCCCCTCCACCAAGTGGAAGGAGATGGTCAAGCACGAGCAATGGTTGCCTGGGGAAACGATTTCGGCGGCGATCGGCCAAGGATATGTCACCGTGACGCCCCTCCAGATGGCGAGCATGATGGGCACGGTGGCCAACAACGGCGTCGCGTTTAGGCCCCGCCTAGTTCAGGCGGTGATGGATCGCACGACCAGCCGCTTACAGGAACTGCCGGCGGTTCCGCGTAGCAAGGTCGATGTCAAACCCGCCACGCTGAAGCTCATCCAGGATTCGCTGGCCGGTGTTGTGAAGGAGGGGACTGCGACGAGAGCCAAGTCTGCGCTCGTGACGATCGCAGGGAAAACTGGAACGGCTCAAACCGTCGCCTTGCGGACCGGTCCTGAAAAAGATATTCCGAAAAAACTCCGCGACCACGCCTGGTTTATCGCGTTTGCGCCGGTAGAATCGCCGAAGATCGCAGTGGCCGTGTTGGCTGAGCATATGGGGCATGGCGGTTCCGCTGCGGCTCCCTTGGCCAAGGAGTTGATTGAAGCCTACATGAAACTCGCCCCGCAAGCCCCTGTCGTGACCGCAGAGCCGAAGGCGTCGATGCCGCTTCCGCCGCCCTTCTCAGGGGATGTGTCATGATCGATCGGGTACTGGACAGTCGAGACTTCGATAGTTTCGATTGGCGGTTCATCTTGGTGGTCGTGGCCATTCTGACACTCGGTGTCGTGTCGATCTACAGCGTGACGCACGGGCAACAGGGGGGATTGCCGTTCTACGTGAAACAGATCCTCTGGATCGTCATGGGCGGCGCGGCTTTTGTGGTGATGTGGGTATCGGACTACCACAAAATTGCCAGACTGGCTTATCCGCTGTACATCGTCATTTTGGTGTTGCTCGCCGTCGTGTTGGTGACGGGGAAGTCCAGCCGGGGGGCCCAGCGCTGGATTCCGATCGGACCATTTGCCTTTCAACCATCGGAGTTCGCCAAGCTGGGATTGATTCTCGTGTTAGCGCACTATTATGCAAAAGTCCGGCGAGTGGGTTGGATTCAGCGTGTCGTCGTGCCGGGTCTCATGGTGTTGCCGGGCCTTCTTTTGATTCTCAAGCAGCCGGACCTCGGCAGCGGCTTGAGCTTCTTGGCGGTCTATGCCGCGATGCTCTTGATGGTCGGCGTTCGCTCTCAAGCCCTCGGCGTCATCTTGCTGTTCTCGCTGATGCTCTTTCCCTTTGCGTGGGAAATCATGTGGGGGTCCCTGCACGACTATCAACGGCATCGCATCATGGCTTTCTTGGACCCGGAATACGATCCCGGGGGGAAGGGCTATCATGCGCTGCAATCTCGTATTGCAATCGGGTCGGGGGAACTGCTAGGTAAAGGATTGTACGGAGGCACGCAAAGTCAACTGAAGTTCCTTCCGGAGGGACACACCGATTTTGTTTTTGCCGTTTACGCCGAAGAATGGGGTTTTCTGGGAGTGTTGCTCCTCCTCATACTCTTCGTGGGACTGATCTGGCTGTCATTGGAAATTGCATTCAGGGCGAAGGATGAGCTGGGCGCGCTCTTGGCGGTCGGCATTATTGCCATGTTGTGTTTTTGCGTCGTCGTCAATGTCGGGATGACCGCAGGAATGTTTCCCATTGTCGGTATTCCGTTACCGTTGATGAGCTATGGGGGAAGCGCCACCATCATGACGATGGCCGCGCTCGGTCTTCTGCTCAACATTAAGCGACGACGCCTCTCGCTGTTTTATTGAATGACGACGGCTGTGCGCGGGCATCTCGCCTGCGGATCGTTGAGAGATTCTCGATAACGGGTTCAATCTTTTAAATTGAGAAAGCAGGATCGACGTGTGATTGGAACTTGATGGGCGAACCTGGCAGCGTCCCCACGTTCGCATCCGGTTCCAGGCATTCGAGTCGATCCTGCAGATGATGGAGCTTTTATGGGGCTAGAAATTGCGATAACGGTAGCGCGCGAAGAAACCCGCGTTGCGGTGCTGGACAATGGTGTGGTGACCGATCTCTATGGGGATCGCGCCAAACACAAGGACTTCGTCGGGAACATTTACAAGGGCAAGATTGCCAAGGTGTTGCCCGGCATGCAGGCGGCTTTTGTGGATATTGGACTGGAAAAGGCTGCATTCATGCATGTCTCCGACCTGTCCATGGATTCGGAACCGGGCGACACGCTGCTGGAATCGGACGAGGACGACAAGGGACCGGAGATGCCGCGACCGCGGCGGCAGAGCTCGAAACCGATCGAGCAGTTGCTGCAAGAAGGTCAGGAAGTCATGGTCCAAATTTCCAAGGGTCCGATCGGCACCAAGGGTCCTCGCGTCACGACGTATGTGTCGCTCCCGGGGCGGTATTTGGTCTTCATGCCGAATGTCGACCACATCGGGGTGTCGCGGAGAATTCCGCGAGATGAGGAACGGGCACGGCTGAAAGAGATCATGAAACGACTGCGTCGGCCGAGCTATGGCTATATCGTCAGGACGGTGAGCGAAGGATTGAAAGAGGACGAGCTTCGGGCCGACGTCGAGTTTCTGCATGTCCTATGGCAAGACATCGTGACAAAGCGTGACCAGCAAGACGCTCCCGCTCTCCTGCATACCGACTTGAGTCTGAGCTTTCGCGTGGTCCGTGACATGTTCAGCAAGAAGGTGGAGCGCCTATTGATTGACTCACGAAAGGAATTTGAAGCGATCCGAGGCTTCGTACAGCGGTTCTCGCCGGAACAGACCTCGCGCATTCACTTTTATGATAAGGAGGAGCCCCTGTTCGACCATTTGGGTATCGAACAGGAGATCGCGAGGGCGACAAGTCGCAAGGTATGGTTGAAATCCGGCGGGTACCTCGTGATCGACCATACGGAAGCCATGACGGTCATCGATGTGAATACCGGACGATTTGTGGGGAAGCGTGATCAGGAGGAAACGATCCTGCGCAACAATCTGGAGGCCGTCAAGGAAGTCGCGTATCAACTCAAGTTGCGCGGAATCGGCGGCATCATCGTCGTCGATTTTATCGACATGGAACGGGAGAAAAATCGCGACAAAGTCTATCAGGCACTCGTAGACGTGATGGGGGCGGATAAAGCTCGGACCAGAATCTCTCGAATTTCTGACTTGGGTCTGGTAGAGATTTCGCGAGAGCGAGTCAGGGAAGATTTGCTGCGGGCTCTGTCCGAACCCTGTCATTATTGTGAAGGACGTGGGTACACCAAGTCTCCCACGACCGTGGCCTATGAAATATTCCGCGAAATTCGCCGGATCGGAAGCATCGGCGAAACCCAACGAATCGTCATCGGCGCGCATCCGGCAGTGACGGATTTACTTCAGGATGAGGAACACCGGGGTGTCGAGGAGTTGGAACGGCTGTATGCGGCCAAAATCATCGTAACATCTGATGAGAAGCTGCATTTGGAGCAGTATGATATGGTCGTGCTCTAGGCTATAGATCTCGCCACCGCTCGATTGAACTCTTACTCACGAAGGATGGAGCTTGTGTGAGCAGCTCGAATGCACTTCGGGCCTGGTTGTCGCTTCGTGCGCTCAATCAGGTCGGCGACGCCACAGTCTATCGGCTGGTCCAGTTCTTTGGATCGGCCGAATCCGCGCTACAAGCATCCACGGAGGCATTGGTTCAGGCCGGGTGCGCACCTGCGCTGATACAAATCATTCAGCGCGGTCCGGGCGCTCAAGTGAACAGGCAAATTGACCGAGAATTACTCGCCATCGATCGCTTGAAGGTGCGTGTCGTCACCTGCTTGGATTCCGACTATCCGACGCGTCTGAAGACGATTCCGGATCCCCCGCCGATTCTGTACGTCACAGGGCAGATGGAAAAAACTGATGACTACGCGCTTGCGATTGTCGGCGCGCGTCGCGCCACACCCGTCGGCCGGATGGTGACTGAGGAGTTGAGCCGCCATCTCGCAGCGCTCGGGTTTACGATCGTCAGCGGGATGGCGCGCGGTGTCGATGCGGCGGCGCATCGCGGAGCGCTCGCTGCGGGCGGACGGACAATGGCAGTGCTCGGGTGCGGCGTGGACCAAACATATCCACCGGAACATAAACTCTTACGAACGCAGATTGAGGCCAATGGAGCCGTGCTGTCCGAGCTTCCTCTGTCCTCTCCACCGCATAGCTTCCATTTTCCACGCCGCAATCGGATCATCAGCGGTTTGTGCTTGGGGGTGGTGGTGACCGAAGCAGCTCTCCAAAGCGGATCGCTGATCACCGCCAGGCTGGCGGCAGATCATGGGCGAGAGGTCTTCGCAGTGCCGGGATGTATCAAGGAGAAACACAGTCGAGGGCCGAACGGATTGATCAAGGAAGGAGCGAAACTCGTCGAAGAAGCCCGAGATATTCTCGACGAATTGATGCCGCAATTAGACGACGCGTTTGTGAAGCGGCTTGAAATTCGCGCGGCGGCTTCGGCTGCGAAATCTTCTTCCACGCTAGGAAAAGAAGAGACTTGCGTGTACGATTCGCTGTCATATGAGCCGCTGCATGTGGACGACGTGATTGCCAGGACGCGTTTGCCGACTCATGAGGTGACAGCCGTGCTTCTTGCTCTCGAACTCAAAGGTCGTGTGAAGCAGTTACCCGGACAGTATTATCTTCGAGTACAATGATGAGCGTGAATCTGATACAGTGAAGCGAATGGTCGATCATTTGTTGAAAGAGGAGTGGCAATGGCAAAGTCGTTAATCATCGTCGAATCCCCAACGAAGGCCCGCACCATTACCAAGTACGTGGGACGAGGGTACACCGTGATGGCTTCGGTGGGGCACGTGAAGGATCTTCCGACCAGTAAGCTCGGGGTGGATGTAGAGCGTGACTTTGAGCCGCAGTATGTGACGATCAAAGGAAAATCCAAGGTGCTTGCCGAAATCAAAAAGAAAGCGCAAGAGGCCGACAAAGTCTTCCTCGCGCCGGACCCCGATCGTGAAGGGGAAGCCATCGCCTGGCACCTCGCGCAGGAAATCAACGGGAAAGCCAAGAAAAAGGACGGGAAGGTATTCCGGGTTTTGTTTAACGAGATTACGGAGTCCGCCGTCAAGCGGGCGCTCCAATCGCCGGGCCACATCGACATGAAATTAGTCCATGCCCAGCAGGCCCGACGCGTATTGGACCGAATCGTGGGGTATCAAGGCAGCCAGTTATTGTGGAAGAAGGTCCGCCGAGGGCTGAGCATGGGGCGCGTCCAATCGGTTGCCGTCAAGGTGATCTGTGAGCGGGAACAGGAGCGGGAAGCGTTTCGTACCGAAGAATATTGGTCGATCGCTGCGACGGTGGCCGGCGCGCAGCCGCCCCCATTCGACGTGAAGCTGCATAGTATTGACGGCCAAGAAGCTGTCATTCCGTCCCGCGAAGATGCTGAGCGAATCGTGTCAGCCGTCCAGGGAAGAGAGTTTGTCGTCCAATCCATTGAGCGAAAAGAGAAGCGGCGTAATCCCGTGGCGCCGTTCATCACCAGTCGGCTGCAGCAGGAAGCGGCGCGGAAACTGCACTTCTCGCCGAAGAAGACCATGACTTTGGCACAGCACCTCTATGAGGGAGTCGAAATCGGCGCCGAAGGCCAGACCGGCTTGATTACCTATATGCGAACCGATTCTCCGCGGATTTCCAACGAGGCGGCACAAGAGGCTCGACAAGTCATTCAGGAGCGTTTCGGAGCCGATTACCTCCCGGCTACACCCAACGTGTATAAGACCCAAAAAGCCGCGCAAGAAGCCCATGAGGCAATCAGGCCCACGGCGGCAGGAAGAGATCCCGAATCCATAAAGACCCACCTTGAGCCGGATCTCTATCGCTTGTACAAGTTGATTTGGAACCGGTTCATCGCTTCGCAAATGGTTCCCGCGATCCTGGATGTCACGCGAGTGGATTGCAGTCCTGTTGAGACACCAAGCATATATGTCTTCCGTGCCACAGGAACGGTGGTCAAGTTTCCCGGTCATACGGCGGTATACATCGAAGACAGGGATACGGATGCCGCGTCTCAGAACGGCAAGAGTGAGACGGAATCCGACAACGATACGGAGCGCCAACTGCCCCCGCTGAGTGAAGGGGAGCGGTTACGGCTGATTTCCCAGGACGGGCAAATCGCTCCGGGGTTGACGTCCAAGCAACATTTCACGCAGCCGCCTCCTCGGTACAATGAGGCGCTTCTTATTCGAGAGCTGGAAGAGAAGGGCATCGGACGACCGTCCACCTATGCCAGTATTATCTCGACGATTCAGGATCGAAAGTACGTGGAGAAAGTGGATGGACGATTTGCGCCGACGGAAACAGGTCGAACAGTCAATGATTTTCTCATGAAGGGGTTTCCTGACCTCATCAATGTAGATTTTACGTCGCAAATGGAGCAACAGTTGGATGAGGTCGAAGAGGGCGGCAAACCTTGGGTAGAAGCGGTCAGGGATTTCTATGAGCCCTTTACGACGGACATTGAAAAAGCGAAAGACATTCCAGGTCCCAAGGATATCGTCGAACCACCGACAGACATTCCCTGCGAGAAGTGCGGTCGCATGATGGAAATCAAGTGGGGCCGGAACGGAAAATTTCTCGCCTGTCCAGGATACAAAGACGACCCGCCATGTAAGAATACGCAGAATTTCGAGCGGCTACCGGACGGCACCATCAAAATCGTGCCTAAGCAAGACATGACGACGGACGAAAAGTGCGAGAAGTGCAGCAGTCCAATGGTCGTCAAGACCGGCCGCTTCGGGAAGTTTCTCGCCTGTTCGGCATACCCTGAATGTAAGACCACGAAGCCGTTGGCGTTGGGTGTGAAATGCCCGTCTCCGGGCTGCGGCGGGGATCTCGTCCAGAAACGGACGAAGAAAGGACGATCGTTTTACGCATGCAGTCGGTATCCACAATGCGAGTATGCGCTGTGGGACCGGCCGATCAACAAGACCTGCCCGACCTGTCAAGCCCCGTTCCTTGTAGAAAAACTCAGCAAACAAGCCGGTAGGACGGTGCAATGCCGCAATGAGGACTGCGGATATCAGGAAGCGGGATAAGCAGCATAACATAGCCGAATGATACTGCCTTCCAAGTAGCCCTCACGCCGCCGGTTTCCCTCTCCAGTTTTCTAATATCAGCGTCGCTTTGACAAACTCCTGTAAGGTGGATCATATCCGTCCAATCGCGAGCGGTGGAAAGGATATTGAGAGACGATTTCATCGAAGATGAGAATCGTAGTCAAGTTTACGTAATGTCTCTATTGACCATGGACGGTGAAAGCGATAGTGTTAGAGACGATTCGATATCATCCAAAAAAATAGAACATTGATTGATCTTTGAGAGAGGAGGCTTCGATGAAGGCAAAAGAGGGTGTCGTGAATGTGCTGAACAAGATCCTCACGGCGGATTTGACCGCGATCAATCAATATTTCGTTCATGCCAAGATGTGTGAGAATTGGGGATACGAACGGCTCCATCATAAAGTGCGGGAGCGCAGCATGGACGAAATGAAGGATGCCGAGGAATTGATCGAGCACATTTTGTACCTGGAAGGTGTCCCCAATGTGCAGCGACTCAATACCGTCCACGTGGGTGAGACCGTGCTGGAGCAGTTCAAGGCGGATCTGAAGGCTGAGCAAGAAATGCTGACCCTGTTGAGCGACGGCGTCGTGCATTGTGCCAAGGTCGGGGACTTCACGACCCGGCATATGTTTGAGGATATGGTGAAAGACGTCGACGCGCACATCGACTGGATCGAGACGCAGATGGAAACGCTCAAACAGATCGGCTTGGAAAATTACCTGGCAGAACAGATCAAGAAGGAAGGTTCATAAGCGCGATCGTGAGCGGGAGGTGCAACCACGGCACCTCCCGCCTGTCGTACTCACGGTAACTGAGAGAATTCTCCCACCTCCATCGGAAGCGTCATCGAAGGAACTGCGTTCCAGAGCCAGGCACAGACAATCGCCAGAATCACGATTCCCAACGAAATGATCACGCTCAGGAACACTGCCAATTCGTCTTTGATCCAAGTCTTTGGACGATTGACCACGACGGACCTCGCCAGATGCTCACGTCAGAACGCAGGCTTCTTCACCGCTCATCGTCCGGTCTGCGTGTTCCGACTCACGGCGGCAAATGGTTCCGCGGCCAGCGCAAAGTCGGTAATGGCGTAGACGCAACTCGCGCAAGACCAAAAGGCCCCCGTATAGACCAGACTGTGTTGCTTACAGAGCGGGCATTCACGAACTTTCATGGCGTATGCTCCTTGGTTTAATGGCAAACAATGTCGTTCAACGTTGAAGTGGGTACGGACCGTCGTTCGTCTTGAACCAGCCTGAATTGAGCTAAGAGATGGGCGATATCGCCCGCGAAGGAGACGAATTCTTCCGGTTCGAAATGGAGCGTGATCGGCCCATACGTGAAATGCAGCTTGCCGCAAGCACAGATGGTCAAGGCGCTTCGTCCATCGCTGCGAATGACATGGCTCATGATCGTGTCTCCTTGGTTTCGTCGCTCTGTTCCAGACCGTTCAAACAGTCGGATGCATCCAACCGAATGCTCGTCGCTTCGACGGCCTGCTATCTCGTGGCGGCTTCCAGACCGCTCACGTGCGAACCGGCGGTGTCTTGGGCTTGGCTGAGCTGAACGATCTCGTGAAGGGCGCTCATGCCTCGTTCAGTGAAGTCATGAACGAGGTGGAAGCGGAGAACGCTCGCGCGGTCCACCAGGAAGGTCTGGCATCGTACCGGTAGCCGTGCCGGCGCGACGCCGAACGTCCGGTGAAGGCGGCCCAAGGGATCGTAGAGCAGAGGCGTGCGCGGTCTTGTCGGACGTTCGATCCATACCCGGTGCAACGGACGGATGCCGGAACTGACGATCAGGAGCGTCGTGTCGATCAGATCGAGATGATCGGCCTGACGATCTACGAAATCGGGCTCGACGATTCCCGCATATGGGAGAAAGCAGAGGGCCATCCAGCGACCGGAGAACTGCGTCGAGCCAAGATAGGTGACAGTTCCTGCGACCAGGGCCGGTGCTCGAAAGCTAAGCAACGAGCTGCCGATGCGTTTCATGATACCCTCCCATCACCTGAGTTGGTTCCTGCGCGAGCGACAACGTACCGCTCGATTGGCGGCGCTCCAGGCTGGTTGCTGGTCCGTGTGGGACCAGCCGCAATTGATGCATCTCCACCCGCTCGCCCGACCGTAAAAATCCAGGTGACGGTCGGTGACGAGCAGGCCACCGCATTTAGGACAACACAGGCGCGCGCCGTTCCTCATGGCGGACCTACGACCGTCACGATTCTGGCGGACCTGCCAGGACTGATTTTGACGCGCATGGGCCACCGTCACTTGAGCTCGAAGAGCAGCAACGCCAGCAACGGCGGCAGCAAGCCGGCGGCAAGCAGCCATTTGCCTCTGCGGGCGACTCCATACTTGCCGCGAAGCACGAACAGGCCGGTGACGCTTAAGACGATCAGGATGAACGCAAAGACATCCGATGCCCACTTCCAGCCCTTCAGGCGATTGAGGTGCAACGCGTTGGCTTCGTACAGCACCGGCCTTCTCGACACCTTTTCGTAGGCGCCCTCCGCGTTTGTTAGGTGAACGTGCAGAGACGCATCGTCGTAGTAGATCTTGACTTGATCCGCCGTCGGGAAGTCGTAGATCTTAT
>JBQTHT010000058.1:0-5630 GCA_052389595.1 Nitrospiraceae bacterium
GCGGCGAATCCTGCGGCAGGATCGGGTTGACTGAAGAGCAGGAGATGCTGGTGACTGTCCAATTCCAAGACCGAGGCAACTCAACCGACGTCGCACTGACCCACGAGTTGTTCTTGAGCGCCGAGGAGCGTGATAAACACAGCGATGGTTGGACCGACTGCTTGAACCGCTTGGCTCACGTGCTGTGACGGATCGACCGCAAGAGGCTTTTGATCAGGCTTGCAAACCAGTGAAGAAATGGAGAAGGCTATGTTGATCATCCGGCAGACCGTGACATTCAGCGTTTCCGCTGAGGAATTGTTCGACACCTACCTGGATTCGCGCAAGCACAGCGCGGTGACCGGGGACAAGGTGTCGATCACCGGCAAAGTCGGTGGCAAGTTTTCCGCGTTTAGCGGCAACTTGTCCGGCCGCAATTATTGATCAATCCCAAGCAGATGATCGTGCAATCCTGGCGCCCGAAAAGTTGGAGGAAGATCGATCCCGATTCAATCCTCATTTTGCAATTCAGCGAAGTAGCCGGTGGGGGACAAATCGATCTTGTTCATGTGAACGTTCCCCGTCATGATTTCGCCGTCGTGAAAAAGGGCTGGCCCAAGTATTATTGGACACCTTGGAAGGCCCACCTGAAACGAAAGTCCGGAAAAACGAAGCCTGTGTCGGTTGACAGGTGAATCGCCTCCGAGGACCGATATCCCATTATTGACTTCAGCATGAGAATGCTCCAGCCTATTGATTCGTCGCTTGCGTCATCGGGTCGATCGCATCGTTGCCTGCAACGGACAGCATGACACAATCGACGCGATAGACGCGACAGCTTGAGACCCAAGGAGGCTACTATGCGAACCATCACCAGTGTTCTTGTTGCGGCTGTACTGTTGATCAGTTCAGCCGGGTGTAGCTATATTTTTTATCCCCGCGCCAAAGAGTATCGGGAGCAGGCGAAAGGCGCGACGGGAGTGGAAACCCTCTTGAACCTCACGACCATGCTCGACGCCAGCACCAAGGCAGCCCGGAGTCCGCAAAACTATCAAGCCGCGATGGATGATCTCCACAATCAGCTCCATGCGCTGCACGACTCGTTTTGCGCGGTCACCGAACAGCAGGCCAAGACTCCCACTTATGCCAAAGCCGTCACGCTCAAGGAAGAGATGTGGAAGATCTTCTGGCCGCTGTGGAAGAAGCGGGACGACCAGGCGTTACGGGACGTGCATCTCGATCTGTTCGGCAAGCGAAACCAAGAACTGCGCGAGACGTTGGAAACCCTAAAATCGTAATCAATGCACAGATCGGCATTCTCGTGAGACCAAGGCAGATGGCGCAGCAAAGTCGTTAGCCGGTCGCTTCACCATGATCGGCTGGGGGTATTACTGTTCTAACTTAGGCGGTCAGGCTTTTTTTCGGGCGGCGTCCACGCTCCAGATGCCTGAGCCTTGTGAGGAAATGTACAAGAAGACGAAGCAGAACAGCGCGGCCAGTTCGCCGCCGTTTTCAATGGGCAATAACCGCTGCGTCCCGTGGACCATCCAATAGGCGCAGGCCATCATGCCGCTGCACAAGAACGCGGCCCATCCGGCGAAGAGGCCGATCATGACCAGCAGTCCGCCCACCAGCTCGATGGGGCCTCCGATATAAGTGACGAAGGGTGGGATATTCGGCGGAGGTGACGGGAATGCGAACAGCTTTTGCGTGCCGTGCCACAGAAACAAAAACCCGGCCACGATGCGCAACAACGCGTACGTTTGAGCCTGAAACGAATGCATAAATGTCGGCATGGTGTTACCTCCTGGTTTGCACGAAGTCCCTTGCCCCTAGTGTCTTGTACCACATTTGGTCGCGGTAATCACATAAGCGGTCTGTGAAGTTCGACCGTCTTTGGCATGAGGATACACATATGCGCCACAAAAACGATCGTCCCGTCTTGCGCCGCCAACCTCGGGACGTTGATCGAGTTTCTCCCTCCGCGACCGGTCCAATCGCGCTTTTGATCGGCAGTCGCAAGGGTGGGTTCATCTTGCGAAGCGATCCCGCTCGTCGGGAGTGGAAGTTGTCCGGCCCGATGTTCCTTGGGCACATCGTACACCATCTCGTGCTCGATCCCAGAGATCGACGCACCCTGCTCATGGCGGCAAGGACCGGCCATCTGGGCCCCACCGTGTTCCGCTCAACTGATTTCGGCAAAAGCTGGAAGGAAGCAACGGCTCCGCCGGCGTTTCCGAAGGTTCCTGAAGGACAGCAGGGCCTCGTCTTGGATCATGTCTTCTGGCTGACTCCCGGACATGCCGAGGACCGGGATGTTTGGTATGCCGGAAGCTCTCCCCAAGGATTGTTTCGTTCAGAAGATGGAGGAAAGAAGTGGGAGAGCGTCAAGGGATTCAATGATCATCCACTCCGCCACCAGTGGACGGGCGGCGAACAAGACGGCACGCCCGATGGCCCGAAACTCCACTCGATTCTCGTGGATCCACGCGAGCCGAATCATCTGTACATCGGCATGTCATCCGGCGGCGTTTTTGAAAGCACCGACAAAGGAGCAAGCTGGACACCGCTGAACAAGGGCTGCCGCGCCGACTTTCTCCCGAATCCAGAACCCGAATATGGTCATGATCCCCACTGTGTGCGACTCCATCCACGCAAGCCGGATCGCCTCTATCAGCAAAACCACTGCGGCATCTATCGGATGGATCGTCCCGACGGCCGATGGGTGCGCATCGGAGAGAACATGCCGAAGAGGATCGGCGACATCGGATTTCCTCTCGTCTTACATCCGCGCGATCCGGACACCGTCTGGGTTTTTCCCATGGACGGCGGTTCCGTGTGGCCACGCGTGTGCTTGGACGGCAAACCCGCCGTGTATCTGACGCGCAATGCCGGCAAGACTTGGACTAAACAAGACAAGGGGTTTCCTCGAAAACAGGCCTGGTGGACGGTGAAACGCCAGGCAATGACGGCGGATGCGCATGATCCCGTCGGGCTCTATTTCGGCACGACCAGCGGTGAAGTATGGGCGAGCCGAACCGGCGGCGGGAGTTGGACATGCCTGGCGAGGCATCTTCCCGAAATTTATTCGGTTGAAGCGGCGGAGCTGGCAAAATGAAAGTGTCGATTCCGGGCCCGCTGCGCTCCTATACTGGACAACGGAGTGAAGTGGAGACGGACGCAGCCACGCTTGCCGACTTGCTGTCTGGCCTCGATCGACGGTATCCCGGCCTCCGCTTTCGCATCGTCACCGAACAGGACACGATTCGACAACACATCAAACTGTTCATCAATGAGGAGCCGGCGTCACACCTCGCCATGCGATTGAAGCCTGACGATCATATCCACATCATCTGCGCGCTGAGCGGCGGGTAACGTCGCCTGCATGTATGGGAGGTCCGCAATGCTGAAACCACTCGTGGTGGGCGGCCTGTTGGGCGGGCTCGTGCTCTTCGTCTGGGGCGCGGTCTCGTGGATGGTCCTTTCGTGGCACTTGACGACATTGGAGAAATTTGCCGATGAAACGGCGGTGGCGGCGGTGCTCACCCTGACTGCGCGACAGCCGGGCGTGTACATCTTCCCCAACGAGCACAAACCTGACCCAGCCATGCCGAAGAACCAACCACAAGTAGCGGAAGAAGCAGACAGGAATCGCGTGCAGCAGGCGCCGTTCATGTTTGCTGCCGTGAGTCCGCAGGGAAGCGGTTCAATGGGAGCTGCGCTGTGGGTTCAACTCGCCACGCAGCTCACGGGCGCCTTTCTAGGAACCTGGTTGGTCTTGCAAACGAGAGGACTCACATATTTCGGTCGGGTCAGTTTCCTCGTCATCCTGGCGCTGACAGCCGCCGTGCTGTGTCATCTCCCCTATTGGAACTGGTGGCATTTCTCGACCAGCTTCACGGCTGTCGCCTGTGCCGATCTTTTGATCGGCTGGTTTCTGGCGGGATTGGTGATCGCGAAAGTGGCGCCGGTCCCATAAAGTCATGGCGCCCGATCATTCTGCCGATGATTACTTTTGCGTCGCGACGGTCCTCCCGCTCAGGCAATGGACACATGTATTCCGCTTCTTGTCGTTGATCCGGCAAATTCGCAAGCAACTGGCTGGAAGCCACGGCCTCATCACGTACCGAGTCAGAGCCCGTGTGCTTCGCAAGCGATTTTGGACTCTGTCCGTCTGGGCGAATAAATCCGCTGCGCAAACCTTCGTGCGCTCGGGAGCTCACGAGCGGGCTATAACACCATTTCAGGAATGGATGGCGCCAGGGGCGGCTTTTGTCGAATGGTACAGACCGAAGAAACGAGTGCGGTGGAGCGAGGCGTTCGTGCGGCTCAAACACCCGTCCTTTACCTATGATGCAGAATGAATCCTTCAAGGAGTTCGTGCTCGACCAGCTCAGCACTCTGCGGAACGTGACGTGCCGCGCCATGTTCGGTGGGTATGGACTGTATCGAGGCGAGGTCTTCTTCGGCATTATTCACAAAGGCCGGGTATACTTCAAAACTAACACAGCCGACAGGGCTGCCTACGAAAAGCGAGGCATGAAGCCGTTTCGTCCTAACCCGAAGCAGACGCTAAAGAGCTACTATGAGGTCCCGATCGAGATCATCGAAGATGCTGAGCAGCTTAGGAATTGGGCAGGTCAGGCGGTCTCATCCGAATGAGCTAGGCAGTACGGATCGACCAACAGCTCGTTCCGAGTTAGCGTGCCGGGGTCAGTTCCGCCGAATATTGCAGCCCGTCTTTGGCAACCCCGGTCACTTCAAGCAGGCGTCGACCGTGTGACTCATAGAGCGTACAGGTGAGCGTTCCGCGTTCCTCGTGAGCGGTGACCTTTCCCTCATTCAGCGAAAATTGTCCGCTTCCGCTGAACACACCAATCGTGCGATAGCTCGTAAAATCAAACCTGCCGTCTTCTTGAATAGTGACGCGAACCCAATCCTCCCGTCTGGATCGTGGCTCACGGATCATCAGCCCCTCCCACTTTCCCGCGATAGTTCGAAAGTCAGAGATCGGAACTGCCGTCCGCTGTGGCGCCGCGGTCGGTGCTGGACCGGTGCAGCCGCCAATCCATGCGAGCAATATCAATAGCCAAAACAAACCGGCGAAGCGAATGGACCTGCGCATGTCAGACTCCTGCGTCCGTCACAACGGCCGCTTCCCCTTCAACACGACTCAGGGAAGGACTCATTCGCTCGGGGAAAGAACCGGGCGTAAATTTTGAGAAAAGGCGATGAGCGTCTGGCTGACAGCGGTCGCATCCGCGCGGGCCAGGGAAGAATATTGGTGTTGGGCGAGAGCAAAGAATTCAGTCTCGTGCTGCGGAGGCACGGCCAGCAGCGCGCCCAGAGAGGTCAAATATTCGCCGTGACCTCTGGCCACATCGGTTCTGAGATTGACCAGATTCAGCGCCACGAAAGCCTGTACTTTATACTCGGCTTTCGGCAAACCATCCTCGTTGTACCAGTCGCCAGGACTGGTCGAAGACAGAAAATCTTTCGTCGTGCCGGTGACCGAACACCCAACCATGCCGAGAAGCAGCATGGCGGCTACAGCGATGCGCAGTATGGACATGGTGGCAGACATAGTAGCCCTCCTGTTCAGTTTCGTGGGAGCCTAGCAGCCGCTCATAAATCGTGTCAAGAAGCCGCAC
>JBQTHT010000059.1:0-6454 GCA_052389595.1 Nitrospiraceae bacterium
AGAAATCTCTCGAGGGGTGGGCAGAACATCATGTGGAGCGTGCTGGTCTGATGGTCAACAGCGGCTAACAGGTCCACGAATGCGAACTCGAGGTCGGGCAGGCCCAAGTCATCCTTCGCGATGGTTGGGATGAACTCGAAACTTCGGACGAGGTCGTAACTAAGGTATCCTACTGCGCCTCCGAAAAACGGCGGAATATCAGCCGGTCGTGCGATCTTGGAATTCAATACAAGCTTCGCGAGGATTTCGAAAGGTTTGTGTTCGATCACCGTCTTGCGATTCGGGGTCCACATCTCACTGCGGTCCTGCTTTCCTGTGAGGACCATGTAAGGGTTGCTTCCCAAGAACGAATAGCGAGCGATTGCGGAGTTTCCGCTTCCACTTTCCAGTAAGAACGACGGTCGGCCAGGCACGATAATCCTCCGATACAGTTCGAAGACGGGCGCGACTGGTTGCTGTATAGAGAGCACCAGCGGTTGAGGGGGACCAGCGAGAAAGTCGGTGCGAAAGGAGAGATGCATGGTGATATCAGTTCTTCATTGCTCTGGATGGCACGACTATACCGCATCGGCCTGCTCGTGCGACAGCGCGTTCGCGACTTGACAATTCCCTGAGGATTTTGATTGAATGGCGCGCCCGCAACCGGCAGAGTTCGAGAGCAAGCCTTCGTCATGTACGCCTGCTCGCCTCTCGTGGATGTAAGATGCCGCCTTCCAACGATCCGATGTATGCCGGCCTTGGTCAGGCCGTTCGGATCGGGACTGAGATGCTGGCTGCTCTCATTGGGGGGGGTGGGGTGGGTTGGGTTATTGACACGTATCTGTTCGCCTCCACACCATGGGGCTTGGTCTTCGGACTTGCCTTCGGCGCGGCTGCCGGCGTGCTGAATACCTACCGAACAGCCCAGCGGTGGCCGCGATCAGATGATTCAACATCTTTGAGAAGGTAGTGTGTGGAAGAGAATCCGTTACATCCGTTCGAGCTGCATCCGTTTGGTCACCTTTCGCTATTTGGCCTCGATGTGTCGCTGAATAAAGCCGTCATCTTAATGTGGATTGTGACGGCAGTGGTCGCCGGCCTGATGATTGCCGCCGGCTCTTCACGCCGGCTGATACCCTCAACATTGCAGAACCTGGGCGAAATAGTGGTGGACTTTATCCGTGGCATCATTCTCGATACGATGGGGAAAGAGGGGATGCGGTTTTTCCCCCTGATTGCCACGCTGTTCCTGTTCATTCTTTTTTGCAATCTACTCGGATTGATTCCCGGATCTTACACGGTGACGAGTCAAATTATCGTCACCGCCGTGTTTGCGGTCACGGTATATGGACTGAGCGTGGTGGTAGGGTTTCTCTTGCACGGCGTCAAGTTTCTCGGAATCTTGGTTCCTCCAGGAACCCCGGCATGGTTGCTCCCGCTGATGGTTCCGATTGAATTGATCAGTCAATTGGCCCGGCCGATCTCGTTGGCCGTTCGACTGTTCGCAAACATGACGGCCGGACATGTCATTTTAGGAGTCCTGTTCGGGCTGGCTGTGAGCGGCGGACTGTTGATCGGGTGGTTGCCGTTTGCATTCACGATCGCCATGAATGGACTGGAATTGGGCATCGCATTTATCCAGGCCTATATTTTTACCGTGCTGACCTGCGTCTACCTCGGAGACGCGATCACGCTGCACGGTCACAGCGAGCACGCGCACTGAAGTGCGTCACGACTAACAAGGGAGGAAAGACAGACAATGGACTCAGCAGCAGCAGCAGGGTTGGGGATGGGACTCGCAGCCGCCGGATTCGCCGGCGCCGGTGTGGGCATCGGCTATATTTTCGGCAAGATGATCGAAGCGGTGGCACGGCAGCCTGAGGCTGAAGGGCGGGTCGGCAAGTACATGTGGATCGGGTTTGCGTAGGTCGAAGCCATCGCGCTGTACGGATTGGTCATCGCATTTATCATCATGGGTCTCCGTAAATGACAGTGCTGAGTTTTGAATGATGAATGTTGAGTAACTCATAATTCAACATTCCTAATTCCACCGAAGGCGGTCATGCCACAGTTTGAATCACACTTCTTTTCGTCGTTGATTTTTTGGGAAATCGTTTCCTTCGGAGTCCTCCTGTGGGTGTTGTACAAGTTCGCATTCCCCGGTATCTTGGGCATTCTCGAAGAGAGAGAGAAGAAAATCCGGGACAGCTTGGAGCAGGCTGAGCGTCATCGGTCTGAGGCGGAACGGAAGCTGCGTGAATATGAGGCGAAGCTGAGCGCAGCTTCTCGCGAAGCAGAGGTCATTCTGATGCAGGCCAAAGAACGCGCGCAGCGGGTGTTGGAGGAGAATGAGCAGCGCCTAGTCGCGGAAGCGGAGCGAATTAAAGCCGATGCGATGCGCGAGATCGAGCATGAGCGTCGGAAGGCCATTCAAGATATCCGCAGTCAAACCACCGACCTGGCCCTGCTCGTGGCCGAAAAGGTAGTCGAACGAAGTCTCACTGAGGCGGACCACCGCCGCTTTGCTGACGAGGCGCTCGAAGCACTGGCTAAAACTCACAAGAGTTAGATTCCGACCAAAATCAGACCTGATTCGTACTACCGCGCCGATATCCGTCCAGATCAAGCGTGACAAATCGGAACCCCAGTGCCTTCAGTCGTGTGCTAATACGGATACGGCGCTCTTGATTCAGGACTTCTGAAAATTCCTCTCCCGCAATCTCGATCCTTGCCGTGTCTCCGTGGTCCCTCACTCGAAATAGCTTCATGCCTTCCTGGGACAGGACCGCTTCAGCTTGTTCGACTCGGGAAAGTTTTTCTTTCGTGATCAGGATTCCACGAGGAATGCGAGAGGATAGGCACGCCGTAGCCGGCTTGTCCCAATTCGAGAGGCCGAGATCTTTCGACAATAGCCGAATGTCGGCTTTCGACAGGCCCGCCTCCACCAACGGACTTCTGACCCCCCATTCACGAGCGGCGCGTATTCCCGGTCGATCATCGCTCAGGTCATCGAGGTTGGTACCGTCTACAATATGGCAGAGCGTCAACTCCACCCGCCATTTCTCCAAAGCCGAATAAAGATCGGTTTTGCAATGAAAACATCGCGCCGCGTCGTTCTGAACAAACGCATGAATCGCGAGTTGGTCTGTCTGAATCACCAGATGGCGCGCACCAATTTCGGATGCAATGTGGCGGGAAGTCTCCAATTCCACTTCGGGAAATGTGGGGGAAACCGCTGTGATGCCGACAGCCCGCTGGCCTAGGGCCTCGTAGGCCACTTTAAAAACTAGGGAGCTATCGATTCCACCGGAGAACGCAACCAGGACCGATTGCATCTCCGTCATGAGATCTGTCAGATGCTGCAGTTTGGAGGGAAGCATGGTGGACGCGAGCCACGGCGTTTACGTTACTGTTTCACCTTGGCTTTCGCCAAGTCGCCGACGACAACGAGAGCGTAATGTTGCGGGTTCAAATACTGCTTGGCGACCCGTTGCACATCCTCTTTGCTGACTTTGTCGATCCAGCGCGTGTATTGCGTAAAATAATCCAAGCCCAGGCCATAAAGCTCCACTTGTGCCAGCACGTGGGCTAACTTCGCTGTGGAATCAAATCGCAACGGAAAGCTTCCCACGAGGAAGGCTTTGGCTTCGGACAATTCCTGGTCCGTCACGGGAGCGTCTCGAATGCTTTTCAATTCGTTCAGAACTCCTGTGATCGCCTGATTGGTCGTCTCGCTTCTGGTTTGCAGATTGACCATGAAGGCGCCGGGCATTAAGCGGGCGTCAAAATGGCTCATGACGCCGTAAGCCAATCCTTGCTTGTCACGAATAGAATCCATCAAGCGGGACGAAAATCCACCGGCGCCGAGGACATAATTCATCACCGTCACTGCGTAGTAATCGGGATTTGTCCGACTGATGCCGGGATGGCCGATGATGATGGTTGACTGAGTCAAATCTTTTTCAATGAGCTGAACCATTTTCTTCTCGATCGATGCCGCTTTCTTGACCGTTCGAGTCGGGGCGGTACTTTTTTTCCACCCTCCAAAGTGTGTCTGAACGAGCGAGGTCGCTTGTTCTGCAGTCAGATCGCCGACGATCGCCAGAATCGTCTGATTCGGAAGATATTCCTTGGAGGAAAATCCCTGAACATCGGCATGAGTGATCTTACCCACGCTCTCTTCGGTTCCATTCGCCGGCCAGCGGTAGGGGTGATTGTGAAAAATGAGTTGGTTGAACGCTTTCATGCCGACCACACCGGGATCGTCGTTCTCGCTTTGAATCTCTCCAAGAATCTGGGCACGGACGCGTTCAAATTCGTGTTTGGGAAAGGTCGGACGAATGAGGATATCGGCAAGAAGCGAGAAGCCCAATTCGGCGTCTTTCTTCAGCACACGCGCTGAAGCTGTCGTGAAGTCCTCGGTGGCCTTCGCTTCGAGCGAACCCCCTACAAACTCGATCTGTTCGGCAATTTGCTTGGCGTTGCGAGTACTCGTGCCTTCGTCCAGCAAGCTGGCCACGAGATTGGCAAGCCCGGCCTTGTCAGGAGGGTCCTGCGCAGACCCGACTTTCAGCAAGGCATGGATTTCGACAATGGGGAGGAAATGTTGTTCCACAAACAGCACGGTCAGGCCGTTTGGCGTAACAAAACGGACGGGGTTGATGTCAGCCGCCACGACCTGCTCTGTTGAGAAGAGGATACCTTGGAAAATGACCAGACAAGCCGACACCCACCTTCCGCGCCGTCTCCGGTCTTGCATACTGAAGATATGTTTCATCATTGCTTCGTCTGTGCAGTCGGCATGGCCGATTGGTGAGGTCGTGGCGGAATCGGGATCAGCGTGCCGACCGTTTTCGCATCGTCGACCAGATATTGCCGGGCCACTCGCTGCACGTCCTTTGCGGTCACGCTACGAGTGTGCTCGACAAACTGTCCGACCCGTTGCCACCCCGCGCCAATGGTTTCCATCTGGCCGAGCAACATGGCCTGTCGGAAATTCGAATCCTGTTCAAAGATGTGAGCCGCCTCCACCTGATTCTTCGCTCGCTGAAGTTCCTGATCGGTCGGAGGATCTGCTTGAAGGCGTTTGATTTCTTTCTGAAGAGCATCCTCGACAGAGTCGGTCTTCTGTCCGGGTTTCACCAGCGCGAAACAATAGAACAAGCTGGGATCGGTTTGCAGCAGGCTATACTCTGCACCCACCGCCAAGGCGATTTTCTGTTCATAGACCAGGCTTTGATACAGTCTGGAGCTTTTCCCATTCTGCAGAATTGATTCGAGGACATTGAGCGCATACGAATCGTCGCCGGCATAATTAGGGACGCGATAGCCGCTTATGACGAACGGCACCTGAGCGTCTCGTTTTAACAAGAAGCGGCGCTCTCCACGCTGCTCCGGTTCGGTCGTCGTCATGGGCTTGGGGGTGGGGCCTTTCGGAATCGGCTCAAACAGTCTGGTAATGATCGGCATCAACATCTCGGCCTTGATGTCGCCTACGACAATCAAGGTGGCGTTGTTGGGTGAGTAGAACGTGTCATAGTGGCGCTGCAGGTCTTCCAGTGTCATGACATCCAGGTCGGCGAACCACCCAATGATCGGCCAGTGGTAGGGATGGCTCATGAAGGCTTGAGCGAAGAGCGTTTCAACGAGGTATCCCTGAGGGTCGTCTTCTATCCGCAGACGACGCTCTTCCTTTACGACCTCGCGTTCGGTCTGAAACTCGTTGGCGTCTAGTATCAGCCCTTGCATCCTGTCGGCTTCAAGCTCCAACGCCAATTCGACACGATCGGCCGCTAAATTCTCAAAATAGGCGGTAAAATCCTGACTCGAGAAGGCGTTATCCATGCCGCCGTTCTTGCGAATCAGCCGCGAGAAAGTCCCTTTGGGATATTTGGCTGTTCCCTTGAACATCATATGTTCCAGCATGTGAGATAGGCCGGCTCGTCCCATGACTTCGTTGCGGGACCCGACTTTGTACCAGACCTGTACCGTGGCGACAGGAGCCTTCGGCGCCTCTACCAAGAGCACCTTCATCCCGTTCGACAGAATAGATTCGTGCGTCTCTGCGGCGGCTGCAGGATAAGAGGAGTCCAGCGCAAAAGCCGTAGCAAAGACGGTGGCAATCACCACGGCCGAGCGGGCGATGTGATGCATCGTCACTTGCATGAACGCATGCTAACAACGGGCCTGAATAGGTGTCAAGGCGAATGGGGGTGAGTCGGTAGGGCGACCGAGTTGCCCACACGCGCCAAGCACGTCACGGCCTTTGCTTTTCCGGACGAACACATCAAGTCCGGCGCTGCGCACTACGGTTTGGAAAATGTTGATCGCAGAATCGGAAGGTCGGCGAAAATCGCTCCCAGGAAATTCGTTGAAGGGAATCAGATTAATCTTGCACCGGATTCCCCGCACCAGCTTGGTCAAACGTTTCGCGTCCTCTTCGCTATCGTTTACGCCGGCGAGCATGACATATTCA
>JBQTHT010000060.1:0-4375 GCA_052389595.1 Nitrospiraceae bacterium
AATTCGCGATCATCCAGCGAGAAATTGTGTACCGTTTACTCGTTGGGGATCAAGGTACGCATCTTCGTCAGATGGCGTTGACAGGGAGCCAGTCAACAGCTCGCGCGGGCGGTCTATTGGTTGAAGAGTCATTTCGCAGAGCCGTTCCGCATCGAGAAGCTCGCCAGTCACGTCAATATGAGCCCCTCCACCTTCCACCATCATTTCCGAACATTGACGGCCATGAGCCCGCTGCAGTACCAAAAGTGGCTGCGTCTGAATGAAGCGCGGCGCCTGATGTTCGCCGAACGGCTGGATGCCACCTCTGCGGCCTTTTGGGTCGGCTATGAAAGCCCCTCCCAATTTAGCCGAGAGTACAGCCGCTTATTCGGCGCGCCGCCGTTACGCGATATTGCAAGTCTGCGCGAAGTGACTGCTTGAGAAAGGCGCCCGGTATTAGTTTGGGATCTCCGCTTCGACGAGTTTCCCGAGCAGGATCAGCGATTCCTGCCAGCCGAGATAGCACGCCTCGGCGGGAATGACGTCGGACACACCTTCTTGCAGAATGTTCACTTCCGTTCCACAAGAGACTTTCTTCAACGTGACCGTCACGCGAATTTCTCCTGGAAGGTTCGGGTCGTCGAAGTTGTCCGTGTAGCGAATCCGTTCATGCGGCACGAGTTCGAGATACTGGCCACCAAAGGAGTGGCTCTTGCCCGTGGTGAAATTCGTAAACGCCATCTTGAACGTGCCACCGACTTTGGCATCCATGTGATGCACCTTGCCCGTAAATCCATTTGGCGGCAGCCACTTCGTCATGGCGTCCGCATCAAGGAACGCCCGATAAATCCGTTCCGGTGTTGCACGAAACACACGATGAAGTCGAATGGTATTACTTCCCACGACTATTCTCCTTCCATAGTCTAGACTCACTCTTGGGCTTTGTGTGTTTATGCTAAGTCGAAGGATACTTTTCGAACTTTGCCAGTGTGGAATTCATGTGGTCCCACGGATGCGCATCCGATGTCCAGACGTCCATTTGCGGATCGAACCAACTCGGATCATCCAAGCTCGCGGTTCTGATCGCGACAATCTGAGGTTGGGAGTCGGTCCTGACCAGAATCGGCGAACCGCAGTTGGCACAAAACCCGCGATGGGTCTTCCCGCCGGCCTCGCTGGGCCTATCATGAAAGTGCAACGAGCCTTGCAGAAGCCTGAAAGCGTCTTTCGGCACGATAACGAAAGACGAGAACGGTCCTCCGCTCGATCGCTGGCAATCTCGACAGTGACAATGAAGCATCAGCACCGGTTCGGCGCTGGATTGGTAGCGAATCGCGCCGCACGTGCATCCACCTGAGAAGGGTGTCGTTATTGTGGTCATAGATGCTCCATTATGTTTTCACGAACTTGGCCAATTGGTCGAAGTACGCGCTCCAGCCTCGGTTGTGATTATCGCGGCTTTGGACGGACGCGAAATTCGTTTGGGTGAACACCATTTCGGTTTGCTCCCGGCGCGCGCGAAATTCCAGAGTCACCAACGTTTCGGGCGGTTCAACTTCGCCGAAATCAGGTTCGCTGCCGTCCTTCTCCCATGCCCAGGTGAACACCAACCGTTCGGGCGGATTCACCTCGCGATACACGCCAACTGACGTGAAATACTCATCATCGGGATGCCTCGTTTGGATGCGATATCTTCCCCCGACGCGCACGTCCATCTTTACCGAAAGCATTGTCACACCGTCATTTAGTTTGAACCATTGTTTAAAGCACTCAGTGTCCGTCCAGGCCCGCCACACGATTTCACGAGGCGCGTCGAAAACGCGCGTGATGACGAGTTTCAGTTCGTTCGCTTCCTGTGTTGTAGTGTTTGCGGTCATGTTTTTTTCCTTTGGTTTGTAGTTTTCGCAAATAGTCGTCGAGCCGGACGTTCGCTTTCCTGAAAGGGCGATACTCCTCAATCCATTGCGACGCCCCTTGAGCGGCTCAGCGTCCATGCCGGACACATCAGGGCCTCCCTTACAATGCTTCTGATGACGAGCGGCTGCTGACTTGAAACTCTCTGACCGGCCGCACCTCCAT
This sequence comes from Nitrospiraceae bacterium, assembly GCA_052389595.1. Lineage (GTDB taxonomy): Bacteria > Nitrospirota > Nitrospiria > Nitrospirales > Nitrospiraceae > JBQTHT01. Next base: position 2,059 of record JBQTHT010000060.1, read on the forward strand.
GGTCCCGAACCGCACCGATGGAAACTTTGAGGCCACCTGGATGGCCTCGTTCAAGTCTCGGGCGTTGATCAAGAAAAACCCGCCGAGCTGCTCCTTCGTTTCAGCAAAGGGACCGTCCGTCACGGACAACTTCCCATTTCGGACTCTCACACTCATGGCCGTCTGAATGGGTTCAAGTTGTTCCACTGCAAGGAGGTAACCGCTCTTCTTCAGCGTCTCGCAGTAAACCATGGTCTCTTCCATAACGGCGTCGGACTCGCTCTTGGACATCGAGTTCACGTTCTTCTCTTCGTGGCAACACAGGAGCAGATATTTCATGGCTTCGGACCCTCCAATTTGACTTGAAACGCTGTTCTTGACAGATAGTCGTCCGCGATGACCAAAATCGACATCGAGTCTGTGCAGAATTAAATCCATTAGTTAGGATGAATTGGCGTCATGGCGTCAGCACGGTTCGCTCCGGTTCACGCTTTACGCTCGGCGTGATCTTCCATGATGCGAAGTGATTACCGCCATAAGACGCGGCCCAGATGGGATAATCTTTAGTCATGCGGATTGCCACCTGGAATGTCAACTCGCTGAAGGCTCGCCTAGACAAGATCATGTGGTGGCTGGACCGGGCGAAGCCGGACGTGCTGCTGATGCAGGAAACGAAGCTGGCGGACGCGGACGCGCCTGTCACGACGTTCAAAGAAGCCGGCTACGAGCTGGTGCACCATGGTGAGGGTCGATGGAACGGCGTGGCAATCGCAAGTCGGTGCGGCATTGGCGGCGTGATCACGAATTTCGGAGAGCCCCTACGGCCGGCGCAAACGTCTGAAATCGGTGACGATGAACCGCTGGCTGAGGCGAGGATGCTCAGCGCCGAATGCGGCAGCGTTCGCATGATCTGCGTGTACGCGCCGAACGGCCGGCTCGTGGGGTCCCCGTTTTATAAAGCCAAGCTCGTGTGGTTCGACAGGCTGGCTCGCTGGATCAACGAGGCCGTCACGCCGGATACATCGGCCGTCATCGGTGGTGATTTCAATGTAGCGCCCGAAGATGTGGATGTGTGGGACCCCCGCGCCTGTCATGGCGGTACGCACGTTTCCGAGCGCGAGCGGCAGGCGTTTGCGCGGTTTTCGAGCGTCGGATTCGTCGATGCGTACCGATTGCATCACCCGGAACCCGGGCGGTACACGTGGTGGGACTACCGCGCCGGCAATTTTCATAAAAACTTCGGCATGCGCATCGATCACCTGCTCGTGACGGCGCCGTTAAAACACCGCGTTGTCTGGGCGGAAATCGATCGCGAGGCGCGGAAGGGAAAACCTGTACCCTCGGATCACGCACCGCTGGTCATCGACATCGACAGCCCTGGTCGTCCATTCGATGCAGGCTGGACTTCAGCGGATTCGCGAATTGCCGCGCGCCTGCGGAACCCGCGATGAGTTCTTGCCATTTCCTACTACCCCGGAACCCTCCCAAATTTCGCTCAATCTCTTCCATCGCTCCACTGCTTCTGGGACTCGTAGCAAAAACCCTTTACGGTCCCTTCCAATCGCTCAAGAGTCCTACATGGCCTTTGCGTTTGGCCCGCTTTATATAGGCCGCGTCGGCAGTGAGATACAGGCCCTTTGTCCGCAAGGCCAGGACGTGGTAGGCAGCGTCATAGAACGTGACGCCAGGTACCTCCAGCATATGTTCCAGTACGTCGAGCGCATATTCCGTCCGCAAGGGCACCTCGTCGAACTCGTAAGCCAGTAATGCGCCCATTAACTCCGTCGCCATCCTGGGCATCTTCAAGCCCAACACATTGCCGACTTCATATCGCCAGAGAGTCGGGACTCGAACCTCCACCTCGTCTGCCAACAGTGCCTCCTGAAGCCTCAGTACCTGAGCATGGTTGGGCTCATCTTCCTTCTCTAGGACCCACTTCAAAATAATCGAGGCGTCGGGCACGATGATCATCGTTTCGCTCTCGTCCGATCTCGGCGCACGGCCTCTACAATCTCCTTCCCGCTTAGGGTGGCACTTCGCTTCCGCAGGCGCTGCACGACCTCGGTGGCATGGCGACGCTTTCGCCGGAGCAATTCGTGCTGCAAGGCTTCAGTGACGACCTGACTCCGCCGACGAGGAGGCACAAGTCTGAACAACTCGTCTCTGAGTCGATCGTCGATGGACACGTTGAGTTTAGCCACGTCCCTACCTCCATCTTTTAGACATTACACACCCGTACTGTGCGCCTACAGTAGGCGCCTAGTCAAGGAGCCCTGCAAATCACCTTTCTTCTGATGAAAGAAGGTATCGCGGTCGGACGAGAGCCCGACGACCTTCG
>JBQTHT010000061.1:0-4529 GCA_052389595.1 Nitrospiraceae bacterium
GGTGCGATAATAGGAGGCGTTGTCGATCCCACGAAAGGACAACGTCGGACCCAAGTGGTTCCCTTCTGCCGTGTGGTTGTATACGACGTCGAGAATCACCTCGATGCCGGCATCATGTAGAGTTTTGACCATGGTCTTGAATTGAGTCACGCTGCCTTGCGGCGAATCGGCATACCGACAATCCGGCGCGAAGAAACCGATGGTGTTATAGCCCCAGTAATTCGTCAGTCCTTTATCCTGTAGATACTGATCCGACACGAAGGCATGAACGGGCAACAGTTCGACGGTCGTCACACCGACATGATGAAGGTAATCGATGACGGCCGGAGTCGCCAGCCCCGCATAGGTGCCTCGCAACGCCTCCGGGACCCCGGGGTGGCGCATCGTGAAACCTCGAACATGAAGCTCATAGATCACCGAAACGCTCCAGGGATGTCGCAAAGGATGGTCGTCTCCCCATGCGAAACTCTGTTCAATGACCATCGATTTCGGCACGTTCGCGGCATTATCTTGATCATCACGTGAAAGGTCCGCGTCTGCGTCTCCGATTCGATACCCGAACATGGCGTCGGACCAGCGCACATCCCCGGTGATCGCCTTCGCATAGGGATCGATGAGCAGCTTGGCGGGATTAAAGCGGTGGCCTGACTGCGGCTCATAGGGTCCATGGACGCGGTATCCATAGAGTTGGCCAGGCCGGACTCCAGGGAGGTAGGCATGCCAGACATGGTTGCGTCGGCTTTCTATCGGAATCCGATGGGTCTCCTTGTCTTGATCCGGTCGATCAAACAGACACAGCTCCACCGCCGTCGCATTCTCGGAAAACAAAGTGAAATTGACACCTTCACCATCCGCAGTGGCGCCGAGGGGATAAAACTTACCTGGCCATACCTTTATCACAGCAAGACGGAACTACAGCAAAGGCAATGCCTCAGCATGGAACAACCGCTGACCTAGAGGCGAGATGCTCTTCCGAATACATTCCGCGGACATGCATCACTTTTAGATGCCTAATATTCCGTCGCACTCTCCACAGCCTTGCGAACATCGGACATTTTGTCCTGCCCCCGGACAAGATGATCTCGCGTGAGGCCAGCCTCGCATAATCATGCCATCCCCAGTACGAACAAAGCCCTAACATACTGTGGGCTTGAGTCGCGTCTCACTAGCGACGATTTCGGTCTGCCCCTTGCAGTCTTTAAACAGGATGGTCATGTAACTTCGCAATTGAAGGAGATTTGCGTTATGGAAATCGAACGAACGCTTCAACAATGGTCCGTAGGCAGAATTCGTATCAGGTGGGGAGCGATTTGGGCTGGTTTCGCCGTCGGCCTCACCACGCAAATGGTGCTGATGCTGCTCGGACTCGCCATCGGCGCCTGGTCGATAGACTTGCGAGAAACCGAACCGACCGAGGGCATCCCGTTGGGGACGGGTATTTGGACGGGAATTTCGATGCTCATCTCGGCGTTCATCGGGGGCTTTGTCGCTGCTCGGTCATCGGGAGCCTATCTGCGATCGGACGGCTTCTACCATGGAGCGGTCCTATGGGGAGTCACCTGGGTGGCGTTCGCTTGGCTGACCACGACCGCGATGTCTTATCTGGTGGGCGGATTGTTCAGTACACTCGGCTCGACTTTGCAGTCCGTTGGACAAGGGGTCGGCAAGGCAGCTTCCGCGGCAGCCACCAAGGCCGACGACGCCAATGTCAATCTCTCTGCAGCGGATTTGCGCAGACAGGTCGAATCGGTTCTTCGCGCCGGCGGCAAGAAGGAACTCCAGCCCGGTGCGATGCAAAAATCTGCCGATAAAGTAGCAGGTCAAGCGAGGGAGGGACAATCTCTCGATCAAGTGACGGACTCCGCCATCGCAGAAATTCAGCAAAAGCTTGCCCTGTTGGATCGTGGCGCCGCCATGAACGTAATGGTGCAGAAGTTCGGCATGTCGGAAACTCAGGCGCGTGAAGTCGTCCATTCGACGATCGGCATCCTGGAACCGATCAAACAAAAGGTTGCGGAAGTAAAGGAACAGTCTCTCGACGTCGGCAATACCACCCTCAAAAAAATCGGACAGACGGCATGGTGGCTTTTCATGCTTGGATTGCTGTCCTTTGCATTATCGGGGGTGGGCGGCACGCTCGGTGTATCAGAGGAATCGACGATTGAAGTCAAAGGCGAATCATATCGTACGGATGTCCGCAGGGCTGGTTGAGGCTGGAACTCCCGACGACCGGAGAGCTGAACGGATCGTCCCAATGCGCGTATTTGAGCCATGGCCCAAGGCACACTCAGAACATTCAGATATAGTCATGGCGCTTCCTTCTAGAATTCGGTCGATCCTCTTGGCCCGGTCGTCGGGCCTCCGGTCTCAACCCCTGGGCTCCCCGACGCCGCTACCTGAGCCGGACCCGTTGCCCGCACCACTGGATCCGCCCAAGCCGGATCCTGTACCGCCTCCACCGATTCCGGCGCCCTCGCCTGAACCACTTGCCGAAGAACACGTTTTTAGGCACGGGTACCGTACGCACGCTAGGGAACGTTGATCTCCTCAAATTCCAGGGACGGAAGACAGCTTCGACTCATCGCTTCTACGTGGCCGGTCCCATGCGACCAGTGAGTAAATGGACAATCAGCAGTCCGATACCGATGATAAACAACACCCATGCGATCTTACCGGCCACTACGGCGATTCCCGCCAAACCCAACGCCGCGGCCACAAATCCCAACAGTAAGAAAATCAACGCATAGCTCAGCATATCTCCTCCTTCTTGTCCGTCCGTCTCTTGCGTCCGTTCGTGTCTGTTGCGTGCAGCGTCCCTCGGGTACTTCCGATAGATTCCATCGACGCACTGACGCGTGATCTATTCGCAGGGTGGATGATAAACCTTCATCATTCCGATATTGACCGTTGCAGGGTAGAATTCGCCGAACTGGTTCATGGCCCAACCCTTTTGGAGATTCTCCTCGCTCAAGAGAATCGGCTGGCCTACATAACGAGGACAGATGGGCGACCACACATGAAACGTGTGAGAGGGAGCTTGCGGCTGTCTCCAGAAGCAATCGAATACTTCGATGCGATACGCCTGTCCTTCAAACATCTGATCATTTGGTTGTTGAGCCAGGCAGGTGGGATTGCCCTGCAGCACGAGATAGAGAAACAGCGTCACGGCATTCATGACTATTCCCTTTTACGTTCTTCAAACTTTCGGCTACGCCACTCTACGTACATTGCAAAGAGCACTCCACCAGGCGCCGTCGGACATAGCCTCGCAATTTCAATATGGTAGAAACCCCATTGGTCCGGCGGTAACTCCAAGGGCGAAGGGAGCGGCACAAGTTGTCCCGGTCTCAGGACAGCATTCCCACTCCAGAACTATTTGTCGTTTATCTTGGTAAACAGTAGACGGGCGCCCGGCTTATATGTCAGGTAGTACCAGATCCATTCGGACATGACCCGAAATCGATTGCGAAACCCGATGAGAAAAAAGATATGCACAAACGACCACAGCAGCCAAGCCAGTAGCCCGGCCGTTTTGAGCCGGCCGATGTGCGCCACGGCCTTGGCTTTGCCGATCGTCGCCATTGTCCCTCGGTTGATATAGCGAAAAGACATCCGATGCCCAGGCGCTATGCGACGACTGATGACCAGCGCAACATATTTGGCTTCCTGCATCGCGACCGGAGCAAGCGCCGGCAGCGGTTTTTCTTGTTCATCACGACAGAGCGCGGCGTCACCGATGACAAAGACCCATGGATCGCCGGGAATCGACAAATCGGAAGCCACGACCACGTGGCCATGCGGGCCCAGCGGCGTGTCCAGCGAGCGCAGTAACGGAGGCGCTGCGTTCCCCGGCGCCCAAATGACATTGACGGTTTCAATGAAGGAGCCGCCGGCATGGACGCCCCGCTCCGTGACTTCAGTCACACGGCAATTGAATCGGACTTCTACGCCCAGTGCTTCGAGCAGACGCTGCCCTTTCAAGGACAGTGTAGTATCGAAGCCGCCCAGAATATGGTCCTCGGATTCAAGCAAGAGGATGCTGATCTCGTTCCGCTGCAACGCGCGAAAATCCGGCAACAGCGACTTACAAGCAATTTCAGCCAAGGCTCCCGCAAGTTCCACTCCCGTCGGACCGCCGCCGACGATGCAGAAGGTCAGATATTTGCGACGTTCAGGGCCGGGTCCTACGCGTTCCGCTTCCTCGAAGGACAACAAAATTCGTTCTCGGATTTTCAGCGCATCGGCCAGGGTCTTCAGACCGGGGGCGTGGGCTTCCCATTCATCATGCCCGAAGTAGGCATGTCGTGTCCCCGGCGCAAGAACTAAATAGTCGAACGGCAACTCTCCGTCGAGAAGGCGCACGACACGCCGCCGTCGATCAATCGCCACGGCTTCATTCATCATGACCCGCGCGTTGGATTGGGAGCGTAGAACCGTGCGCAACGGCGACGCAATGTCTCCCGGAGACAAAGCGGCGGTAGCGACCTGATACAGGAGCGGCTGAAACAGATGGTGGTTTGTGCGATCGA
>JBQTHT010000062.1:0-20676 GCA_052389595.1 Nitrospiraceae bacterium
TTCATCGGCGCTCTTGTCCTATCCATTGCTGTTGAAGCGCAGGGGCTACCATTGTCTCGATGGGATCAAAGTCGTGACCAGATTTCCCTTTGGTCTGTTCTTGAAAGGCGCCTACTACGCCGGGGAGTCGCAGATTTTGGTCTATCCTGAGCTGAAACATGTCCCTGATGCTGTGATCCAGAACCTGGCCGTACAAGGCCACGAACAACCCCTTTCGCGTCGCGGGCCCGGAACCGACCTCTATAATCTTCGGCTCTACCACCCAGGAGACGACTCTCGCACCATCCATTGGATGACGACGGCACGCACCGCGCAGCTGATGATTCGGGAAACAGAAGCGGAGGATCAGCGACGGATCACGCTGGCTCTCTCAACCATCGCTCCCGTCTCGTACGAGGAGTGCTTTGAACGAGGAGTGACGCTCGCGGCTTCGCTCGTTGCCTACTTCCACGAACGTGGTTATGCGATTCGAGCGCTCGTAGGCCCCCAAGACATTCCGCTTAGGTGGGACGAAGAACACGTGCGAAGCATCCTGCGGGCCCTCGCTTTGTGCGAACGCGTTTCTCCTTCCAATGATGATTCCATCGCAGCGGCGTTCCACTCACTCCGGCAGGACGATCAGGCAGACGCCTGCACCATCGCCATCCTCCCGTGGCCGGACGTTCAGCTGGTGACCATGTGTCAGGGCTTCCAGCACCTCATTCATGTGGCGGAGGACAAGGAGTATTTAGATGCCGCTCGACCAGGCGTTCCGGCTTAGCTCTATCTTGCTCGCCGCCTCAGCGTTTGCGGGGCTGACGTTGGCTTCCAGCCTTTCCGCTTTGGTCCTGTTGCTCGGCGCCTTCGCGCTTTTGATCAGCCTCTTTCACGTCCTGCAAATCAGCCGCCCCAAGCGCATCTTGCCCGTGATGCATCTTTCGTCCCACATATGGAATCACCTTCTCGTGTTGTCCTTCGTCTATTTTTGGATTGATTTGCTGTGGATATCGCAAGATCTACTGCCCGCCGGTGTTCACTTCCTTATTGCCCTGATGGTGAACAAACTCTTCAATCTCCATCAGCGTCGAGACTTTCTCCATCTCTATGCGATCAGCCTCATGGCTGTTCTGGCATCAGCCACTCTCACGAGTGATCTCTGGTACGCGACAGTCTTCCTGGTCTATCTGCTGACCGCCGTCTGGACGCTGCTCTTGTATCACCTGACTCAGGAGACCAGCGAGGAGTTCTCGTCGCCTACTTCGCCGGAACCGGCCATCCACCGAATGCGGTATCCTACTGGCGCCCCCACTCGCATTACGATGAGATTTTTCTGGACGACCAATGGGATGGCAGTGGGCGCCTTCTGCCTCACACTGTCCATCTTTTTCGCGCTCCCACGCATCGGCGTGGGGTTTTTCCAAAAAAATCGTGGAGATACCTTAAGAACTTCTGGGTTTTCCGAAAACGTAGACCTTGGCGTCATTGGCGCCGTCAAACAGGATCCCAGCATTGTGATGCGGGTTGAAACCCCCGAGGAGCCCGCACCTAGGACCGAAAAACTCTACCTTCGAGGCATCGCCTACGATCGGTATAACGGAAGATCGTGGAACCATAGCTTTCCCCAACGCCGTATGGCTGGAGAAATCTCGCCGGGCACCTTCAAAATTTCAGGAGGACCCGCGCGCAAACCGGGGGCACCGTCTCTTCGACAGGATATTCTGCTGGAGGCATTGGACACGTCTGTGTTGTTTGGTGTCCCATTTCCAGACCTCATCGCCGGAGAGTTCTTATCCGTCCAAGCCGATGTGATGGGTGCTGCCTATCTCTCCTTCCCCCCTACCTCACGCTTTCAATATACCGTCTACTCGCGGGATACTCAGGTAGCCTCAGACGACCGGCTGGCCGCATCCTTCAGTTATCCGAACTTTATCCGAGAACATTTTCTTCAAGTACCGGCACTCAGTCCGCGCATCGGAGAACTGGCCAGAGAAGTGACCGGACGCGCAACGAATCCGTTTGAAATGGTGGTGGCGATCAAGCAACACTTGCTGAAGGACTATCAGTACAGCCTGGATGTCGGGGCCGCCCGGCCCGCTCGTCCTCTTGAAGAGTTTCTCTTCGCTCGGAAAACGGGATACTGTGAACACTATGCGACAGCCATGGTTGTGCTGCTCCGTAGCGTAGGAATCCCGTCGCGGCTTGTGACCGGATTTCTTGCGACTGAGTGGAATGGCTATGGAAACTACTATACAGTCAGGCAGAAGGATGCCCATGCATGGGTTGAAGTGTTTTTCCCTCGCTCCGGTTGGATTACAATGGATCCAACTCCACCCATCATGGAAAGCACGTCGGATGTCTGGGGAAAATCGTTCGTTCTGATGCTGGACTCCTTGCAGTTGCGATGGGACCGCCTCATCGTGCAGTACAGTAGTCATGACCAGATGGCCATGGTGCGGGGACTGCGGGAGACAAGCGAACACTTCCGCGACAATATTATCGGCTCATTGGCCCCTATTCTCAACCCACTTTTTGAAGGCGCCAGTCGGATGCTCGCCTTCATCAGACAAGCAAATGTTCCTCAACTTGGAGTCATGCTGTCGGTCATCGTCCTAGGTATTACACTCTTCGTGCTGCTGCTGTTGAAGTTTCCTTGGAAGCTATTTCAGGTGGGGAAACTCCACACAAATCAACAGACGGCAGCGGTGCAGATTTATGATCGGATGCTTCGGCTCGCGAAATCGCGAGGCGTGCGGAAGACACCGAGTACCGCTCCCATTGAATTCGTCGAGCTGATAGGGAAGGACTGGCAAGTGGCGACATCCATGGTGAGAGAGCTCACAGATCTGTATTGTCGTGTGCGGTTTGGAAAAGCCGCCCTATCGCAGGAGGATATTTTGAACGCGAACCGGTTACTCGCCATGTTATCCACTTTACCAAGAACGACCTAGATGGCTCATTCCCGTCTGGTGACAACCGACCGTGAAGGCTCTCCAGCATGGATTCCACTTTTGCGGACGGAATAAAAGCCTATCCAGAGAGATGAGACGTATCCGCTTTACCAACTCTTAGATACCTGTTCCATCACGATCATCGCCGGGACAGCTCTGCTCGGAGTGGTGGCCCTCCTGTCTTGCAGGCCCCGATCCCTCGGGCTTGAGGACAATGTCAGCGCAGAGATGGCGTCCGCGGACGATGGTGGCACAAACAAGAGATGGCAGTCCGTCGAACCGGATCTCAAGCAGCGGTTCAGGCAAGATTATGAGGTCGCTTCAGACAAACGAGCCATTTTTGAAAAATATCTCCAGACGCTTGGTGGAAAAGCGAGACGGCGCACGCGATGTGCCATGCGGAAGCTCATGAACTAGGGCAGGCGCTCTTTCGCCATACAAGGCAACTTGGCCCGGCTCTCAGTGTATGCGGCAATCGATGCACGAACGGGTGCATGCATGGGGTGATATCGCAGGCTCTCGATCAGGTTCAGGAGAATGACCTTCGTGCAGATCTGTTGAAGTTCTGCGAAGTAGGAAGCAAGCCGGCTCGCTACAAACCCGGAAACTGCGCCCACGCCTTGGGGCACGGCTTAATGCTCAAGTCCGGCCATCGAGTAGAGGAGTCTTTAAGCCTTTGCTCGCAGGTATTTGTTGACAGTCTGGAGTATTACTGTGCAACGGGCGTGTTCATGGAGTACGCCGACAAGCTACCGGCAGAGGCGACTCCTCTGGAAACGATGAGGACAACTGGTCAAGTTCTTTGTGGGAATGTGCGGTTTCCCTCCGCCTGTTACCGTTACATGCTGCGACATATCGGGATGGATCTTTCCCCGGAGCAACTCATCGAAATGTGCTTGCATCTCCCCGACCGCACACGCCTGGGATGCTTTCATGGGTTAGGGGCAATGTATTCTCGATCTGTAGGAGAGGAACCCCGACTACTCTCTGTGCTGTGTACATATGGAACTCTAGAGGATGAAACAGTCTGTATCGAAGGGCGTCATAGAAAAACTCGCCGAACACAACGAACAGCTTGCCAGGAAAGCTTGTGAAACCCTTAACGGTAAACAGGCTGAGGTATGTTTCGCTGCGGCGACAGAAAAAATGTATCGTCTCGACAAGCCCAGCAGGACCCTCTATGTTCAATAGTCCTGCTCAGAGTACCTAAGCCTCTTGGTTCATCAGGGTTGCCTCCTGCATGCGTTATTAGGCGACTCGCGCGCAGCGCGCGCCACTCGCCAAGCTTGACAGAAGGGATTTTGGTCCTCGGACTCTATCAGCCTCCCTCAGTTATCACAAAATTAGCACCGGGAGGTCGTCAGCCAGGGCCAACGCTGTATAAGTGTTGGAGCGGGAAACGGGATTTGAACCCGCGACCCTCGCCTTGGCAAGGCGATGCTCTACCACTGAGCTATTCCCGCTCTTGTTTTTGCCTTGGAAGGGGACGGATTCTACTGACCAACCGGTTTCCTGTCAAGCTACCTGCATGTATTCCTTGTGTCGATTTTTCTTTGATGGACATGGATGTTACGTGAGTCTCAGGCAGTTACATTCAACCTTATCTGTTACCAAAACGTAACGTATTGATTATTCTCTTATCTATTTGATTGAACATGATAATTTTAATTTTTGCGCCGTGATATCAATCTGGCGCTACCTTCCCTACACGAATTTTCCTCACAGTTTCACAAAATCATTCCAGACACTGAATAAACAATATGCAATCTTTCCCTTGCCTTACGAATCACTATTGGATCAATTTCAAGCACCATGAATTGGTGTAAGTATTGCGTAATAGGTGGGGGCTATGTCCTTGAAATGGCGCAAAGGTGGTGTGACGAAATCAGAGTTCCACAGTTTTTTTGCTCCGCTTTCTTTGGCCTTACCAAGGGCAAATTCGATCAAGTGGAAGGGGGGTGGTTGGCGCAGCTTGTTCGTAGTTAGACCGTTATGGTGGGCTGTACGTTAAGCCCTCAACTTTAGGAGGTGTAGGCAATGTTATTGTCACGTAGGCAGTTTTTAAAAGTCTCGGCGGGCACGGTCGCAGCCGTGGCCGTGGCCGACAAGGTGTTGGCCCTCACCGCGCTGCAACCGGTCATCGAGGTGGGAAACCCCCTCGGCGAATATCCCGATCGGTCCTGGGAGCGGGTCTATCACGATCAATACCGCTATGACTCCTCCTTCACCTGGTGTTGTTCCCCGAACGACACGCACGGGTGCCGGATTCGGGCGTTTGTGCGTAACGGGGTGGTGATGCGGGTGGAACAGAACTACGATCACCAGACGTATGAAGATCTGTACGGGAATCGCGGCACATTTGCCCACAATCCCCGGATGTGCCTGAAGGGGTACACCTTCCATCGGCGCGTGTATGGGCCCTATCGGTTGAAGGGGCCGTTGATGCGCAAAGGCTGGAAGGAGTGGATGGACGCCGGCTCTCCGGAGCTGACGACGGAAACGAAGCGCAAATACAAATTCGACTCCCGGTTCCTGGACGACATGTTGCGCGTGTCCTGGGACACGGCGTTCACCTATGTCGCCAAAGGCGTCCTGCTGATCGCCACGCGGTACAGCGGCGAGGCGGGAGCGCGGCGGCTCCGCGAGCAGGGGTACGCGCCGGAAATGATCGAGATGATGAAGGGCGCGGGAGTGCGGACCTTCAAACATCGAGCCGGCATGCCGGTGCTCGGCATCATCGGCAAGATGATGAACACCCGGTTCAACGGCGGCTGTCTGCCGCTGGTGGACTCCTGGATCCGCAAAGTCGGCCCGGACAAAGCGCAGGGCGGTAAATACTACTCCAACTACACCTGGCACGGCGACCAGGACCCAAGCCACCCTTGGTGGAACGGGACCCAGAACTGCGATATCGATCTCAGCGACATGCGCTTTTCCAAACTCAACACGAGCTGGGGCAAGAACTTCGTCGAGAACAAGATGCCCGAGGCGCACTGGAAGTTGGAATGTATCGAGCGGGGGGCGCGGGTGGTCGTGATCACGCCGGAATACAACCCCACCGCCTATCGAGCCGACTACTGGATTCCAGTGCGGCCGCAGACGGACGCAGCCCACTTCCTGGGCGCCTGCAAGATTATTTTCGATGAGAACATGCAGGACATGGATTACATCAAGGGGTTTACGGACATGCCCTTGCTGGTCCGGACCGATACGCTCCAGTATCTGGATCCCCGTGATGTGATGGCCGACTACAAGTTCCCGGACTTCTCCAAGAGCTACTCCGGCCGGGTGCAATCCTTGAAGCCCGAGCAGATCGAGCGGCTCGGGGGTATGATGGTCTGGGATACGGCCAAGAACCAGGCAGTCCCGCTCCACCGGGAGCAAGTGGGATGGCACTATGTCAATAGCGGCATTGACGCCGCCGTGACCGGGACCTACCGGGTCAAGCTGCTCAATGGCCGCGAAGTCGACGTGATGCCGATCTATCAGATGTACTTGGTGCACTTGCAGGATTACGATCTGGACACAGTGCATCAGATAACCCGGGCTCCCAAGGACTTGATTGTCCGGTGGGCACGGGATTCAGGCACCATCAAGCCCGCGGCGGTACACAACGGCGAAGGCGTCTGCCACTACTTCCACATGACGGAAGCAGGACGGGCGGCGGCTCTCGTCGTCACGATCACCGGCAACATCGGCAAGTTCGGCACGGGGTGCCATACCTGGTCCGGCAACTACAAGGCCGGAATCTGGAACGCGACCCCATGGTCCGGCGGCGGGTTGGGTGTCCATACGGGTGAAGACCCCTTCAACCAGACGCTGGATCCCAATGCGCATGGCAAGGAAATCAAGGTCAAGTCCTACTACTACGGCGAAGAGGTGGGCTACTGGAACCACGGCGATACGGCCCTCATCGTCAATACGCCGAAGTACGGCCGCAAGGTGTTCACGGGCAAGACCCATATGCCCAGCCCCAGCAAAGTCCGCTGGGTGACCAACGTGAACATTCTGAACAACTCCAAACACCACTACGACATGGTCAAGAACGTGGATCCAAACATCGAGATGATCGTCACCCAAGACATCGAGATGACCTCCGACGTCAACCATGCCGACGTGGCCTTTGCCTGTAACTCCTGGATGGAGTTTACCTATCCGGAGATGACAGCAACCGTATCCAACCCCTGGGTGCAGATTTGGAAGGGCGGCATCCGGCCGCTGTATGACACCCGAAACGATGCGGATACGTTCGCGGGCGTGGCCGCGAAGCTGACGGAGATCACCGGCGATGTCCGCATTCGCCAGGTCTTTCACTTCGTGTATGCGAACCGGGTCGATGTGTATGTGCAGCGGGCCCTCGACGCCAGCGCCACCTGCTACGGGTACAGCGCGGACGTCATGTTGAAGTCCGAGAAGGGCTGGATGGTCATGGGCAGAACCTACCCGCGGCATCCGCTCTGGGAGGAAACCAACGAGAGCAAGCCGCAGTGGACGCGGAACGGACGGATCGAGACCTACCGGGTCGAACCGGAGGCCATCGAGTACGGAGAAAACTTCGTGGTGCACCGCGAAGGGCCCGAAGCCACCCCGTACTTGCCGAACGCCATCATGTCGACGAATCCCTACATTCGTCCGGATGACTACGGCATTCCGATCACGGCCCAGCACCATGATGACAAGCACGTGCGAAACTTGAAGCTGCCGTGGTCGGAAATCAAGCGGCAGGTGAACCCCTTGTGGGAGAAGGGCTACCAGTTCTACTGCGTGACGCCCAAGACCCGCCACCGGGTGCACAGCCAGTGGTCGGTGAACGACTGGGTGCAGATTTACGAGTCGAATTTCGGCGATCCGTACCGGATGGACAAACGCACCCCGGGGGTCGGCGAACACCAGTTGCACATCAATCCGCAGGCGGCGAAGGATCGCGGCATCAACGACGGCGACTACGTGTTTGTGGACGGGAACCCGGTGGATCGGCCGTATCGCGGCTGGAAGCCCTCGGATCCGTTCTACAAGGTGAGCCGGTTGATGATCCGCTGTAAGTACAACCCGGCCTATCCGTACCACGTCACGATGGCGAAACACGCCCCGTACGTGTCGACGGCGAAATCGGTCAAGGGGCACGAGACGCGGCCCGACGGCCGCGCGATTGCGGTGGATACCGGCTATCAGAGTAACTTCCGGTATGGCGCGCAGCAGTCGTTCACCCGGTCCTGGTTGATGCCGATGCACCAGACCGACTCGTTGCCGGGCAAGCACGCGATCGCCTGGAAATTCAAGTGGGGCTATGCGATCGACCACCATGCGGTCAATACGACCCCGAAAGAATGTCTCATCCGCATCACGAAGGCGGAGGACGGCGGCATCGGGGCGCGTGGTCCATGGGAGCCGGTCCGGACAGGCTTTACGCCGGGCCAAGAGAACGAGTTCATGATCAAGTGGCTCAAGGGCGAACACATCAAGATCAAAGTGTAAGCAAGCGGGCCATGGAACTCGGATGGATCACTTTTAACGCCTAACGGAGGAGTACAACAATGCCGGAAGTCTATAACTGGCAACTGGGACGGAAGATGCTGTATCCCTATGAGGAACGGCACCCCAAGTGGCAGTTCGCGTTCGTGTTCAACATCAACCGGTGTCTGGCCTGCCAGACCTGTTCGATGGCGGACAAGTCCACGTGGCTCTTCTCGAAGGGCCAGGAGTACATGTGGTGGAACAACGTGGAGACCAAGCCCTACGGCGGTTACCCGCAGTTCTACGACGTGAAGATCACGCAGTTGATCGAGCAAGTGAACCCGGGCGGACAGGTGTGGAACGTGCGGGTGGGCCGCAAACACCATGCGCCGTACGGGGTGTTCGAAGGGATGACCATTTTCGACGCGGGGGCCAAGGTCGGCCAGGCGGCGATCGGCTACATCCCGACGGACCAGGAATGGCGGTTCGTCAATATTTACGAGGACACGGCCACCTCGATGCGCGCCATCGTCGAAGGCATCGACAAGACCGGGTTCTCGCGGGATGAACCGTGGCGCATGACGGGCAGCAGTCTGCCGGAGCATGAGACGTTCTTCTTCTATCTCCAGCGGATCTGCAACCACTGCACCTATCCGGGCTGTTTGGCGGCCTGCCCGCGCAAGGCCATCTACAAGCGGCCGGAAGACGGCATCGTGTTGATCGACCAGAACCGCTGCCGCGGTTACAAGAAGTGCGTGGAGCAGTGCCCGTTCAAGAAGCCGATGTATCGCGGGACGACCCGCGTGAGCGAGAAGTGTATCGCGTGCTATCCGCGCATCGAGGGCAAAGATCCGCTGACGGGCGGGGAGCCGATGGAAACGCGCTGCATGGCCGCCTGCGTCGGCAAGATTCGGATGCAGAGCCTGGTGCGGATCGGCGAAGACGGCCTGTGGGCGGAAGATCGCTGGCACCCGCTCTACTTTACCATTCGGGTGGAGCAGGTCGCGCTCCCGTTGTACCCGCAGTGGGGCACGGAGCCGAACGGCTTTTACATTCCGCCGCGACACAGCCCCCGGGGCTATGCGCGGCAGATGTTTGGGCCGGGTGTCGACAACGCGATCGAGAAGTATCTGGTGCCGAGCCGGGAACTGTTGGCGGTGCTACAACTCTGGCGCGCCAGCCAGCAGATCATCTTCCGGTACGACGTCATTCCGGGACCCAAGGTGTTTGAGACCCAGATCCACGGCAAGCGCTTCGAGATGTACAACGATACCGTGCTGGGCTTCAACAAGTCGGGCAAGGAAGTGGCGCGGATTCAGGTCGAAGAGCCGATCTACATTCGGCCGGCTGAGCGCGTGAACTGGCTGTAACCATCACGCCAGTCACACCACGTGGGCAGGGGGCGGTAACGCTCCCTGCCTTTCGTGTTCTTTGAGCCTCTTCGAAACACTCCCCCGTCGTAACGATCCACGCGTCTCGACTTGACGATCTCAAAGGCCTTCAGTAGAGTGAGAGCCGGTGGCGGCTGTCAGCTTCACCTTGAGGGATTTGGAATGACCGTGCCCGAAGCGTCAACTCCCTTTGCCGCCCAAGCGATTCCCTTTGATGAGTTCCTGGCCTCCGGCAAAATTCCCGCTGGATATCTCTTCAGCGAATACATCGGCCAGCAGTTCGTCGAACGTCTCGTCCATTACGTCCTGAGTGTTCCGTCAGGAAATTTCACGATGGCGCAATTGGGCCAAGTGCTCGAACAGCTTGATGCCCGCAACCAGGTTTTCTTCTTTAAGCGCCTCAAGGAAACGAGCCCTGAAAGCCTGAAAGATTTCGCTCCGCTTTATTATGGATTCATGAATGAATTCCACTCCCTCCTGTTCACATAGCACTCAAAAAACCGCTTGTCGGCCTCCCGATCTCATGTATAATGCAACTATCATCATGAGATAAGGAGACCCATGAACCCGACCTTACAGCGAGCAGTGACAAGCTTTTACAATCTCGTCTACGAGGCTCAGACTTTTGCCACTACGATGGCACGGATAGACACGGCCGAGCAGGAGCACTATGCGGGGAGAATTGAGGGACTGAACTGGGTTCTCGACCGATGTCAGGAACTGGAAGATATGGACGCAAATTTGACACCATCCTCCCTCCAGCGGGTGCTCTCCGACGTCAAGTCGGATCTTGATCACGAGCTCTCGGTTCAGCGAAGAGAGAAAGGACGCCGAGCCGATGGGCGAGAAGAGGCGCTCAATTTTGTGGCTGATTATCTGACAAGCCTGATCACCGTGACTGAAATCGAGTCCGCCAAAAGTTCGGTATAGGCCTGCCTGACTTCCTCTTCACCTTCTGTCGAGTCGTTGCAGAGTCTGCTGTAAGGAAGCTGTTTTCATTGGTCCCGAGTGCCCCCGACGAGACTGCGCAGGACTAGTGAGAACCATCTAGAAACAGGCTTCGAAACACCTTACCGTCATGGTTCGTGAATGGATCATATTCGCCATTTGTCTAGGGGTAGGAGGACATGTCGCCCTCGGAGTCGTCCTGCACGCTCCGGATCGTTGGCCCTGGCATAGCGCGGGTTTGTACGGACTGCTCACCGGCCTTGGCGTCTACCTGGTCGTTCAACTCGGTCGCTCGGTGTGGTGGTTTGTTAAAGGTCGCTTTGCCGAGTCGACGATGAGAAGAGAGCTGGACCCCTAACCCCAGGGCTTAGACACAGCCTAGCACTGGATTGTCATGGTCCTTTCTTTTGAGAGAACACCACATTGACCATGAGCTGACTTGCCGATACAATTTCGCCATGTCGAATTTTCACAAAGTGCCGAAAGCTAGTCCGTGGCCGCCCGCGAAAAGGAGCCCTGCGCCCGGGAGCAAGCCGCGCGACCAATATGGATCATTTCAAGCCTCCTTGCTCTATTGCCCAAAATGTCGTCAGGCCACTCCTACGCGTGAACGTCTTTTGCTCGTGCTGCCCTCCGGTAATCTCTATGAATACCTCTGCATGGAGTGCGGAACTTCTACCGGCTCCAAGACCGATAAAGAACAATCAGACCTTCCGCTCATCGTACCATAACTTACTCTGCTAGCTCGCCGTCCGCATGATCTCCCCCCATACTCAGATAGTGTTGGTTATTGAAGATGCACGAACATCAAAACGTGTGGGAAGAGAGGGACAGCGTCGGACTGTAGCAATGCTGGCAAGGAGGAGAAAAATCAACGGAGCTAGGTCGCCGTCGCTTGATCGAGCGGAATGCCTTCCTCAATGAGCATCACCGGAATATCTTCACGGATCGGATACAAAATTCGGCCATCGCTTCGGATGAGTCCTCCGTCGAGCTTTTCCGTCACCGCTGCTTGAGCCTTATTCTTTAGATTGCCCTTGCTGATGGCTGCGTTCAATCTCTCGATCAGACTCTCATCAGCCAGCCGGACTTCCTGCTTGGTGTCAGGACAGCATAGAATCGCAAGAAGGTCTTGGTCGATATTGACTTTCTTCGGAGAACCCGGTCCATCTCCCATACATCCTCCACAACCTACGCCATGAATTTCAAGATTGACGGTGAGGATAGAGTAAACGATGCCCGAGTTCAAGAACAAAGCAATCGGCATTACCATTGAAGTAGGGAAATCTGCTACACTCGGGCCTTTGGAGCACCCTCGGGGAACATGAACTGCTATCGGAAATTCTGGCAGTACTGCCTGGCGGGCCTCTTGTTGCTGGTACCGGCATGGGCAACGTTGTTGATTCTTTCCACCCTGTTCACCACACTCGATGAATTAATCGTTGCGCTGTTCGGCGACCATGTGAAATCGGATATTCCAGGATTGGGAATATTGACCTTACTCCTCGTTCTGGTATTAAGCGGCGCCATCGTCACCCATGTCGTGGGACAACGGCTTTTTCGGTGGGCCGAGGAACGAGTCGAACGGATTCCTCTTATCCGCAGTGTGTACTTGACTCTGAAAGGTATGGCAGATTTGTTCAATTTCCGATCACGCTTTGGACGAAGTACCGTAGTGGTCTTTCCCTTCCCGCGTGACGGACTCTGGGCATTGGGGTTTGTCATGGGAACCGCGCCTGCGTCACTGCAAGTGAGTTCTCTTGCGGATCTGGTCATGGTGTTTGTTCCGACCGCCATTCACCCCTTCACTGGTTACTTGGCGTTTGTGCCTAGAAACCAGGTCCGTCCGATCAATCTGCCACCGGAGGATGCCATGAAAATGGAATTTTCCGCCGGCTTTTACCGGCCGAGGGGGGGCTGGCTCGAAAGTTCCACAAGGGGATTGTGATCATGGCGTGGCTCAATGGACTCACGGTTCGACCAGCCCGCAGCGCGGATGCGGATAATATCATCACGTTCAGTGCAGCCTTGGCATTGGAAACGGAAGGTCGGATGCTGGACCGTGAACGGTTACGACAAGGCACGCTGGCTGTTCTTGACGCGCCTGAGCGCGGCTTTTTTCGTGTAGCGGAACTGGCGCAGGAGCCTTCACCTGTCATTGTGGGTCAAATGCTGGTGACCTTCGAATGGAGTGATTGGCGCAATGGACAGTTTTGGTGGATCCAGAGCGTTTATGTTGATCCTTTGCGGCGCCGCAATGGCGTGTATCGTCTGATGCATCAGGCGCTCGTTGATGAGGCGCGAACCCGCAACAATGTCTGCGGAATTCGGCTGTATGTCGAGAAAGACAACCACGTCGCGCAGAGGGTCTACGACCGAGTGGGTCTTTCTCGCTCTGTGTATGAAGTGTTTGAAGAAGATTTTGTGCTGGGCAGTAAGTCAGAGCCTCGTTCTTTACGATGCTGATCGAACGACCTTTAGAAAGCTCGTGGTGATGCGACTAACCACATCCCTTTGTCTCTGTTGTTGTCTTCTCACGGGTTGTGCGGCAGTCAGGGGAAACTATGGCGATCAATTCACCCCGCAACAGATAGAAAAGATCAAGCGGGGAACCACGACCAGGACTGAAGTCGCCTCACTACTGGGCGCCCCTGAGCGGATCCTGGAGGTGAATGATCACGAATTTTTCCATTACTATCACTACGATGTAAAGATGGGAGTCGTATTGTTCTTTTCTCGCACGAATGTGAAGAGCGACGATCTCTTTATCGTGTTTAATAAGGGCGGAGTAGTTGAAGATGTGGTCTACGGTAACAGACCCGAGAGACAATTTCAGTTTTGGCCATTTGGCGACTAATGGTGGCTCCCCCCTGGAGGACATCGCGCTATCTTGCCATCATGTTTCTGCTCATCGCGATCAGCACTTCGGGATGTCCTCTGAGGTGGCAACGAGTATCGGTGAACGACGTCATCAAACCAGAGGATGTGACATTCGTCGTTCCCGGCCAGACCACCATTGAAGAAGTTTTTTTAAGAATGGGATCGCCGAGTGAAATCACGGAAACTCCATTCGGACCGATCATGCGGTATCGGTTTCTGGACTCAAAGTACTTTAACGCCAACTACGCATGGCCCCTTCGCTTCCTCTTTCCTTTTTATTCCCCGCAACTTGAATTATCAGGAGGAGGGATAGAATTGGATGAGTGGCAGCTGTTTTTAGATTCCAAGTGGATCGTACAACAACACGCGTTCTCCCTTCATCCAGATGCCGAGTACCAGCCCTGGCCGTTTGATCTGGAGCCGCCCGAACCTTACGCGGTCGTCTCATTTTGAGAAGCTGTATCCCAAGCTGTCGTGATCGTAACTCCGATCAAGGGCTCAAGATCGTCACATAGATTCGTCGGACATGAATCAATCTATGATCCGCAAGAGTTGGGTGCTGGCTTCCGTGTGGCTGTCTCTTTATCTGGCGCCCACGAATTCGTTCGCGCTCGACCTCCCCGCCGCCATTACAGATGAACCTCGTCGTCGCGTGCGCGACCTCGGAATTATTATCGGTCAATACTCGCCCGGCCCACTCAACGCTATTACCGATGTGGCCGGTGTGAAGGTCGGACATGTGACCTTGATCGAGGGAGAAGGCCCGCTCAAACCGGGGCAGGGGCCGGTGCGAACCGGCGCTACCGTGATCATTCCACGCGATGACGTCTGGCACAAGAAGGTCCCGGCGGGCGCCTTTGTGTTGAATGGAACCGGTGAGATGACTGGATTGGCTTGGGTTGCCGAAGCGGGGTTCTTGGAATATCCGATTGCCTTAACCAACACGTTGAACGTCCCTCGCGTGGCAAATGGAGTCATGAGCTGGATGCTCAAGCAATACCCTGGTATAGGGATTACCGACGATACTCTTACACCGGTGGTCGCTGAATGCGATGACGGCAGGCTGAACGACATCCAGGGCCGTCACGTCTCGGAAGAACATGTGATGAACGCCCTAGACCAGGCTTCATCAAACGTCGTCGCCGAAGGCAGTGTGGGAGCCGGAACCGGCATGGTGTCTTATGGATTTAAGGGAGGTATCGGCACAGCTTCGAGACGCCTGTGGGAGGAGGATGGCGCGTACACGATCGGGGTGCTGGTCAACGCCAACCACGGCCGGCGACCTGAATTGATTGTTGCAGGGGTACCTGTGGGACGACTGTATGAAAGTGAGCGACTCACACAGGGCAGTATGTTGGAAACACCGCCCGCTCTTCATTTCTGGGGTCAGAACGCATGGGCCGGAGCCGCTGAAGGGTCGATCATCGTCATCATCGCGACAGACGCACCTCTAGATGGACGCCAATTGACTCGACTGGCCAAACGAGCGGCCTTAGGATTGACAAGAACCGGCTCGACGGTGCGCCACGGGAGCGGGGATTTCATGCTGGCCTTTTCGACCGCAAACATCATCCCTCACTACCCTCCACAACCAACCTACACTATCACGCACCTGGCCGACGTATACCTCAATCCGCTGATAAACGCCACGGTGGAAGCAACAGAAGAAGCCATTCTTAATGCCCTCACGATGGCGACCACGGTTGTTGGCCGAGACGGAAACAGGGCCGAGGCGGTTTCTCTCACCAAGCTCAAGGCGCTTGTGCCGACTCGACGGTGAGAAGAGCGCTGAAGCGAGAGGAACACCTTGCATTTTGGACAGCGGCCTCGCTATGCTCCATCTAGATGTCGCGAGATGGAGGCGTGAAGCTATGCATGACTATCAGATCGGGGGAGGTCTTCGGCTGCTCACGGCGATCGAGAAGACCCAGGCGTTTGCCGAGTTTCTGAAGGATCGGATGACGCGGGCCATCGAGACGGAAGATCCAACCGAACTGCATTACCTGCTGGCCCAGTTGGACGACTATCACTCCTATTTATGGCGGTACTACAAGAAACTCTTGGCCGAACGAGGCGAGCGGGTTAATCCCAATGTGTAACACCAACTTGCCGGCAGTGAATCCCTTCTCCAGCCCACCTGCATGCGAGACGTGACGTCTGCGTCATGATGATCTCACCATGCACGTCTGCGCTACGCTTTGCCTCAGCTCTCTCGCGCGACCCCGATCCAGAAGCGGCCGGTCTGGCGATTTCGCAGGCGGTCAGGTCTCAGATGGGAGAAGGGTCGGTCGATTTGGCATTCCTCTTTCTATCCAACCATTACGCTCGTCGCGCTGATGTCTTGTCCGCCACCATTCGCAAGGTATTGACACCGGGTGTACTGACGGGAAGTACCGGAGAAGGAATCATCGCCGGCTCGGAAGAAATCGAGACGGCTCCTGCCGTGACGCTCTGGGCGGCCCGCTTGCCAGGAACCACCATTCAGCCGATGCGGCTGGCGTTTTCTCGAATGGACGACCGCTTGTCCACCGCCGGATGGCCGGAGCGCCCCACCCGAAGTTCGGATATACCTGCCTTCGTACTTCTGGCCGACCCACTTTCGACGCCCATGAAGGAAGTGTTGTCGATGATGGCCGAGCGCTATCCTGCGTCGATTGCGATCGGCGGTTTGGCGGGCGGCGGGCAGGAAGAGGGAGAGAACCGCCTCTTGCTGAATGAGGAGGTCCATGATCACGGGCTTGTCGGCGTCGCCTTGTCCGGGACAGTCTCCATCCATAGCGTCATTTCTCAAGGATGCCGACCGATCGGAGATCGCTACGTTGTGACCAAAGCCGAAAACAATGTGATTCATGAACTCGGCGGCGTCCCCGCCCTCCAACGGTTACAAGCCGTCTTTGAGTCACTCAACAGCGACGAACGCCGCACGGCGCATCGGGCGTTACACTTGGGGATCGTCATCGACGAACATCGAAACCGATTTGAGCGAGGCGATTTTCTCATACGAAATTTGATCGGCGCAGATCAGACCTCAGGCGCCGTGGCCATCGGCGATGTCCTCCAGGAGGGCCAGACCGTCCAATTCCACGTTCGCGACGCCGCGTCTGCGCATGAGGATCTGAATCTCTTGTTAGCCACGCATCGCACGCGCCACAAGAAACCGCCGCTCGGGGCGTTGCTTTTTAGCTGTTGTGGTCGAGGGCACGGCCTGTTCGGCCGCGCTCATCACGACAGCTCGGTACTACGAGAGCACCTAGGAGAGATTCCGACTGCCGGGTTTTTCGCCCAAGGAGAAATCGGGCCGGTGGGCGGCGGCAACTTCCTGCATGGCTATACAGCCAGCGTTGCACTGTTTTCAGAATCTAGTCCCTGAAAAAGCGGGTCCCGTTCCCTTGCCACGGTGCTCGTCCGCGCCAACGCGGGCAGGATCAGCCCAATCGTCTTTACGAGAAGGAGTCAACCGTATGCATACGCTGAATATGATCATGAGTGTCCTGTTGTTGCTATTCCCGACCGGCGCATTGGCTGCCGCCGAGACTAAGCCGGGCGATGTGCCCGCCGACGGGAAGGAAATCTCCACCGAATCGGGGTTGAAATACGTGGACCTGGTGGTGGGAACCGGCCGCCAGTCCGCGGTAGGGGATACTGCGACGGTCCACTACACCGGCTGGTTGACGAACGGTACGAAATTCGATAGCTCCCACGATCGCAAGGAGCCATTTTCCTTCCGTGTCGGGGCCGGTCAAGTGATTAAGGGATGGGACGAAGGCGTCGGGACAATGAAAGTGGGCGGGAAGCGAAAATTGATCATCCCACCGCAACTGGGATATGGAGCCCGGGGAGCCGGGAATGTCATCCCTCCCAACTCTACGCTGGTCTTCGAAGTCGAATTGTTAGGGTTACGCTAGTTTCGGCACGACAAGGAGCCATCAGGAGTCAGCTCTCAGCTCTCAGCTTTTGCTGAAGGCTGATGTACTGAGAACAAGCCCATGGAACTGATGAAACGGACCCCGCTTTTCGAGGCCCACCGAGCGTCCGAAGGAAAGCTCGTCGATTTTGCCGGCTGGGAGATGCCGATTCAGTATTCCGGCGTGGTGGACGAATATCACGCTGTTCGAACCAGCGCCGGTTTGTTCGATGTCAGCCACATGGGCCGGCTTATGGCAGCGGGAGCGGGCGCCTCCGCGTTTCTTCAGCGGATGACCAGCAATGACGTGGCAAAACTACCTGTCGGGCAGTCGCATTATTCGATGGTATGCAATCCGAATGGAGGGATCAAGGACGACATCTTCGTTTATCGTCTGAGACCCGACGAGTTTCTCTTATGCGTGAATGCATCGAACCGAGAACCGATCGTTGCGTGGCTACGCGGCCACTTGACCTCTAAGGATAATTGTACGCTCGAGGATCGCTCTGCCGTTCTCGCACAACTCGCCCTACAGGGTCCGTCCTCTCGCGCCATCCTGAGCGAACTCGGTTTGTCGGGCCTTGCGTCGCTCAAGACGCGTCATTGCCTGGAAACGACCCTCATCGGCATTCCCTGCCTCGTTACGAGAACCGGCTATACCGGCGAATTGGGATACGAGTTATATGTCCCGGCTGCAGAAGCCTCCCGTCTGTGGGCGACGCTCCTCAAAACCGGGAAATCGGCCGGCCTCAAGCCGGCCGGACTGGGAGCAAGAGACTTACTGCGTCTGGAAATGGCCTACCTCCTTTATGGCAACGACATTACGGAGGACACGACGCCGCTGGAAGCCGGTGCGGAGTGGGTCGTGTCGTTTGAGAAAGGAGAGTTTATCGGACGTGAGGCTCTTCTGAAGCAGAAGGAAACTGGACCGACTCGTCGATTCATCGCGTTTGAATTAATAGAAAAAGCCGTTCCTCGCCACGGCTTCAAAATTTTGGAAGCCACACCGGGGAGAGGCGTCATTGGAGAAGTCACGAGCGGGAATTTTTCACCCCTCTTGCAGAGGGGAATCGGACTTGGGTATGTGCCTGAAACTATCGCCGGCCAAAAGGCTTCGGTCATGATCGATATCCGCGGCAAGGCCGTCCCAGGAGTTCTGATCAGGCCGCCGTTCTATAAGCGCAAAGAACTAGGGACAAGGAGCTAGTGGCTTCACAATGACCACACTCTTTCGCTTTCGTCCCGCTGTACACCTCTTGCCACGAGTCCATCGCCCCTAGCCATGCAGTCCAAACCGATCTATAAAGGGAAGGTCGTAGTCTTACACGTGGATACGGTCACATTGCCCAACGGCGTGACGGTTGATCTCGAAGTCATCCGCCATCCCGGCGCGGCCGCCGTCGTTCCGATGAAAGAGGACGGGGCAGTCGTTCTGATTCATCAATTCCGTCATGCAGCCGGCGGCTTCATATATGAAATCCCGGCGGGAAAGCTTCACCCGGGTGAAGATCCACTCGTCTGTGCGGACAGAGAATTAGAGGAAGAAATCGGCTATCGAGCGGCTTCCTTCGAATTACTGTCCAGCATTTTTACTGCGCCAGGTTTTGCGGATGAAGTGATTCACATCTACAAAGCGACCGGACTCAGAAAGGGGAGGCAAAATCTCGATCGCGATGAAGTGCTTGACATCGTTGAAATGCCGCTTCACGAAGCGATCGAGAAAATTCAAAGTGGCGCGATTCGGGATGGTAAGACGATCGTCGGATTACAAGCTGTTTACTTGCAAGAGCGACAAAAGTCCCGGTAGTGGTCTTATTCAGGCTGGCCGGATCGTACCCGTCATACCGGCTTAGCGAAGAACAAGAGACGTCGTCGCATGTAACGCTTCTTGAAGCGAACGTCGGCATGCGCTGTCCTGCGTTCACGGTCACGTAGGATAGGATGGATGCATGAAATCATAAAAGTTAAACCAGTTATAGGGCGCCAGTCTACAGTAATGCTCGAGTCGATTCACATAGCGCTGTACCCATGATCGGATCTCTTCCGGGCCTGGTCTTCCATCACCTCCCAGAAGTTCTGTAAAGAGTTCGAAGTGAATATCGTAGCGTCGTCCTCCTCGATACAATCCGAAAAACAGCACGACCGGGGCTTTCAAGATCCCAGCGAGTAGGATTGGGCCCGCGGGAAACAGCACGTCTTCCCCGAAAAAGCGGCATGCCACGGTCTTGTCATCGTGAAAGGTCCGATCTCCCAGGATACCGATGATCTCGCCTCGCTCCAGGCGTTCCTTCACGACCAACATCGTTTCCGGCCTTCCCAACGGAATAATGCGCTCTCGAACGTCGGGGTTTAGGCCATGCACGAGGTCGTTCAGTTGAGCAGCAGCTCGTTCATGCATCAACACATTGATCGGCAGTTTTTTTTCGAACATACCGTAAGCGCGTAAAATCTCGAAGCTGCCGAGGTGAGAGCCCAACAGCATGCATCCTCGCCCACGGTCCAACAGGGGGTTCAAGGCTGCTATCCCTTCCACATGGATGTCGAAGTACTCGTGCCGTCCTGAAAGGAGGTACACCCGGTCGTGAAGGGTGGCGGCGAAAGCATAGAAATGTAGAAACACATACCCAAATCCTATACGACGTTTCAGAACACGACTGAGAAATGCATACGACACCCCGCGAGTTCCTCGTGAGAACACTACAAAGTAGAGACAGATGGGATAGAGCATGAGCCGCCCGGCCGGACGTCCCAGTTTCAGCGTGAGCCATTTCAACAGGCCCATGAGGAACCTACTGCCGCGCTCAGGTCTGGAATACCACCGCTCGTCCTTGGTGACTTTTACGGACGGAGAAGCCGCTCTGACTCTGCTGTCTTGGACGTGTGGTAGGGAGGCATGCCCGGTAGGCATAGTGGAATAGCTGGGGTTGATTCGTGCTTGACCTTCCACCTGCATAGCTTAAGCGGTGCGACTTCTGAGTTGGTTCCTGATACCCAGGTCGCATAAGTTTTGTCGGGTTAGCTTACCCGTCTCGTTTCGAGGGAGCGCCTCAACGAGGTAGAGCGGCCGCGGTAGGAATGCCGGGTCAATGCGCTGGCGCAACTTTGCGAGTATGGCGGCCGCACTCATTCCTGGCGCAACCACAAACGCCGTCAGTCGCCCGCTGCCGGTGTG
>JBQTHT010000063.1:0-12087 GCA_052389595.1 Nitrospiraceae bacterium
AGGAAGAGCGTGATCGAAAAGGGATGGTTGATCGCACCGAAATAGGTGGTCTCCAGCGCCAGCAGGATCGGATAGGAGGGAAGGGCGACGACGATCACCAGCAAGAGATAGGCCAGACCTTTCTCCACGGCGGCAGTGATATCCATCAGGCGGTACTTGAGGATGGCATAGGTCATGATCATCGGATACAGGACGATCGCGAAGTTGCCGTAGGGGTAGACGTCGATGCCAAAAATAGGGAGGAAGTCGAGGGAGCCCCCGGAGTATCCGATAGCTGTGGCCAGGAAGAAGTATTTGATTTGATTTCTCTTGAGTCCCGAGGTCCGACGGTACTTGTTGAGCAGCTCATAGTGAGCCACGACGACCATTCCAACCCACCAGATAAAAAAGATCGGAAAGAGGGGTCCGGGGACGGAATAATAAAAGGATGAAAACGAGAACCTCACGCCGGAAAAAATGAGCGGGGTGAAAATGAAGGGAAAAAACGCGAGGCCGACTGCGTACGAGAAAAACAAAAAACGGGTTTGGGCGATGTCACTGAACACATGAACAAAGTGGTAGAAGAGGATGGGTATCCACACCACGCCACAGGCGAAAGCCACACGCCAGGCCCAGAGGGCCTCGGTTTCGCTTTCGGCCAGCGCAATCCACATTCCTCCCACTCCCCAGACCGCCACAGAAACGGTAAAAATAAACCAGAGTGTGTTCAAACGATGGGACGTGCCCTTTAAATACACAAAGTAACCGAAAGCGAGAGAGGTGATGCCGGTGAGGAGTCCTGAGAGGGCAAACGAATTCATCGTGCAGCTCCGGTTGTCGGCGACATCATCGCAAACGGTTTTATGCTAGCACAGAAGCAGGAAGGAGAGGAGTAGGCTCCTGTCGTCGACAAGGAGGCGAAGCGATGTTCGAGTCTTCGGAGAGTCGAGAGAGCCTCATCTCGCCCTGGCGGAGGCTGACGGAAAATCGAATTCCTCAGGGAATGGTTAAAGACGGTTTTAAACGGTAGAAGGACTTCCGGCCTTCGAGAGTCTGACACCTTTTGGGTCACGCCCCTCCATGCCTTTTGAAGGGAACTGCGTATAACAGGCATCCAAGGCCATTAATAGATATTCGAGGCTTCGTTGGGCTGCAAACGTGGCCTTCTCTTCGAGCGCGGTCGTGGTTGCGTACAATTTCATGATTTCGAGCGCCTGAACGGGGTGAAGGTCATCATACTTGGCATGAGCCTCCATCCACCAAAGGGCTTTCCGATCCAATTGAACCCCACCCGATCCATCATACAAGGGAAGTCCTTTGATCACCGATTTGGCGATACCTTGCGTGACTCCTTCGATGGCAAAGCTGGTCGCAGCAACCGCCTCAGCCAGTGTTCCCTGCGTATTGATGGACCAGAGCCAATGGGAAAGCGCTTCAACAGGAGGAATGACTCGAATGTCATGCAACTCCCGAGCATCGATGCCAAACCCTTTGGCCATGTGCATCCACTGGTCCGCATGGCGTTTTTCCACGCGGACATTGTCGATCAGAAATCCCAGTGAAAGAGGATCCTCGGTCTTCGTGATATTCAAGGCCAGCCATTTCGGGAACGCCTCGATGAAGGGGTACAGTTGGGTGAGCCATGCCCGCATTTGTGTTAAGGACAGCGTGCCGGCGGATGCCTCTTGGACCAGTCTGCACTGTAGAATGGCTGCCCAATGAGGCTCGACCTGTCGTTGTAAGTCCTGAATCCATGGCGGGTCAGGCGTCCATTTTCTCTTTCTTCCGCCTCGACCATGGGTATCGCTTGATGAGACGGCGCGCGCCGAGTGGGCAATGAGTGTAGACGCCTCCTCGGCCAGCGAATCCTTTGAGATGTTGATGGTCAGTAGGGAGTGTTCTTGGGTGCGAGGATCGCGTTGGAGTTCGTGGATCGCGGACCGCAAGATGTTGCGTTCGAACCCTCGGATTGCGGCCAAGGAAATGCTCACCCTGTATCGTCCGGCTTCCCCGTCCGGCTGCCGGTGACAAGCAACGACCTGTCCGGAGACGTTCAGATAGCACATATCTCCAAAGGAAAACTGCAAGGTCATGGGGGCGCCCGATCTCAACAAGGAGTCGCAGACCATCTGCAGCCCGTGGAGACTCATCGTCTCGGTGTGGCCCAAAAATTCCGTTTTCAGAACTTTAAGACGAACCGGAATTTTGAGCGGCGCAGGCTTGGCCCCCTGAATGTCCTCAAGGGCGTGATCTTCGGGCGGCCTGATCTTATCCACTTTCATGGCGCGAGACGTGATCCGTGGCTATTATGGTCTATACGCAGTCGGCTCTAGAGAACGCTTCATCGTGTGTGATTGATCCTGGAATGTCAATAGAGCCGGATGACCCTAGGACATAACTCTTGCCCATCCGTAGACGGCGTGACCTGCCAAGCGTTCCAGCCTAGCCGACGCGCGCCTAACTCCACAGTGGACGAGTGATGGATGCAGGGGTGTGCGTGAAGAAAGAACCGCCGGAAGTTGACCGTGACAGGAGGTCAGAGAGCAGCAAGCCGTTTGTAGTCGGATTCCATTTTTCCGAATACATCATTGAGCGCGGCATGCACGGCTCTATTGATCGGCGCCGCATCGTCTTCCTTGCCTCCCCGAGAAACCTCCCCGACGGCCTTCCCGAACCCGGAGTAAGTGATCAGCGGCCGTCCATTGCGAGGATCCTGGACAATCGTTTCCGTCCGGGCGACATAGATATGGTTGAATTTGTATTGGACGCTGGGATCAATATAGACGATGATGCGCATCGCAAGGTTCCAGTCGGATGCCCCGCTGAGGCCGACCCGTCGGAACGTCTGGCGGGTACCTAGGTAGTCCAGGATGGCCTTCTCCCATTCTTCTTTCTTCGACCCCAATGAAGGCGTCTGGACAAGAATATGATTCTGGAGATTGGGATCGGCTACCATTACGGAGCCGGGCTCGACCAAAAATGAGTCTAACGCGGTGACCTTCACGTTCACCGAGTAAGGCAGTGGAGTCTTGGTAGGAACGACCGACTCCGGGTTAAATGGGATTTTTGAGCAATTCGCGAAAAGTAACATAATGAAAAGGAGCTGCAGCGCCATCATGATCGCCTCCTCGGTTCCCTCCGCCAGGTATACGGATCATACACTCACGAATACCTTACAGGGTGAAGTACCGATCTGCAACTGTCCCAAGTACGTAGCCCGCATTATTCATGAGGATTCGTGACGAGACCGCTGAGACGCCATGCGAGACGGGCGCGAGGAGCCGGGAAGAAGGCATCCTTGCACAGGATGTGGACCGACTGAGCGGCGAGCCCGCCCGCCTGGCCGCGGAGACCCAGCGGCCAGGCTTGTCGCAGCGGCGTGTCGGCGGTTGGAGTAGAAGCCTTCATGAATAATGCGGGCTAGGATGTAATGGCCTCAGCGTTCTCACATGCCATCGTGGCTTCTGCATTGGGCATGGCTTGGCAATCGAAGCGTATGCCCCTGCGGTTCTGGCTGCTCGGCCCGTTCTGTGCCGCGGTACCGGATCTCGACGTGGTGAGCTTTTGGATGGGTATCCCGTACGAACACGTGCTGGGCCACCGCGGGGTGACCCATTCCCTGGCCTTCGCGATCTGCCTCAGCGGGGTGGTCGTGGTAACGGCGTTTCGCGCGGAAGAATGGCGGGAAACTCGGCTCCGTCTGTGGACCTACTTCTTCGCTGCGACCGCCTCTCATGGGCTTCTGGACGCGATGACCGACGGCGGTCTTGGCGTGGCGTTCTTTGCGCCGTTCGAGAACGCCAGGTATTTCTTTCCATTCAGACCGATCCTTGTGTCGCCGGTGGAGCCGGAGAAGTTTTTCACCGCCAGAACATGGGCCATCATCCTAAGTGAACTCAAATGGATCGGATTCCCCTGCCTGTTCCTCTTTGCGGTCCTGTGTGCGAAGCGGTGCTTGCGACGGTCCTGAAGTTGAATTAGTCAGGCAGTGGTTTGCCTTTGGTCTCCGGGGCGAACGGAAGCACCAGCAAGCCGACGAGATAAATCAGTGCGACGGTGCTCGCGGCTTTTCCAAAGGTGCCTAGAGTCGTCACCAAAAGTCCGGTGATGAAGGGGGATGCCGATGCCAACACTCGCCCCGCATTGAAGCAGAATCCAGCCCCGGTGGCGCGGAGGCGCGTGGGATAGAGCTCCGGCAGGTAGATAGGAAAGCCGCTGAAGATGCCGTTGTTGAAGAATCCAAGAATGGGCAAGAGCGCTAACAGGCCTGCGTAGGTCTGTGGTAGAAGATACGTGACCGGCAGCATGATCAAACTGCCCGCACACATGAAGGCGAAGACGGCTCGGCGTCCGAAGCGGTCCGCCAGGGGTCCGAATCCCAAATAACCAAAGAGCGCTCCGGCATTGAGCGCCATAATGGCGTAACTCACGTCCTGAGCGAGCGTCGCCGCACCGTGTCCTTGCAGGTCCGGCATGGTCCGCACCAGCGTCGGCGCCCAGTTGGTCGATCCCCACAGACCAAAGACAGCGACAAAGGCCAAGGCCGAACCAACCCACGTCGCGCGTCGAAGCTTGCCCCGAAAGATCTCGCCCAAATGCACGACACGTGTCTGTCCCGGCTCTCGGTTCTGTTTTTGCGCCCGTAGCCAGCGCTCCGGTTCTCGCACCCACCACCGCACCATCAAAGCCACGAATGCGGGCAAGACCCCCACGAGAAACAGGACGCGCCATCCATAATCCTTCAAGATGAGATTGAACAGCGCGGCGAGGAAAAATCCGACCGCCCACGCCGACTGCAGAATGCCGGCGGCCTTTGCGCGTTTGCTCTCAGGCCACGTCTCCGCAACGATTGCCGCTCCGGCGGCCCATTCGCCGCCGATTCCCAGCGCGGTGAGGAAACGATACATTGCCAGGTGCCACCAATCTTGTGCCAATGCGGCCAGACCGGTGAAGAGGGCGTAGATGAGGATTGTGGCGATGAGAGTTTTGGTGCGGCCGAAGTAGTCGGCGATGATGCCGAAGACGATGCCGCCGATAGCCCAGCCGATCAAAAAGATTGAGAAGATGATGCCGCCGTACCACCCGATCTGTTCCGAGCTGACGTGCCCCCCCTGCCCTGATGCTCGAAGCAAATCCTCCAGGGCCGGATGCAGGACGATCGCATACATGGTGGCGTCCATGGCGTCGAACACCCACCCCAGCCAGGCAACGAAGAGAACCAGCCATTGGTACGACGTGATGCCTTTCCGCCACGACCGGCTCGATGCCATAGGTGTGTCTTTCTTTCACACATGCACGAAAGACGCAATTGACGCAGTTTCTCGCGCCGCGCAAGGCTAAGAGGGTTTGGGAGGGGAGTCAAGATGCAGCCGCGACAGGCGCATGCTATAGTCTGGCGCGATTATGCCGCGTGTCGATTATTACACCGTCTTGCGAGTGTCTCGCGACGCGTCCGATGAGGAGGTGAAGAAGGCCTATCGCAAACTTGTGTTTCAGCACCATCCGGACCGCAACCCCGGCAATACCGAGGCGGAAGCGAAGATACGGGAGATCAATGCGGCCTATGAAATCATCGGGGATCCGGAGGCACGGCGGACCTATGACCGTCTGCATTGGGGCGCCGAACCGGCTGCCGAAACCGTCGATCCTGCCGACATCCTCGAGCAGATGGAGGGTAAGCTGTTTGACGAAGGACGCAAGGAATTGTTCGCCCTGTTGATCAAAGACGTGAAGCGAATCAAAGCGGAGCTGGCCCTTATTCGTGAACGGACGGTCGCATTGCAAGGCTATGACTCTCTGATCGAGAGTGTGGTGGCGGAGCGGGCCACCGAACTGATGGATGAATACGTGACACCCGAAATGGAGAGCCGGAAGAAACGGCTGTTAGATGTCGCGGTGCAGATGATGATCTCACAGGGAGTGGTGAAACGCGACAACGAAGGAGCGATCCGTTCCTTGAGAGGACAACTCGAAGCGGCATTCCGTGGCGGCAGGGTGAGCGGCTTCAACGCCGCTCTGGAAATGTTCTATCAGAGGCGGTGAAGCCGGTTTTGAGTTCTGAGTTACGAATTCGTCCGAAAAACTGAGAACGCTACACTCATAGCTCAGCACTTGGACTTAGG
Organism: Nitrospiraceae bacterium; assembly: GCA_052389595.1. GTDB lineage: Bacteria > Nitrospirota > Nitrospiria > Nitrospirales > Nitrospiraceae > JBQTHT01. The sequence goes on from JBQTHT010000063.1 coordinate 6,102, forward strand.
CTCGGGCAAGCGCGCCCGAGACGAACCGCCCGCCTTGCATCACACCGGCAATATGGTCCTTGTCCCGCAAGAGAGTCATTCGTTTAAGCGGGTTGCCATCGATGATGAGAAGATCGGCAACCTTGCCGACTTCAACTGAACCCACCGTGGCATGGATTCCCAAGAGTCGGGAAGCGGCGGAGGTCGCCGCGATAAGCGCGTGCATCGGACTCATGCCCAAAGCCACCATCCGTTCGAGTTCTTGCGCATTCTCGCCGTGATAATTGAACGGCGTGCCTGCGTCCGTCCCAAGGGCGAGAGGGATGCCTTGGCGATAGGCTTTCTTGAAGCTGGCTTCATGGCGAGTACGCATCGCGGTCGCCTTGTTGACGGCGCTTTCCGGAATACCTCCTGCCAAACCACAGGCTGCAGTGGTCGCCAAGGCGGAGAGGGTAGGAACCATAAAAACCTCGCGGCGCCGCATGAGCGTGGCCGCCTCGTCGTCCATCAGTGTCGCATGCTCGATGGAATGCACGCCCGCCCGCACCGCGTTTTTCATGCCGGCTGCGGCGTGCGCGTGCGCGGCGACGTGCCGCCCGGCTCGTGTGGCTTCGACCACAGCGGCCGTCAGCTCTTCCACGGTCATTTGCGCCGCCTCAGGCGAAGTGCCCTCGGTCAACACCCCGCCGGATGCGATGAGCTTAATGACCTCAGCGCCTGCCGCGAGTTGCTCGCGCACGGCAGCCGCAACTTCCACCTCGCCATCCGCCTGCCGCCCGATGAAGCGGGCATGCCCACCCGTCATGCAGATCGCCAGGCCGGCTGCGAGGATGCGAGGTCCCGGCGACAAACCGGTTTCAATCGCCTGTTTGAGAGCAAAAATGGAATGGTCTCGACAGCCGAGATCGCGCACAGTCGTAAATCCGGCTTCGACAGTGCGACGCGCAGACTGGGCGGCTTTCAGGAGCGTATAGCTCGGTGTCTCCCCTGCAAGGGCGGCGACGACGTCCGGTTCGCCGCCCAAACATAGATGCACATGGCAGTCGATCAGGCCTGGCAGCACGGTAAGTCCGCGGCCGTCGATGTTCTGCGTGCCGCGGGGGATGCGCACCTTCCGAGTCTCTCCGACTGCTGCGATGCGATCTCCCTGAATCAAGATCGTGGTCCGATCACGCGACCCGCCCAGGCCGTCGATCACCTTCACGTTTTGAAGGGCCCATGCCATCTACTTACTCATTGATAGGAATCGTGATGATCACTCCTCCCAGGACGTCGTTGACTTTATAGTCGCGACGGGGACTATTGGGATGGTTATTGTGGCAGGTGACGCACCCCTGCGACAGCGCCTTGTCCGCATAAATGGATTGGAAATGTCGGGCATTTCCAATATGTACGAACCCGTTGAACGGCTTGTCCGGTTCCTTGGCCACCGCCTCTAATCCTCTCCGCTCAAAATCCGTTTGGGCCGCGTTCCACACATAAATGGGCGTCAAGCTTGCCAAGCGATAACTGAACTTATAGCCTTTCTGACTCACGAGACGGCCTGCGTCCATCAGGAATTGAGCGGGCAACGGGAGGCTCTTTTCATCTTTCCAATGTTCGACCGCCACCACACCTCGTTCGTGCATTTGGTCCACCACGTTTTGGGTGTACACTGTCCGATTGGCCTCAATGATTGCATGCATGTAATCGGTGACTTTCTCCGGCGCCACCAAATCAGATTTCCTGGCGTCCACGATCGTCAATTTGATCACCCAGAACGATATGACGGCCATAAAAGCAAAGGCCATAGAGGCAATAATCCATAACGATGTCCTACTCATGCATGGCTCCTTCCTAACAGCAGGATGGTGAAACTGGCAACATTCCACCCGCCAGCCCCGGCGGGCCGGGACGCGCCTTTCCCCGATCTTCGTTCTCGGCTCGTCAAAGTCCTCAACGTAACCCACGCGGGACAGAGCGGTCTTGGTAGACTCGGGGCGGCGGGTGAGGACTGCTGCGCCTCCGGCTTTGACTTCGCCTGCGGCCTTGTTGCAAAGGCATTTTGACCATCCTGAGTCCAATCAAAACTATTTCCTCGATTTGGATCCGAAGACAATCACGGTCTAGTAGTCTGCACCGAACTCATATAAGACTGTGACGCAGCCTGCAGGGACGATCCCGGTTCTACTGCCAACCCTCGAGAAATAAAGATCTCTTCCAAGGCGCTCAACAGCGTGAGGACGTTGGTCTTGGTCGCCGATTCTCCCATCAACCCGATGCGCCAGACCGTTCCTTGAAGCGGTCCGAGCCCACCGCCGATCTCGATCCCATGCTCGCGCAAGAGTTCTTGCCGAACCGCCCCCTCGTCCAGAGACGAAGGGACTGTGACACAGTTTAGGGTCGGGAGGCGGAACCCGTCGGGGGGCAATGGAGTCAAGCCGAATAGGGCTAGGCCGGCCAACAAGGCTTGGCTGTGCAGTCGATGCCGGGCGAATCTCGTCTCCAGCCCTTCCTCTTGTACCAATCGTAGGGATTCGCGAAGGCCGTACAGCATGGAGATGGGCGCCGTATGGTGATAGACCCGCTTGCCTTCCGTCCAGTAGTCGGCCACAAGCGACAAGTCCAGGTACCAACTCTGACAGGGCGTCCGGCGCGTCCGTATGGCGGCGAGGGCACGATCATTGAGCGTCAGCGGAGCCAACCCCGGCGGGCAACTCAGGCACTTTTGGGTTCCGCTATAGCACACATCGATGTTCCATCCATCAATCTCCAGAGGCATGCCTCCCAGTGAGGTGACGGCGTCGACAATGAAGAGGCAGTCCTGTCGCCGGCACATCGCGCCGAATTCTTGCAAAGGCTGCCGGGCGCCGGTTGAGGTTTCCGCATGGACGAGCGCCAGGGCTTTGACCGGACCGGACTGATCGAACGCCTTCCGGACCTGTTCAGGTTCGATGATGGAACCCCAGGGCGCTTCGATGCGGATCACTGTTCCCCTACAACGCTCCACCATCGCGGCCAGACGAGATCCGAAGACACCGTTAATACCGACGATGACGGTATCGCCGGGCTCGACGAGATTCACCACGCTGGCTTCCATGCCGGCTGAGCCGGTGCCGGAGACAGCCATGGTCAACGTGTTGGTCGTCCGAAATGTGTACCGCAACAACTGCTGGATGTCAGTCATGAGGGTCAGAAACATCGGATCGAGATGACCGAGCAGCGGCACGGACATGGCGCGCAGGACGCGCGGGTGAACGAGACTGGGTCCGGGACCGAGAAGAATTCGCGGGGGTGGGGAAAACTCTCCGATCTCGGTGTCCAGTATGGGTGGCCGTGATGATCTGTCTGTCATTGTCGCTCTCTCAGTTTCGAGGGACGATCTTGAGGAGAAGAAGGTGGCGTAGTATAGCCAACTCGGTCAACTTCCGCCAAGAGCGAGGCACTCGTCCCTTTCCTCGTCGGCGTGCGAATGCGTTTGCGTTTCTTGCCTTTTGAGCCCCATGTTATACTGCGATTCTGCTTGAGACTTCTGTGGAACTCCATCAGTCTTTAACCAGCCAGAATGAGGGCGCGGCCTCGATCACGGCCGACTCCCTGCCTCCCCCGTTCTTCTACGACCCACATTTCTCTCGGTCCGTGACGATATTGGCTGCGATGGTGCTCTTCGCGTCAATGGCGCTGGTGGCATGGTTCGCGGCGACGATTCCTCCTCTTGACCGGGTGGCTGTCCCGGAGCGTGCGCTCGGACTCATGGTGAGCCGAACCATGGATGTCGAGGATGCCTTAACTCAGGCCCCGCAGTGGGAGCGGTTTCTCTATGACATGACCTTGGGGAACGACACGAACCAGCGAGAGCAAGCCATTATCTGGTATCGCGAATTGGCAAGCTATTCCGACGATCCTCTTGTGGATCTCAACCTGGCGATTCTCGAAGGAGAAGATGGTCGGTTCGATGACATCACCGAAAGAATCGCCCTGTGGTCGGCGAACGAATTTCCCTATCCACTGTTTGCGCGTTTGCTGCGAGCCGGGTATGTCGATGCTTCACTGGATCCGGCCTCCGAGCAAGCTCTTCAAGCAGATCTGGCGGAGCTGTTGCCGGCCGGCTGGTTTTATGATCGATTGGCTACCCGCTTCGCGCAGCGTGCCGAGAACCACGCGTTGTTGACCTCGGTGGAAACCACTTCCGCTGCGCGCGCCGATGCGCTGCTGTGGAGGTCTCGGTGGTTTGCCGTGGCCGAACTCTCGTTCATGCTGGTCGGCGGGCTAGTTCTGATCGCCTGGCGCACGCGAAGCCCCCGGTTTGGAGATTGGCTCCGGTTCGGACCCGCCACTCTGCCGCCTCGATGGGCCGGGGGGATTGGCGTGGCCGTGTTGCTGCGAGGTGGGGCAATCGGGGCGTTACTGACGGTGGCCTTCCTCTTTGCTGCGATTGATTTTTCCTCCCTTCGCGTCGTCGCTGTTCCGCTGACGAACCTCCCCCTGTTGTTCCTCGCCTATCGGCACTTGTTGAAGCCCCAACGGCTGGGATTTCGTGAAGGGTTCGGTCTGCACCTCGCCTCACGTGACGTCACCCGGTTGGTAGTGGCGGTGTCGGCCGTCATGGCCGCCGGGTTATTGGGGGAATGGGTGTTGGGTCAGGTGGTCGAACCTCTCAAACTTTCGAGTCATTGGACGGAATGGTTCGATGGGGATCTTGTCTGGGCCTCGCCATCCGTGACCATCGTCAGCCTCCTCGAGTATGTTGTGTTCGCTCCGGTGTTCGAAGAGATTGCCTTCCGAGGTATTTTGTTCGGGATCTTGCGGAGGCGGTATAGCTGGGCTCCGTCGGCTGCTATCAGCGCCGGGATGTTTGCGATCGCGCACGGGTATGGGTTGGTCGGATTCCTGAGCGTGTTTTGGAGCGGCGTGATATGGGCGTGGGCTTATGAAAAGACGGGGAGCTTGTTTCCCGGCATGGTCGCCCATGCGCTCAATAATCTGTTGGTGTGTCTGAGCGTCATCGCGCTCCTCCGCCTATAGCAGGATGGTGAAACTGGCAACATTCCACCCGCCCAGCCACGGCGCGCCAAGACGCGCCTTTCCCCGATCTTCGTTCTCGGCTCGTCAAAGTCCTCAACGTAGCCCACACACGGGACAGAGCTGTTTTGGCAGCTCGGGTAGGCGGGTGAGATACAGTTACGCCTCCGGTGTTTTGCTCGCCTCCGGCCTCGTTGGATAGCCATTCCAACCGTCCCACGTGTACTACCCTTTTCCTGATTCAATCAACTCCAAGGCCTCATACAAATCCGGGTACCGAAACGTATAGCCGAGTTCAGTTCGGAGTTTGGCGTTTGAGATTCGCTTTCCGGGATTTCCACCTTTGACTGCCTCGCGCGGGACAACACCCCAGCGGTGTTGGACGACTTCGCAGATTTCTCCCCACGTTCTTGGGGTGCCATCGCTGACATTGTAGATTTCGCCCGCCGTACCCCTGTCTAACGCTCGCAGGCATATGTCAGCCAGATCTTCAACATGGATCAAATTGACGTAGCGTAATGAAGGTGTCACGCGGCCCTGGCGAATCCAATCGATCGGATTCCGGCGCGGTCCATAAATGCCCGCCACTCGCAGCACCATTGCCTGATGACTCAGTCGAAGGTACTCCTCGCCTTGCACGCGGGGGAGCGCGAGATCAATCGGCGCCGATTCGTCGAGCCACAGCGGCTCATCTTCCAGCGATGGGGCGGGAGAACCGTACGCGGACGTGCTGCCGAGGACAACCAGCGGTCGGGAACTTAGATCCGCCATCTCAGCGAAGGCTCTCACATGATCTATTGGGGCTGCTGGGAAACACCAAATCAGTGAGGCTTTGACGGGGATGTTCTTCCATGTATCGGACTGAGACAGGTCGAACTCAATTCGCCTACCGGCTGGGATGTGGCTCAAGTGGACATGAGGACTCCGGCTGGTGGCGAAGCGTTCATATCCTCGCCGGCAGGCCTGCGAGTAGAGGATGGACCCCGTATAGCCGGTCCCTACAATG
>JBQTHT010000064.1:0-3966 GCA_052389595.1 Nitrospiraceae bacterium
CCGGGACCATCGGCATCCTGAATCAACTGTTTGAGTTGTCGCAGATGACGTTCATACGTATCAATCAACGCGACGAGATTGTCGCGATTCCACAGGAAGATGTCACGCCACATTTCCGGAGAGCTGGCCGCGATTCTGGTCGTATCCCGAAGCCCGCCGCCTGAATGGGCGCGCAGATCCAAGTCGGGCGTCATCCGATCGCATACGTCGGTCAAGGCGTTCATGAGGGCAAAGGCCGCGACATGAGGGAGGTGACTCGCGGCTCCAAGAATCTTGTCATGAAGAAAAGGGTCCATGCACACGACTGTTGACCCAGCCGCCTCCCATAACGCTCGGATGGTGTCGAGCGCTTCTTCGTCTGTCTTCTTGGTGGGGGTCAGGATGCAACGCGCACCTTGAAAGAGGGTGGTGGAGCCTGCTGCCACGCCCACCTTCTCTTTTCCGGCGATCGGATGCGCGCCGATAAACCGCACACTCTCTGGCATGAGTGCTTCCGCTTGGTCCACTAATGCTCCTTTAACGCTGCCGACATCACTTACGATGGCGCCGGGTCGTAGGTACGTTCGCCAGGTCTTCAGATGACGCTCGTACGTATCGACCGGTGTCGCGATGACGATCAAGTCCGCATTCTGTATCCCTTCTCGCGGATCGACGACATAGCGATCGATGGCGCCCAGGGTCACCGCTGTCTTGAGATTCTCGACTCGCCGTCCAATTCCAACGACCGCATCCGCCAGTCCTTGCCGGCGGATGATCATCCCCAGTGAACCCCCGATCAGACCGACTCCGACAATCGCAACTTGCTTGAAATGAATGGAGGGTTCGGCCATTAGCTCTCAGCCTTCAGCTTGGGATGAGGGATGTATTGCGTTGGAGAGGCTTTCGGAGAGCATCGTCTTGTATGGCCTGATAGCTGACTGCCGACCGCTGAAGGCTTGCTACAGGTCGCGCCCGACCGCCTCGGCAATTTTCCTCATATCGTGCATGAGATCTTTAAACTTGCTCGGCTTGATCGATTCTTCTCCATCACACAGCGCGCATTCGGGGTTTGAGTGGACCTCGATCAACAAGCCGTCGGCCCCCGCCGCGATGGCAGCCTTGGCCATCGGCGCCACCAAGTTCCATTTGCCCGTGGCATGGCTGGGATCCACAATGACAGGGAGATGGGAGAGCTCCTTGAGCGTGGGGATCGCAGCCAAATCCAACGTGTTGCGGTATTGCGTTTCAAACGTCCTGATGCCTCGCTCGCACAGCATGACGTTGCGATTGCCTCTCGACATGATGTACTCCGCGGAGAGAAGAAATTCTTTGATGGTCGCGGACAGTCCGCGCTTAAGGAGGACCGGCTTATCGTAAGCGCCGACTTCCTTGAGGAGTTCGAAATTTTGCATGTTGCGCGCGCCGATTTGAATAATGTCCGCCTTCTCTAAAAACAGCTCGATATCTCGGGTATCCAGAATTTCGCTCACAACAGGAAGGCCGGTCTGTTTCTTTGCTTCCAATAGATAGTCCAGACCTTCCCGTCCGACTCCTTGGAAGGAATAGGGGGAGGTCCGTGGCTTATAGGCGCCGCCCCGAAGAATACTGGCCCCGCTGGCTTTGACCTCGTGCGCGATTCCGACCGTCAGTTCCAGCCGTTCGACGGCGCAGGGTCCCGCCATGATCGTCAATAGCCGTCCTCCCACCTTGACGCCACTGACATCAATGACCGTGCTGTCCTTCTTGAATTCACGGCTGACGAGCTTCCACGGAGCCAGGATGGGCGTGACGCTCTCGACACCGGGAAATGCGGTGAGGGGCTGGTTGTGAAGAATCCGGTCGTCGCCGATGACGCCGATGATCGTGCGTTCCTGGCCGGCCGAAATATGCGATTTCAGGCCGAGCTCCCGCAGACGGTCGAGGAGATGGTCAATTTCTCGTTCGGTGGCTTCCGGTTTTAACACAATGATCATGATTCCCTCTCGATCTCTCTTTAGACGTTAGCGAAGGACTTTCTGCAGAGCCGACAAAAACAGTCGATTCTCGTCTGGGAGGCCGATCGTCACACGCAGCATCGGACCTTCGATGTGGCGAACGATAATGCCTTCTCGCAGCAACGCGTCGAACACCTCACGGCCGTCCCGGCCGACGTTAAAATAGAGAAAATTAGCTTCGCTCGGCAGAGGTTGAAGTCCCAGCGCCACCAGCTGCGATCGAACCATCTCCATCTCGGTCCTGTTCATCGCGCGGCTTTTCGCGACATGCTCCTCATCACCAAGCGCGGCGAGCGCCGCGCGCTGCGCCAGACTATTGGCGTTGAAGGGTGGACGGATCCGATGTAAATACCCTGCGATTTCCGAAGTCGTCAGGCCGTAGCCGATGCGCAGGCCCGCCAATCCATAAATTTTGGAAAACGTCCGCAATACAATGGCATGACGATTCTGCTTTACATACGACAGACTATCCGGAAAGTCAGGCCTTCCGACATATTCGTAGTACGCTTCGTCAAAGACCACGACGACATGCTCGGGAACCCGCGTCATGAGGGCAGCCACTTCGGGAGCGCTGACCGCGGTACCAGTCGGGTTATTGGGGTTGCAGAGGAATAGAAGCCTCGTGCGGGGGGTGACCGCGTCCGCCATCGCCGACAAGTCGTGTCGCCAATCCTTCAACGGCACGACGACAGGGACGCCATGAGCAGCCGTCACCTCCATTTTATAGATCACGAAGGTCTGGTCGGCCATGACCGCTTCGTCTCCCGGAAAGAGGAACGTGCGTGCGAGGAGGCCGAGGATCTCGTCCGAGCCGTTTCCGACAATGACCTGATCGGAGGTGACCTTCCATCGTTCAGCCAGAGCACTGCGCAAGCGATGGGCGCCGCCGTCCGGATAACGATTGAGACTGGATGCACCGTCAGCCAGCACAGCGAGTGCCTTGGGTGATGGACCAATCGGGTTTTCATTCGACGCCAATTTAATGGCGCGGGGGAGGCCCAGTTCTCGCTGCAGTTCCTCGATGGGCTTGCCCGGAACATACGGCGTGAGTGAGGCGATGTTCGGATGAACTTTTAGTGGCATAGCTATTTAAGCGCCGAGGACTGAGGAATGAGGACTAAGGGGGCTATGGGAAAACTTCATGTTTAGTCCTCGCGACTGAGTCCTGAATTAATTGTGGGTAGGATAAGACCCTAACACCTTCATGAACAAGCACCGTCCCTTGATCTCTTCCAGGGCTTTCTTGACTCCCTCTTCCTCCAGGTGTCCCTCGACATCGACAAAAAAGATATATTCCCAGGCTTTCCGTCGCGACGGCCGTGACTCGATCTTGGTCATACTGAGTCCGTGCGAGGCAAAGGGACGGAGAAGATCGTATAGCGCTCCGACTTTGTCCTTGACGGACAGCATCAGCGACGTCTTATCTTTCCCGGTCCGTTCCGGCGGTTTTTGCGACAAGACAAGGAATCGGGTAAAGTTATTCATGTTGTCTTCGATGCGCGATTGCATCACTTTCAGTCCATAAAGCTGACCCGCTACTTCGGAGGCAATGGCCGCCGCCGAAGGGTCGTCGACACAAATCTCTGCAGCGCGAGCGGTGCTGGCTACTTCCGACATCGGCACATGAGGCATATTCGTCTCGAGCCAGTTCCGACACTGGGCAATCGCATGGGGATGCGAATAGATCTTCTTCACATCCTCGACGAGCCCTGACTTGGAGAGCAAGTGATGAGAGACCTCTTGAAGCACCTCCCCGTAGATGAGGAGATTGGAATCAATAAACATATCTAACGTGTGATTCACCACCCCTTCGGTCGTATTCTCGATCGGCACCACCCCAAAGTTGGCCCGTCCCCGTTCGACTTCACTGAACACCTCTTTGATGCTATTGACGGGAACATAGTGGGCTGACGATCCGAATTTCTGCATGCAGGCCATGTGTGTAAAGGTGGCCCGTGGCCCAAGATAGGCGTCCTGTTGGGGACCTTCCAAA
>JBQTHT010000065.1:0-4954 GCA_052389595.1 Nitrospiraceae bacterium
GTATTTGTCAATGTTGCGTATGACTGAGAAGTTGAATGAAGAGATGCTGGTTGCCGCCAAAGCGCGGGGTGTGGTGCGCAGGAGCGCGGAGGTTTTGGGAGCGCCTAGCTATTGAGCCGGGTTTGCCGTTCGCACCACCGCTGCGGGCGCAGCACTGTTCCAAGAGCGGCAAAAGCGCAAATCAACGTCAGGAGAGCTAGGCTGGCGACCAGGAAGAAGACCCCTTTTATAGGTTCCATAGGTTCACCTCCATCCAAGTATACCGCACTTACGAGCTTCGCCATCCGCATCTGCAGATCCACGGTTCTTCCGGATTGTTCTTGTGCAATCTGCCTCCGCACTGCGGGCATGACCTCATCCAGGCATGACGGATACCGCCGGGGAATCGATTGGAATGGATCCGAATTGTATACATCTGTCTGATTGAAATCCTCATGATTCCGTTAGCATGCCTCTGTGGCCGTAACTTGAGCCTACACCCTGGAGAGCATCCTTTCCATACAGCTTTCGGTGGGCGGCACCGATGCCTTGGCGGTAAGCCCTTCAGTCTCATGGCGAAAACTGATCCTGTAACCTGCTGAAATCGCTGGGATCGGTGATATTCACCTAACTTCATACAGGTCATCGAATCCTCGGTACTTGCTTTTTTTCCCATGATTCCAGAGCATAGTGTCGTGTGACCAAGATTCCACGTAGAGAATAAATGATGGAGGGCATTATGAACCAGTACATAAACTGGAAGTGGATCACGATCGGTCTGTTGCTGGCATTGAATCTGATCATGCCGCTGCGCTCCCGACATGATGTTTCGTCAGCGGCAGAGGACAGACGATTTGTATACGTTGTGGTGGAGGTGCCCGCGGGCGACACCGTCAATCTGCAATCCACCTTAAATAATTATGGCAATGACGGGTGGGAGCTGGTGTCCGTGATGTTTGGCGATATCCAAGTGCCGAAACTGGTTTTCAAGAAGTAGCGTTTCGTCCATCACCCGGTAAACGTCAAAGATCGGCGGGAACGTGCCGACCCTCCTTGCGACGCCATGTCAGCGCCGGCAGGTCGGTGAGGCCGGCTTGATTCATGACATCACGTGACCAGCGCCCTCACCGGTTCGTCGTCCTGCCACGCCTTCCGGACAGCCACTATCGCCAAGCCGAATTCCCGACCTCAATGCCCGCGAAATGAAAAACTGAGCCTCCGCCGCTCTCGGGTCTGTATCGCTAGGATTGCGCCAAAGATCGGTCCATGCGCCACATAGGCGACTGAAACGGTACAAAACGGATCCTTCCGCCGAGGGTGAAAATGACGATGGGGTTCCGAGGGAGTCCGACAGACCTGCTACACTTAGGATGGTTGAAACAGGCTGTGGAGTGGGATTCGCGGGCCTAGGGGTAGATGATGAACCGACCGTGGTTCACACTGGGTTTGACTGTGACTTGGCTGCTTGTCATGCCTGCCGCCCGTCCTGTCGATGACGCAAAAGCGAAGGTTGCACCGGATGCCCGCGCCGAGCAGCATGCGTCTCAAGCCAAGGGACGTTCCAAAGTTGAGCATAGGCCCAGAGTAATACAAGAGCCATCTCAGCGGTCTATCCCACCGACCAAGACACGTCAAAAGTCCAAGCTCCAGGCTGGGGAGCCGCCGAAACAGCACGAAGCCAGGCCTTCTTTAAGCAAGCTCAACAAACGCCGCCATGCCTCTCTCGGTCCGGTTCGGCCCGGTCCAAATACGAGGGCTGGGGGACTCGCCGAACCCTCAATCCTGGCTCGACCCAAATTGACGAACAAGGTTCCGTCGGAAGTGCTCGAGCGGCCTGGACGGTATTCCACTCGCCTGGATCGCAACCGTCATGGACATGTAGATGCTTTTGAACATGAGGGCGCCACAGAGCGTTTTCGCCAATTGGATAAGAACCATGATGGCTTCATCGATCCCATGGAACGCATCCTGGATCCCCTGCATCTAGGCTATGATCAGTCCGTGCAGATGATCGGACGGCGTTCGAGCCGATTGTAGCCTGCCTGGGCCTCATCGCCATGACAGGGCGCCTCCCCTCACGACCTCCTTCCTCGAGAGTCTGATACTCCCACGTTCACTGTAAGTTCGGCCTTCGTCGCATGACCAACGTCCATGCAGCCATACCATCCCAATGTTGGTTATTTCTTTGAGTCGGAGACATAGGAGTTCAGGACATAGGAGGCGAACATGACATGTACACGCTGTCACGGATTGATGGTGCGTGATCGAGTCTTTGACCTGCTGGATACTCATATTCATGGAGATATCTGGAGGTGTCTCTGCTGTGGCGACATCGTGGACCCGATGATCTTGAGAAACCGGCGGCCCGGGCACGTGATGGTTTTCGCGGAGACACGGTGTGACATTCAGATGGCAATCCCAAGATGGGCGTAGCGGCTTGACCGAGTCGGGGCGGTCTACTCAACACTTTGTAAGGGGAATGACGGTTTGACGACCCATGTGCAGAACATCGAAACTCAACCCACCACGTTGACAGGCTACACAGGAGGCACCATGATATCGGACGAGGCCACCATGCCGGCATCGGTTGAATCCGTGCCATCTACACATCACTCCGCCAGTGGAAAGGTGATCGTCGCCGCGATTTTTGTCGCAGCGGTTTCTGCGTTCTTTTACTTCGATCTCGGGCACTACCTATCCTTGGACGCGCTGAAGGCTAACCGCGATCGACTGTTGGCGTTTACGGAAGCGAACTACGCCGCCGCGGTCGGCCTGTTTGTCGTCTCCTATGCGACGGTCACCGGATTATCATTACCCGGCGCGGCGATTCTGACATTGGCCGGCGGGTTCCTATTCGGCAGCCTCTTTGGCACGGCCTTCGTGAACATCGGCGCCACGACCGGTGCGACACTGGCCTTTCTGGCCGCGAGATATTTGCTGAGAGATTGGGTCGAACAAAAGTTTGGTAGCCGATTGGGCCCGATTCAAGAAGGGTTCTCAAAGAATGCGTTCAGTTACCTCATGACGTTGCGCCTGATCCCGCTGTTTCCCTTCTTTCTTGTCAATATGGTGTCGGGTCTCACAAGAGTCGGTGTGGGGACTTACATCGCCGCCACGGCGCTCGGTATCATTCCGGGAAGCTTTGTCTTTGCCTATGCGGGCCGACAGCTCGGGACCATTAATTCGCTGAAGGAAATTGCCTCGCCCAATGTGCTTGTGGCCTTTACTCTGCTCGGACTCTTAGCTCTGGCGCCGATCATCTACAGGACCTGGTCGAAGAAGTTATGACTCTGAGCCGAACCAGGGTCTTGACCAGAGGGTGTCTTTATGTTGACCCACCAACCAGAGAGGATCGACTTCATGAGTACCCATGAAAAGGCCCTCGTCCTTCCGAACGACGAACATAACCAGCGGTTGGTTGAGAATGTGCATCCGTCCGGTTGGGTGAATCCTGAGCCTAGCGGACGCTACAACATGGTCGTCATCGGGGCCGGGACGGCCGGCCTCGTGACGGCTGTGATCGCGGCCGGAGTCGGGGCAAAGGTGGCGCTGATCGAGAAACATTTGATGGGCGGCGATTGCCTGAACGTGGGTTGCGTGCCGTCGAAAGGCGTCATTCGTGCCGCGCGCGCCTGGGCGGACCTGAAGAAGGCGGAAGAGTTCGGGTTGCACATTCCTCCCGGGGTCAAGCACGACTTCGGCGCAGTGATGGAGCGGATGCGGAAATTGCGGGCACGGATCAGCCACAACGATTCGGCGCACCGGTACCAATCACTGGGCGTCGATGTCTATATCGGGACCGCACGGTTTACCGACTCGGAGAGGTTGACGGTGGCGGGGCCGGCCGGCGATCGGACCTTGACGTTTGCGAAGGCAGCCATCTGCACGGGAGCCAGGGCGGCCGCACCCCCTATACCGGGACTACAAGAAGCCGGTTATCTGACGAACGAAACCATCTTCACGCTGACCGAACTCCCGCAACGGCTGGGTGTTATCGGAGCCGGACCGATCGGATGCGAGCTGGCGCAATCGTTCGTCCGGTTCGGCAGCCAGGTCTACCTCATCGAGGCCCTGCACGGCATCATGCCCAATGAGGACCGAGACGCGGCCGACATTGTTGAAAAGACCATGCTTCGTGACGGCGTCCACCTGCTCTGTTGCGGCAAGGACTTACAGGTCAGCAAGTCGGACGCCGGAAAGCGGCTCACGGTCGATTCACATGGCCAACACTACGATGTGACGGTCGATGAAATCCTCGTCGGCGTCGGCCGTACACCGAACGTGGACGGGCTCGGACTGGAAGTGGTTGGGGTCGAATACGACACAGCCGGGGTGAAGGTGAACGGGCGACTCCAGACGACAAATCCTCGGATCTATGCCGCCGGCGACATCTGTTCGCGCTATAAGTTTACGCATGCCGCCGATGCGATGGCCCAGATCGTGATCCAGAACGCGCTGTTCCCGCATCCGTTCGGATTGGCGTACGCGAGCGTGGATTCATTGACCATGCCCTGGTGCACATTCACGGAACCGGAAATCGCCCACGTCGGGATGTACGAGGCGGATGCGAAGAAGAAAGGCATCGAAGTGGAGACTTACACGTATAAGCTCGACGAAGTGGACCGAGCCATTCTGGATGGCGAGGACGAAGGGTTTTCGCGAGTGCACATTCAGAAGGGAACGGACAAGATCCTGGGAGCCACCATCGTCGCGACTCATGCCGGAGATATGATCAGCGAGTTTTCCGTGCTCATGAAGGCAGGGGGTGGGGCCAAGACGATCGCAGGCACGATTCATCCATACCCGACGCAGGCCGAGGTGAACAAGAAAGCAGTGAACCTGTGGCGCAAGGCGCATTTCACTGAAGGACAGAAAAACATCCTGAAGAAGTGGTTCTCATGGATGAGAAGGGGATGAGTCGGGTCCTGTCGCCAACGCTGCCCATGCGCGCTCGCACCCCGTCCGGCGTAGGAAC
>JBQTHT010000066.1:0-16881 GCA_052389595.1 Nitrospiraceae bacterium
TAGTCTAGAGACGATTTCCGGACACTCAACAGATCATTAGATCATCAGATGTTTTCGACTTACTGTTCACGAAATACTCTTCACGAGATACGCTCTTTCCTCCCCACCATCAGCCATACGCTATACGCCATTCGCTCTTCTCTTCATTCGGACCGTTGGTTCTCCGGTGAGCGCCCGACCTCCTGCGCTGGTTCTGGTCGTTGATCCATAGGCAATACCTGTACGCGAAGGGGACGCCCCGCGTTCAGATGCACATCCCGCTGCTGGAATGCCAGCACAATGCCTTCGTCGGCAAAACTCTTTTCGATCATGAATCGTAGGTCGCTCCCGACCATGGCCGCGCCAGGGCCCGACCGCATATCGACCCAATAATAGAGAACGAACACCAGCGCATTCTCACCGAAATCCTCGAAGAGAGCCAAGGGTTCAGGATCCTTCAACACCAGGCCGTGCTGGCTGGCTGCTTCGGCCAGCAAGTCTCGGACACGCTTGCTTGGGGATCCGTATGCAACTCCCACCCGCAGCGGAAAGCGCATGTTCTGGCTGGAATAGGTCCAATTGCTGAGGTTCTGCTCCAACAGATTGCTGTTTGGAATGTGCAGTTCCATTCCGTTCCCATCGCGGATGGTCGAAGAACGGAAGCCGATGGACACCACCGTCCCCCGAACGCTGTCCACCTGGATCAAATCGCCGACGCGCAGCGGCCGTTCAATCAGCAGGAGGAGTCCGCTGATAAAATTCTTGAGCAGATTCTGGGTCCCAAAGCCGACCCCGATGGCGAGCGCTCCGCCGAGAAACGCGAAGACGGTGAGCGGGATCTTGACGTACAGCAGGCTCGTGACCAATAGCATGGTAAACAAAAATGCGAGTGTCCACTGGCGTAAAATATTGGCCAGTTTGGGGTCCATACCCAAACGACCGACCGCCTGCCGGTAAGCCATCCTCGACAAGAACAGCGACATCCAATAGCCGATCAGGAAAATACCGATGGCTTGAACGATCTTGCCGACGGTGATGCTGCGCCGGCCGGTGATCTGTCGTCCATCCACTTCGATGGTATCTTCGGCGGCGAACAGCTCAACTCTCCAGACCCTCTCGATCGTGACCCACGCGGCGCCCGTCCATTCCTGGAGACGAGCCGAGACCGGAAGCGCGTGGCGTTGTTGTTCGATCTCGGATTTCCACCGATCCAACACGCGACTGAACCGGTCCGCCCGTTCGAGGGCGCGGCGGTAGATGCCTTCTCGGTCGCGATAGGCCTCGAGTATGTCGTGCAAGATCTGCGTATCGGCGCCCGCCGCCGCGTTCTTCAGTCGGTTTTCTTGCTCGCCGATCTGTCCCGATACGGTTTCAATTTGCTGGCGCATGTACGCGCGCCAGGCTTTGGCAATTTCGATCATCGGCGTCAAGCGGGTATAGGCTTCCCGCGCCGGCATGGGATCGTCTGAATGTGCGACGGTGAAGCGGGTCTCCCATAGACGTCGCTCCCGTTCCACGACGTCCACTAACTGCCGGAAGATGTCGAGCTGCAGATTGAGGTTCTCGGACTCGAGCCGCCTGAGTTCGACTGTTTCCGTGAGCTTGCCCAGTTGAGCGGTCGCTGTCTTTCCAGCCTTCGATCCTGTGCGCGCCTGGCGCGCCTGTAACTCACGGAGCTGCGCTTCCACCGCATCGAGCCTCCCCGCATGCTCTCGTTGCTCGGCGAGCTTCCGCTCAAGCGTGCCTTCGAGAGTGTGTCGCTCGGTATCGAGGCGGCGGCGGACTTTCTGAAGATCAGATTCGCTGAACTCATCGTCCTTGTGGGCAACCTGAAGCTGCCGTTCGGCCAGCGCCAGACGTTCACGCGCCACGGCCAGGTTACCCTCGATCAACTCCATCGACATATCCAACATGGCGGTGTTGGCTGCGGCCACCCGCTGACGGAGTTGCGCCAAGGCATTGGCCCAACCGAGCCGCGCACTCTCCGCCTGATCGCGCGCCTCTTCAAGCTGCTCGGACGCCTGTCGTGCGCGCTGTTCCGATTCTTTCAGCAACGTTCTCGCGCGCTCGTCCGATCGGCCGAACAACGTCAGCTTGGACTCCAATGTCTCGACAGTCCGCCTCATGGAGTCTACGGAATCCCGCAGCTCGTCCACCATGAGAATGGAATATGGGGGAGGGTTATCGAATCCTTTCCATTCGCCGCTCCGTCGCGCGATCTCCTGACGACGTACGCGGGTCTGTTGAAGGTCTACCGTTGCGCCAATGTGCTGTTCATAGGCGCGGACAAGTTGTTGAAGGAGAAAGCGCCGTTCCGCCAGCTCGGCTTCCAGCGTACCAGGCTGCGCGTCTTTGCCACGCGTGTCCGGAGCGCTGACCGCCTTGAGTTCCGCATCGGCAGCCGCGAGTCGTTTGCGCAAATCCATGACACGTTCATCGGAGGATGTCTGCCCGCCCACAGGGGCTTCCGTAGGCGACGGTGTCGCGCTTCCATTGACGAGTTCCGGAATCTGCGGCGGTACTTGCCCCTGAGCTATCAACGGACAGACAACCAGTAATAGGGCAATGATTATTGGACGGATGAGAGGCCTCATCGCAGACATACTCGCTTGTTGGAGGACATTGGACGTCGCTTCATTCTGTATCTAGCCTTTCCCGACGGCTAGGTCAACTCGGACGGAAGAGCGAAGGAAGCCGCTCGTTGCAAGGTAATGGGAACTTGACTGCCGACGATTCGCTCAATCCTATCGTCGTTCGTGAAGCGGCGTTCGTATCACGTCTCCCGGCTATCTTGATCAGAACACGAGATACGAAATACGCTTCACGAGATACTGCCTGATGTTCACCGCCACGAGGCTATGAAGGAATGTGAGATGAAGCATAGCCATCAACGTGTGCTGCGTGGTCGCTGCCGCACGTTGATGGGCGCAGTGGTACCGCGTCGGATCCGAACGACCGAAGCTCGGGCTGAATCAGCCACGCTTCTTGGCGGCCTTGGCGGCGCGCTTTTCCATGAACGTCTTGGCGGGCTTCTTCTTGATCGATTTCTTCTGTTCCATGCCCTTGGACATCGCGAGTCTCCTGTGATGTGGCTAGGTTTATTTGCAGCGGCGTACTCCCTCCCTTCATACCCCAATCATGGCGAAAATGAAATAGGGAGAGAGAACCCGATGCTCATGCCCGATTATCAAGGTAGTGAGCGGGCGGACCCACGTTTCCTTCCATACGCCATTCGCTATCAGAGCTTCTCTCCCCTACCATCTGTTGAGGCTCATCCGCCGATTGACTTCGCTCCCTGCTCAATGTACTATTTGTACAATTCGTAC
Organism: Nitrospiraceae bacterium; assembly: GCA_052389595.1. Lineage (GTDB taxonomy): Bacteria > Nitrospirota > Nitrospiria > Nitrospirales > Nitrospiraceae > JBQTHT01. Next base: position 3,306 of record JBQTHT010000066.1, read on the forward strand.
GATCTGTACGTCTCAGAAGACACCTTCAGGGGAGGTCATTCATGGCTCATCTGCCGGCCAGTAAGGCACGAGAAGGATTCGCCGACACGATCAACCGCGTGGCGTTCGGGAAGGAGCGTGTCGTGTTGCGACGACGTGGGAAAGAGATTGCAGCCGTGGTTCCAATCGACGATTTGCGACTGCTGGAGGATCTGGAAGATCGTATGGATCTCGTCAACGCTCGCGCTGCATTGGCCGAGGTTAAAAAGAAGGGAACCAAGTCGCTCGATGTCATTCTGAAGGAATTGGGGCTCTGATCCCGCCCGATGACTTATTCAATCTTTCTCGCCCCTCCTGCAGAACGTCAGCTGAAAGCTCTCGCTAAACTATTTCAGAAACGCATCGTCAAGCGACTCAACACCCTCCGGGATAATCCTCGGCCTCAGGGAGTGAAGAAGCTGGAAGGCGAGGACAACCTCTGTCGGGTTCGGGAGGGTGATCATCGAATCATCTATACGATTCGCGACGAGGAACTGATCGTACTTGTATTGAAAATCGGAGATCGGACAGAAGTCTATCGTACCTGATCGTTGGTCGTGAGCTTCCCACGGAATTACCTCGCCTCAACCTACCCGTCTACCCGTTCATGAGCCAGCAATCTCCTCGTAGTAGGACTCCATCATGGCTTGCTTCGCCACCTCAACAATAACCAACTGCCGTTGATCGAAGGTGTTGGCGACGTAGAGATAGGAATAGCCTTCGGCGGCGCCTAGTTCGGCATGGAGTTGACGGCCGTCTGGTTCTTGGCGGGTCAACTCCTTGAGAATACGGCGATCCTGGAGCTGAGCCCAGGCTCGCTGGGCTGATGGGGCATGATTCTCGTAGAGTGGTTCCTCGCTTGTTCGCGGCTGACGGCGTAATGCTTCGAGATCGAGTCGGATGTCTTCATCCCCTTCCGGAGATTCATCCCACGCTAACCGCGTTGAATTCTCAAGGCGGCTCACAACATAGAACGGTCCATCGTCGGCGATCTCTTCGACCAACGTGTAGCGAACCGGTTCTGGAACTTCAAGCAGCCGGAGCCTTCGTGCAGCCATCGCCCGTTGGAAGGGCACGCGTCTCGCCAACGGGCGCGTCTTCTCAAAGACGATCATGTGTACTCCCGAGGCTGATATCGAAATGAGTTGATCGAGCCGTGGTCCTACGCCGGTTCGGCGCTCGAACTCCTGTTGGATCTGTACGTCATGCGCTCGCTCGAAGGTCTGCCAATTCCTGCTCGGAATCCCCTGTTCCCGCTCGGCTTGCAAGAGCGCATGCGTGGCGATAACCAGGTCGAACATTCCGGTGATGTGCTCTCGGTCAAGATCGATACATTCAAATCGAACGTTCTCTAGCTTGATCTCTCCTGCGCGTTGTCGCGCGAGATCAATCGAGGCCGGCGAACGATCGAGACCTAAGAATGTTCGATTCGGAAACTGTTGTGCGTAAAACGTTGTGAGGATGCCGACCCCACAACCGAAATCGAGAATCGTCCGGGCATCGCCGATGTTCTGAACTACCCGCGGACCTATTTCAAGATAGTAGTCGTAGCGCTGGCTATATAGGACGGGAACCATGCGCGACTGCGCGGTGAGATCGTAGAAGGCGATGTCTTCTTGTAGTGCGGCGCCGGGCGCGCGCTTCGCCTCAATCCGCCGGTTGAGCGCGGCAAGATCAGCCGGCGAGAGCGTCTCCCGTTGCCACCGGAAGTAGGCGTCATCCGACTTGAACTGTCGGAGACCCCACCGCGCAAGATGAGTTTGCAACGCGTGAAGCGTCGTTCCTCTCTCGTATCTCGCTTCATGAGGCACGCTTCACCATGTATGAGAAACGCTTCACGAGGAACGATCACGCGTTCAAGGGCGACGCGAGAACGAAGCTGGAGAGCTTTTTCAGCAGGCTATGAGGGACGCTTCAACATGATCGCATCTTCGTAAGTCACCGGCACGGGATGGGGTTGGCGGAGCTGGCCCGTCCCGAAGACGACATACTTCTCACAAGTAAGTTCTTCGAGGCCGATCGGGCCGCGGGCATGAATCCGCGACGTGCTGGTGCCCATTTCCGCGCCTTGACCGAAGTGCTCGCCTGCATGGAGTCGAGTAGAGGCATTGACCAGGACGGCGCTTGAGTCCACTTCACGCGCGAACCGCATGGCCGCATCATAATTCTTGGTAATGATGGTATCGGTGTGGCCGGGTCCATACTGAGCGATGTGAGCGAGAGCTTCATCCATATCCTTGACCATCTTGACGGCTAAGGTACGGGAGAGAAACTGCCTGCCCCAATCCTCAGCCCCAGCCGGCTTGATCGACTTATGGCCGCTGATGGCCATCGTGCCCATCAATGCGTCGGTCTTGGGACAAGCGAGCACGTCCATTTTGAATTCAATGAGCAGCCGATTGATCAGCGGGGGCAGCAAAGATCGCGCGATCGCCTGATGGATAAGCATCGTGTCGAGTGAGTTGGACGCCGCCGGCTGTTGCGCCTTCGAGTTAATGACGATGTTTTGCGCCATGGGAAGATCCACATCTTCATCAATGTAGATGTGGCAGACGCCTCCATCGTGACACAGAACGGGAACACGCGATTGCTCGATCACAGCCTTGCGCAGTCCGGCCCCGCCTCGTGGAATTATGGCATCGAGCATCCTCGTCGCTCGCATCAACTCCAACGCCGCGTCCTTTTCCGGCCGCTCGATGAAAGAGAGCGCGCCAACCGGGACGCCGGCCTGCTCGGCCGCTTCCCGCAGTCCCGTTGTGATGATGTGATGCGTACGCCCCCACTCCGGCGCTCCACGGAATACACAGACGTTTCCTGATTTCAGACAGAGCGCCGCGGACTCGACTGTGACCAGCGGCGCGAACTCGGAAATGATACCGATCACGCCGATCGGTACGCGAACTCGACTCACGTGCATGCCGTTGGGTTGCTCCCACCGCTGCGTGGTTTCTCCCACTGGGTCGGGAAGGTCCGCTACGACGCGAAGCCGTTCAGTCATCTCCTTGATCGAGTCGGCCGTCAGCCGGAGCCGATCGACGGCCTCCTTCACACGGTCCCTGTTCGTCTCTCCTTGCAATGTCTTTCCGACGGACTCCACATCCTGAAGGTTCGCCTCCAGGATGGTTTCCTCATCGGCCGCCAATCGGGCCGCCATCGCGAGCAAAGCTTTATTCTTTATTCCCGCCGGTAGCAAAGCCAGTGGCTTCGCTACATTGCGAGCCTGTTTCAATACTTTATCGATATAAATCTTAACTGGAACTTCAACCATGGTTCTCCCTAACTCTTGATCTGCTGATCTGAAGATTTGTTGATTAAAAGCAAATCATTAGATCAATAGATTCTTCGCGACTATATCATGTGGTTTTTGGAGGAGTCAAAAGAGGGACAGTGGTCGGGATTTGAACTTCACACCGTGACGGCCCACCTTCTGAAGGAGCCTTTTCCTACCTTTGAGGCATTGTGAAATCATGACGCATTCTGGGATAAGGAAGAAGGAGTCCTAAGAAGACTGGACTGATTCGTCATGCAGAAAATCCTGAGTTACAGCGACGATTTAACCGAGGAGGAGGTGGAGCACCTCACCACACTCCTTATTTTTCACTTGGTCGAGAGATGTGGTGGTCAAGTTGCGTTTACTGTTGATGACGCGACCGGCATTTTGTCTCGATTAGCCGCCAAAATGGTCCACATGCAGGTCGGTGAGGACATCACCCTCCGCATCGTCACCCGCCCGCCGGAATTGCAATAATAGGATGTTGAACCCGTCCGCTCGCTGCGGTCTCGCTTCATCAGCCACGCCTAATCAGCTTGCAGCTTATCGCTTAATCGTCCCTGTTCGCGGGCTAACCACCAACTAAGCCACGCCCACAGTAGGGCAAGCGGAATGAGCAGGCCGGCGATCTGCGAGGTCGTGGCTCCTAAGGCTTTGACGCCGGACACCGTCCAGCCGGTGGACGCGTCGCCTCCGCGTGAGACGGCGGTATCTATAAAGTTCTTCGCCTTGTACTTTTCTTCACGACTCACCACGGTGAACAACACTTCTCTCGCCGGTTTCGAGACCGCATACTCCCCAACCCGCCTGACTACGGTGAATAAAATGAATGCCGCCAGCGTCTGGGTTACACCGATCATGACAAACCCAAGCGTGCTGGCTGCCGGCAGAAAGAGCAGCGCAGAGCCCAGACCCCAGCGCGCAATCAGCCGATTGGTCACGAACATTTGGACAACCAAACTGAGTCCGTTCACCATGAGATCGATGCCGGCAAACAAACGAGTTCGTTCGGCCGGAGACGTCATCTCCTGACCGATCACGCGCATCTGCTCCAGATACAGAAAGGTGGCCGTTGTCGTGAGCAGCAAGAGATAGACACAAATGCCTCCCAAGTAGGGCGACGAAACAGCCAGTCGAATCCCCGCCCAGATGCTTCCCTTGAGGGCCTGATCGCGGCCCGCATATCGGCTGAACGTTCGTTCAGTGGCCCGGTGGTCGAGTTGATGGATACAAACCATGCAGCCGATGAGAAAGAGCGCCGAGATGAGCATGAGCATGGAGATGGGCACGACGTAGGTCATTCCGGCGGTCAGGAAGGGACCGGCCAATGCCCCGCCGCTCCCGCCGGCTGCAATCGCTCCGAACAGCCGCGCCCCTTGTTCGGAAGAAAAAAGATCGGCCATGAAACTCCAAAACACCGACACCACAAACAGATTGAAGACAGACAGCCAAACGAAGAACACCCTGGCCGTCCACTCCGGGTGGGTGCGGGTGACCATCAGACCAAAGAAGATGAGCAAATTGCCGGCAAAAAACAGATAGATGGTGAGCAGCAACCGATAGCGTGGTAATCGGCTCGAAAGAAATCCGAAGAGCGGCGTGGCTGCGAGCAGTACGACGAAAGTGGCCGTCATCATCCACGGCAGATTGTGGACTCCGCCTTGGATGGCCATTTCATCTCGCACCGGACGCAAGATGTAATAGCCGCAGAGGAGACAGAAGAAATAGATACAGGACCAGATCAACGGCGCCACTTCGTCGCGCTCGGCCTTCACCAGCCGGGTGATCAATGTGGTCAGCGTCGGCATCGCATCTCTCATGGAGCGTCACAGTGCAGCAACGGTCTTCTCACCTGCAAGGAGAAAATTTGATACAATGCCGCCTCCCAGGAGGATCCCCGTGACCCCACAGGAAGCCAGAATCCATTTCAACTATCTGATGACGCTCTGCATCAGAAAGGAAGAAGCGTTTGGTCCGATGGCCATTACCTTTATTCGGGAGCAGGACTTGGACCAACTTGGGCTGACAGCGGAGGAACAGTTCAATCTGTTCATGGCGACGGCGGATGTATTTGCGGCGGAGCCGAAGCGCTATACGCACAAACTCGAGTGCTTGCACAAGGCGCAACAGATATTGCGACAAACCCAGTTCTTCGATCCAGGTCTTTCTCAGCATATCGCGCAGGATATTCAGCGGTCCTCCGCAGAATTGGATTTGTACAATGAGGCCATGCGGATGCAACGGTCTTCCGCCTCGTCACTGCAGGATCGGCGGCGCATTATCGTCGAGACGGACCTGCCGGATTACTTCCTCAAGACGGCCCAGCAACGAGCGACGACGTACTACCAGAACAAGTTCAAACTCACGAATGAAGCCAAGAGCGCCCAGCATTTCTCAACTCAAGTTCGGAAATTCGAACCCGACAACGTGACGGTGCAAAAGGAGTTCGCCGGGGCCTGCGCGCCGTTCATGGCCGTGCGGACCAGCGCGATGCATCTGATGCTCCCGTTCGATTTGAAAATCAGTCGAACCCCCGACGATCCGCTGGACGCGGGCCTTCGGATTTGGTACGCCAAGATGGGCTATTCATTTCCCCTGCGATACGAACTCGGGAAGCTCTGCAGCTATTACGACGATCAGGTGCTCGACATCGCGATGGACGATCCGCACTTGCTGTTCGTGTCCATGTCGCCCGTAAGAGAACAAGACCTGGGCAGCGTCGAACGCTCGCTGCCGAATGATGTTCCGATCGAAGCGGGGCTTCCTCGCGCCTTTCTCGAAGGTTCGCACGCCCTCGGTCCCTTTATTCAACTCGTCTGTAATTTCAAAGTGTGGTTCGATGCCGAAGCCATGTCCCTCCTGGTTCAGAGCGCTCCCGATTTGCATGAGTACGGACTGCAAGGCGGAGCAGGTTTACTGACGCGATCGTATGCAACCGAAAAGATTCATGCGTATGCCCCATCCAATCGCCGGCCGTGGCAGGATGGCTTGAGCTTCAACTTCGTCAACATGCATCTGCAGCTTCCGACCGGAACGGACGCCGCGTTCGTCCCGTTCAATACACCGATCTTTTCGATTTATCCCGTGCTCAATAAACAAAGTTACAAATTCGAAGATGCACGGGTATTCGTGAAAGACTCTCTTCAGAATGATTGACCTTCGAAGCGACACCGTGACCAAACCATCGGACGCCATGCGTGAGGCGATGGCGCGCGCCCAGGTCGGTGATGATGTGTACGGGGAAGACCCCACCGTCAATCGCCTGCAAGAGATGGCCGCCGCATTGCTGGGGAAAAAGGCCGCCCTGTTCGTTCCTTCCGGCACGATGGCCAATCAGCTCTCGATTCGTATTCAGACACAGCCTGGGCAGGAAGTGATCGCGGAGAGCCGCTCCCACATCGTGCGATACGAGCAGGGCGCGGCGAGCGCCTTATCGGGTGTGCAACTCCACTGGGTCACCGGCGAGCGCGGCATCATGTTCCCGGAACAGGTGGAAGCCGCTATCCGACCCAAAGATCCCTATACGATCCACACAGCTCTGATCTCTCTCGAAAACACGCACAATAGCGGCGGAGGCTCGATCTATCCTCTGGCTACCATCAAAAGCATTCGCGACGTAGCGCTCAGACATCACATCCCCATGCATTTGGACGGCGCGCGGCTTTTCAACGCCGTGACCGCCACGGGCGTGGCCGCGGACGAATATGCTCGGCACTTTGAAACTGTGTCCTTCTGTCTATCAAAAGGACTGGGGGCTCCGGTTGGTTCAGTAGTGGCCATGAATGATACCGGCATGCTCGACAGGCTCCGCCGGTTCCGGCGGATGTATGGAGGTGGAATGCGGCAAGCGGGCATCCTGGCTGCTGCCGGCATCTATGCCCTCGAGCACCATATTCCTCGTCTTAAAGAGGATCATGATAATGCCACGCGTCTGGCCCGGCATCTCCAGAAAATTCCGTCCATCACTCTCGATCCCGAGCAGGTAGAAACCAACATTGTGATCTTCGACGTCGTAGGACATCGGGATTCTCCTCAGGATGTCGTGGCGGCGCTCAAACAGGAGGGGGTCCTCATCAATGCCGTCGGAGGGACCTCGTTCCGAGCGGTGACGCACCTGGACGTGACGGCGCACGATATCGAACAAGCCAGCCAGATTTTCGCCCACGTGTTGAATCGTTGACACAGTCTTTTCCCCCTCATTAGAATGCGAACGAACCTCAATTGAGGCTGGTGAAAACGAGCGTGACTTTACAGGTTGTGTCCTTCATGCAAATCAGCCGGATCCTTGAACTGACCGACCGCTTGGGGCTCAACCGAGAATGGGTCGAGATTCCCTTGTCTCCCTCAAGTCCCGGTACCGTACGCAAACTTCAGAACGGGAAGCTCGAAATTGTTGTGGATGCCGATCAATCGTTTGACCAATGGCTGGACTCGCTCGAGGCGCAAATCAGGCAAGTGATGGCTTAGAGTCACACTTCTGCAGACGTCGCTGAACCATGCTGGAACCCAATTCCTATCCCTCACCGTCATCTGAATCCATGATGTCGCAGCCGACGCGCGAGGAACTGAACGCCGAGTTGCTCGACATTCCTGAGCCGCCCGACCAACCGGATCCCATCACACCGCCGGGGTTTGAAGAGGTGGTGTCCGGCGCACTCAGCCATGCGCGAGGAAAACGTGGCGGCGATTTAGTGGCCGTCTTGTTGGTGGGTTCCGGCGCTCGACGCGCTGTGACGCCGCATAGCGATGTCGATTTAATTGCGCTCGTCAAGGGACAATCCGAAGGAGAAGAAATCATTCGTATCGCAGATCGACTTGTCGATATTCGCTACCGAGGGTACAAGGCCGTCGAAGAAGAACTGCCATTTTCTCCCCGCCTCCCGCCCCTGTTGCGGAAAGGCCGCATCCTCTTCGACCATGACGGGATCGGGGCTAACCTGATTGAAAGGGCCAATCAGCGGTTTCGACAAGGGCCTGTTGTAGCCGGTCTCAACGAGCAGATCCGCCTTAAGGCCGACTGTCTTCATTGGTTGGGTAAGGCCGAGGATCTGCTCAACAAGCCCGCCACCGCCAAGTATCTTCTCAATATGTTTTTCGAAGATTGCGTCGGCGCCTTCTTTCGGCTGCGAGGCCTATGGCTGACCGCTCCTGTCGATATCCTTCGCTTCATGATATCCCGTGATCCTGCTGTCGGAGAAGCCGCCGGCCAGTTTCTCACCGCTTCGACGTTGCATGACCAGATTCACTGTGGCCGGCAATTGGCCGAGATCCTGTTTAAGGATGTGCCGAATCCAGCTCGGATCGATTAGCACGATTCTCACTGGATCTCTTATCGACTCGTCATATCGACTCTCTCTGCGCACGACACACGTGCATCCGTGCCGTTTCAATCATGCCCTCTGGTAAGTGGCATACAGACGCGTACAAGGCTTAGAGTGAAGCCAAGTCGCGAAGACTCGTCCATATGAAGGGATAAGAAAGGAACGGTCATGGAACTCGGATTCGTCGGACTGGGCAAGATGGGAATGAACATGGTCACTCGGCTGCAGCGTGACCGGCATCGTGTTGTCGTGTTCGATCGTACTGCAGATCTGGTCAAGCAGGCCGAGCGGAACGGCTGTGTGGGCGCATCATCGCTTCAGGACCTCGTCGCAAAACTCTCGGCTCCCCGCGCCGTCTGGATCATGGTCCCCTCCGGGGCTCCCACGGAAGAGACGATCCAAGCCATGTCGGTCCTCTTGCAACCAGCCGACATTATCATCGACGGCGGAAATACCAAGTTTCATGATGACGTGCGGCGCGCGGCGGAACTAAAGACGCGAGGCCTCCGGTACGTGGATGCCGGAACGAGCGGCGGCATTTGGGGCTTGAAGGTCGGATATTGTCTGATGATCGGAGGAGACCCCGAGACAGTCAAACATCTGGCGCCCGTATTCCACACTCTCGCCCCTGAACAGGGCTGGGCTCATGTCGGTGGACATGGCGCGGGGCACTACGTCAAGATGGTGCACAACGGGATCGAGTACAGCATGATGCAGGGCTACGCGGAAGGTTTTGAGGTGATGTCAAAAAGCGAGTATAAGCTCGATCTCGGCAAGATCGCCGATCTCTGGATGCATGGCAGCGTGGTCCGATCCTGGTTGCTGGAACTTGCGGCCAGCGCCTTAAATGACGATCCCAAGCTGGAGAAACTCACGGGATACGTGCAGGATTCCGGTGAGGGACGGTGGATGATCATGGATGCCATCGAGAAAGATGTGCCAGTGCCAACCTTAACCACTGCGCTCTTCACCCGGTTTCGTTCCCGACAAGAGCAATCGTTCGCAGAGAAGATGCTGGCGGCATTGCGGAATGCCTTTGGCGGCCATGCGGTTCGGCGCTGAACGGGCATACCAGGAGTTCTGATGTTACAAGCGGGGCAAGAGGCTATGGCGAGTCACACCGTTGGAAGAAATCAGCCTCCGGAACCCTGTACGCTTGTGATTTTCGGCGGCTCCGGCGACTTGGCAAAACGCAAGCTGATTCCCGCTCTGTACAACCTCATGTTGGACAAGGCGCTGCCTTCCAATTTTGCGGTGCTCGGCTTGGGCCGCAAGGGTTTGAGCGACGAGGAATTCCGGGAAACCGCCCGTGAGGGAGTGACAAAGTATTCCCGACAGGCCTTGGTGGAACAGCAGTGGGGACATTTTGAGCGGCACCTGTTTTATTTGGCCGGCTCGCTGGATGACTCCGCCTTGTACGAAGCCATTAAAGTGCGAGCCGGCCAAATAGAGGCGGATCTCCATCTTCCCGGCAATCGCATTTATTATCTCGCGATTCCTCCCACTCAATTCGCGCCCGCCTCGGAGGGACTTCACCGCGCCGGGTTGGTGTCGCCGCCGGACAACACGCACCCGTTCTGCCGCATCATCGTAGAGAAGCCGATCGGCCGAGATCTGCAATCGGCACAGCAAATCAATACGACGATGGGACAGGTTTTTGATGAGTCCCAAATCTTCCGCATCGACCACTATCTCGGCAAAGAAACCGTGCAGAACATCATGGTATTACGGTTTGCCAACAGCATCCTCGAACCGATTTGGAACAATAAGTATATCGACCATGTCCAACTCACGGTGAGCGAGGCCGAAGGAGTCGGCACACGAGCCACGTATTACGAGGAGAGCGGCGCGCTGCGTGACATGGTGCAGAATCACCTGCTGCAGTTGCTGTGTCTCGTCGCAATGGAACCGCCCTATTCGTTGGAACCGAACGTGGTGCGCAATGCTCGAATCGACGTGCTGCGCTGCCTGCGCCCCATCGCCGGAAAGGACGTCGAGCAATTCACGGTTCGCGCGCAATACAGCCCGGGAGCAGTGGGAGGGATCGACGTGCCCGGCTATCGGCGGGAGCCAGGCGTCCGCTCGGACTCCACTACGGAAACCTATGTCGCCCTCAAGTTGTTTCTGGATAATTGGCGATGGGCCGGCGTGCCGTTTTATCTGCGAACGGGAAAGGCGTTGACGAACCGAGCGAGCGAAATCGCCGTCCACTTTAAGGATATCCCACAGATTCTTTTCAACGCGAATCCCGCTTCCCCGCAGCCGCCCAATCTGTTGCTCCTACGGATTCAACCTGAGGAAGGGATGTCCTTGCGGATGATTTCAAAGGTGCCGGGAACCAAGGCACAAACGCATCCAGTCGAGTTGGACTTCACGTACGGCGATACCTTCGGCACCGCTTCCCCTGAAGCGTACGAACGTCTCTTACTGGACGTGATGAACGGAGACGCATCGCTCTTCATGCGTCGCGATGCGGTCGAAGCATCGTGGGCCTGGATCACGCCGATTCTCGAAGGCTGGGCGCACAGCACCAAATGGCTTCCCGAATATCAGGCCGGAACCTGGGGACCGATCGAAGCCGATCGGCTGATCCAGCACGATGGGCGCCAGTGGCGGACACTGTGATGCCGGCGAGGGACGCGAGGGTAGAGGCTATGGGACAGGTGAGACTTCTTCATCCTTCTCGTCCCTAACCTCTCGCCTCCCCGATCTGCTTGAGAATCTCGTCTTTCTTGCCGATCCCCCCGATAAATCGATCGAACCGTCCCTGTCGATATAACGCCAGCGCCGGCAGCGAGGAAATGCCCAGTTCAGCGGGAATTTGGTAATTCTCCTGGACGTTCATCTTCACTATCAGTACATGTCCGTGGATCTCTGCTTGAATTTTCTCCAGTTCTCGCATCAACGCTTGGCAGCCTCCGCATCCGGGCTGCCAGAATTCCACTAACACCGGCGCCTCAGCCCGCTCTACTACCTGATCGAAGTCTCTATCTGTCACATCCTGGATCATGTTTCCCCAAGTTGACGGGCGAAAACTCGGTCGTATGCGAGCTTCGCCAACAGCCGGTATCCTTCAGTGGTCAGATGAAGTCCATCATTGGAATACTGCGCGTCCAACTGCAGACTCTTCGGCTCCGCAGTCGCGGCGAATAGGTCGATGCACGCGAGTTGCTTGGAAGCGGCGTAGGCGAGGATGAGATGGTTCAACATCTCACGACGTGAGATATGATCGGCCAACCACTGTTCGCCATCGAAACCGCCAAGATCGCCGTCCACCCGCAGAGATGGTACGGTCACCGGTACCACATGGATTCCGGCACCGAGAGCCGACTCATACATATTCACAAGATTGGGCATAATATCGGAAGGTTGGGTGTTCCCACCTAGATCATTCGTCCCGCCGAGAATGATGACAGAATGAGGCCGATGGTCCAGCACGTCGCGTCGAAATCGCTTTGCCATCTCACCGGTGACTTCCCCGCAGATGCCGCTCACCGCCACATGGGCTGTAGTCCCAAGCAGTTCTTGTAGAAACATTCCGTATGGCGTGTCCAGTTGAAACGATTCGCGAGTGGGCGACTGGAATCCTGCCGTCAGACTGTCCCCGAAACACACGATCAACGGTGTCATAGATCCTGGACCCGTCACGGAACGGCTATTCTGTTGACGAAACGGAAGCTCGGCGGTAGGACTACCTTTATGTCCGATCCCGCCACCGAACCGGCAACGCCGGCGGCACCCGCCTTAACCAAAGAGGCCGATCCGGAGATTGCCTCCGTCAAGCAGCTCCTGAAATTGCTGGACAAAACCGCTAAGTCCACGCGCACCTATGGCTTCACAAATTCGGTCGCGCAGAAGTTCTTCCAACAGTTGCACGAAGGTCTGACGGGGCATCTTACCACCTATCACGCACTGGGATTCCTCATCCAGCGTTCCGAGCTGTATTTTCGGGAAGAAACGGTCTACCAGACCGAGTCTTCCCGAGATAACCTGGCATTTAAGCTCTATGCCGACGGCATTCGTGAGCTCACGTTCCACGAAGGCTTGACTCAAGAGGATTTGACCTTCTTCTTAAGCGCTCTGTGGGACGGTGAGGAGCCGGGCGAGGAGGACGACGACATCGTGACCCGCCTGTGGGCCAAAAACATGACTTCGATCACGATTATAACTGCAGAAGAGATCGTGAAAGCGTCAGGGGCTGGAGACGTGTTGACGCTTCAGACCGACGGCACGATGAACGAGCCGACATCGTCGCTCCGAGAGATGGTGGCACAGGAAAAAACGCGTGCAACCGCTGGAGGCGCCGGCAGTGGGGCACAGTCACGCTTTCAGTCCGGATCGATCGGCTACGAAGTCTCGGAAGCAGAACAGTCCGCGCTGGCCAAGGTCGTGGAGGAAGAATCCAGTCGCGACAACACGATGTATGTACTCGACATGCTGACTGCAATACTCGCGTCCGAGCAATCACCAGCGCTTCTGACGAAGCTCTTCGACGTCTTTGGAGGAGTCCTTGAGGTGCTCACGCAACAGGGTAACTGGACCGTGTTGGAGCATGTCCTGAGCCTGCTGCACGAAACGGAAGCCATGCGGCCCGATTTGTCCGATGCGCATAAGGCGCAACTCCTGGCGCTATTTGAGACGCTCAGACGACCCGAACGCATCAAGCTGATCGAAACCTATCTGAACAACGCTCCCACGGCGAATACCCAAGGGCTGTTGACTCTGCTGCTGCTCATGAACAGTCAGGCCATTCAGGCCCTCTGCGCGTTGCTGGCTAATCTCCAGGTTCCCGCTCATCAGGCCATCGTCTGCGAAGTACTTACCACCTTAGCCCGAGAAACCCCGGAACCCCTGCTGCGAGGGCTCTCCGATCGCCGCGCGCCCTATGTGCGCAATCTCCTATCGATCATCAGCAAATGGAACAACCCTCACCTGGCAGAAGCGGTCGAGAAAGTAATTCGTTATC
>JBQTHT010000067.1:0-4936 GCA_052389595.1 Nitrospiraceae bacterium
GCCCAGGTCAGACAGATCACAACGACCAGCAGCAGCAGCGGAAACAACGGCCAAAGGACTTTCGCGCTCAACACGCGCGGGACTTTACCAACGTCCCATGCTTCCGTCAATGCCGCGCTCAGAACCATGCATACTCCCGCTCTCTTGACAATCTTTTCAGGCGGGTTGTACGAATAGCATACCCTGTGCCCCACGATCGGAGGCCGTTATGCCCGTCAACATGGATCCTAATCGGAAGCGCCGAAAGGCATCCGTTGCACAGAATCAGGCGCCGGAGGACCAGCCTGCGACTGAGGAGAAGTCGTCTAACAAATCGCGCGAGTTTGGGGCAGAGACTGAAGACGATCGCAACAAAGCGCAGGCCGATGCAGAATGGAAGAATATGTGGGACCAGACGGAAGTCATCGACATGGACAAATGGTAACAAACTCAATGAGAAATGTTAAATTTTGAAATCTTCCGGACATGTCCGCATCACCATTCATGACTCACAACCGCGAAGCTATCCAGGCAGGTAGTAAAACGCGATCGCCAGAATAACATAGACTCCGACCAGCATGGCCCCTTCCATCCAGTGTGACTCCCCGTCCATGGCCACAAACCCGACGATCAAGACCGAGATGGTCACAGCAGCGACTTCAAAAGGCGTAAAAATTAGATCCAGCGGAGATCCAAACAGATAGCTGGCGAACACTAGGAGCGGTGCGATCAATAGCGCAATTTGTAGACTCGACCCGACGGCGATCCCCAGCGCTAAATCCATCTTGTTTCTTAACGCCACCAACACGGCAGTCGAATGCTCCGCCGCATTTCCCACCAGCGCAATAAGGATCACTCCGACGAACACCTGCGTCAGTCCCCAACGGGCTGCCGTGGGTTCGATTGCACCGACTAAGAATTCGCTCATGAGAGCTACAAGAAGCGTCACAGCTCCCAGAACGATAGCGGATTTCTTGACGCTCCACGGTCTCTGATCCAGTTGATGACGCTCAATCTCTCCCAGAAACATATGGCGATGTGTTTTCAAAGAAAACACGAGGTTCACTATGTAAATGATGAAGAGCACGACGGCGATCGCGAGGCTCAATTCTCGTTCGACCGCGATGCCTCGATGTGACGCGGTGAGGTGAAACAGGGCCGGCACGACCAGTCCAACCGCTGCCAGGAGCAACAAGCTGGAGCCCAACCCTGCAGCGGTTTGATTAAACCGCTGACGTTCATATCGTAATCCACCGGCCAGCATCGAGGCCCCCAGCACGAGGAGGATGTTGCCGATAATCGACCCGGTCAATGAAGCTTTGACGACATCATGGAGACCTCCACGAAGCGCCGCCAATGCAATAATGAGTTCGGCCGCATTGCCGAGAGACGCATTCAAGAGACCACCCACGCCGGCGCCGACATGACTCGCCAAGTGCTCCGTCGCTCTTCCCAATAAGCCTGCCAGAGGGATGATGGCGAGCGACGACATGACGAAAATGAGCACGGGGTCGGCGTGCAAGAGCTCGAGAACGACGGCCACCGGCACGAAGATCAGTAAAATATCAAGCCACGAGCCAAAAAGAAGTTTCATGGTCCCAACCTAGCATGGAGCTTTTCATTTGTCGATGAACGTGGGACGCGCCAAGCAGGCGCTCTATTATCCATTCCATTTATGCCATGCTCGCACGCTCGAACACCTTCTGCAGTGTTTTGCCGTTATCCACTTCCGCGACTCTATGGCTTTGCAGTTGACTCCGATGGCCGGCGTGATGGCCTACGAAGACCGGATGGGATCGGCCTTTCCGGAACTTGTGGAAAGCGGGCGGATTATTCAAGGACATGTGGTGAGCGGTCCGCTCGATGACGTCATGGTCGGCGCGGTCGATCGGGATCTAGCCGATGAGGTTTGGCGAACGATATTTCATCGAGCCCTGAAGCAGGATCGTCGCTTCCAGCATGGCTTGTTTGATCTTTCTCATGCGGCGCAGATCGGACGTACAACCGTCCCCGGTCCGGCCGCGCTTCTCATACTCAGCGACGAAAGTTACGGCCGACGACCGTACAACGTGCAACAACTGAAGGACCCGATGACCCATATCGGCTCGAGTGATCAGGATTATGATTACGAGTATGGCTTCGCCCTGATCAAGACCTCTGCTTCACTAGCCTACACGGTTCGCTTGGCACGGCGGCATGACTTGATAGCCGTGACCGATTCCGAGCCTCATTTCCAGCTACTCGAACGGAGCTTGATCAGAGACGACGAACATCTAATGAACGAAAGGATTTTACGCGAAGGGTATTGAAGGTCGCGAGACGGGCAGATTTACAAGGTCCGGTATTCTGCTAAAATCATCTGGATATGTCGGATTCTTCTACGCCGGTTGCGAATCCCGAAACGATCGAGGATCTCGGCGCGAGCATAGGCGACGGGCTTGAAGCCCGGGTGATCGTCTATAACTGCGATTGCCACACGTATCATCAAGTCATCAAACTGTTCTGCGAAATTATTCCAGGAATGAGCTCGGAACGAGCCTTTGAACTCGCGTGGCGAATCGACCATGAAGGGCAAGCCGCCGTCTTTAGCGGGGACTGGGAGACAGCGGAACAGATTGGAAAACGATTGGCGGCGGGTGGGCTCCGCGTGGCCGTACAATGAAGGAACTGCTATCCCCCAGCGGGTAGGCCACCATGTTAACGGTTTGATTTCTTGCGAGCCGCTTTTCGCGTGACCTTCCTCGCCACCTTCCGCTGGGATGGCTTCGGTCTTGATCTTGATCCCTGCTTGATTGTCTTGCGCGAGGACGGTTTTTCATGCATGACCGAGCTGAACGAACTCCGATTGACCTTGTTGACTTTATTGACCATTTCACCGGTATAGACACGGACTTGATAAAGTTCAAAGAGTCGGCTCGCTGCTTTGGGGTCGCCCTTGCGGGCAAGGTTCAACAGCCGCCTTCGCTGGTTCATTTCTTCTTCTTCGGTGTGAGAAGCAGCCCTTCTTTCCATAGGACGCCCTTTCTCCCTCCCTTCAAAGGAGCGGTTCATTTTTTGCCATTATATCGAAAACGCAGCATTTTTACTAGCCAATCCTCTCGAATCCCAAAGAACAATCGACGAACCCGTGCTCTATTTCAGGCAAAGCCCTACCCTTGCCAATACGTAGATTCTGAAAACTTCTAATGTTTCGAACAGTTGGCGTCTTGAATTTGGAGGCGAATTTTCGAAGATAGACCGGTTGTTCTCCAATCCATATCCCCATATAATCATCTCTGCACGTCTCAACGGCACCTTACATAACATACTTAAGGAGCTTCAGATGGAAATGTATAAACGAACGGAAGAAGCGACTGCCGTGCAAGATGACACCGAAGCACGCGCTTTACTGCGGAAAGCTTTCGAGAATACAGCGCGTTGGCAGTCGGACTTTAAGGGCTTTACCGCGGACCTGGTAGTGAATATGAATGGGAAAGAAATGGAGGGAACCGTTTCAGTCAAGGGACCGCGAGAAGTGACCGTTCAGATACCCGATCCTGAAATTCAAAAATGGGCTGAAGGTCAAATCGGCATGATTGCCGTGCACCGAGGACCGAGGACCTTCGACGAGTCGGATGGAAAATATGCTCTGACTTTAGACAAGGATAGCGATCACCCATTGGGACCCCGCCTGGTCATTAATGGGGATGGCATGCATTCTTTTTATAGAGTCAAAGGAGATCGGATCACACAAATTAATCGCACGATGCCCCATATGGCGTTCACGATCAACGTGGAGGAAAGCGCCGTCACTCAAGACAAGAAATTTCTCACATCGAAGTACACGGTCTATTATTATTCGCCGCACGATGCCAAATTGACCAATGTGGAAAGCTTCACGGACACACATATCCGCGTCAGCGCGTCGGACTTACCTGCCACCCGTCGGATCATCTCATACGAGAATGGGGAAGTGGTCGTAAAAAGCCTCTCCTTCTCCAATCACAGGATGTCATAGGATGGATTTGCGCGAACGATTCCCTCGAAGCCCGCACGAAAAACTGGCCGGCTATGCCCATTTGCCCCGCATGCTCGACAAGTGCCGAGCCACGCTCGCAGGAACTCAAGGCGACTTATTTACCCCTGCCCGCTGGATCAGCGACTGTTGGATTTCTCGGGCATTTCAGCGGAGCAGTTCACGGAAACGGTTCGCCAGGCTTCATCGGACCAGGAAGTGGTCGTCTGGTTCGCAAAGATCGCGAAGCCTCACAAGCCGGCAGAGATTCAGTCTTAGAACGAAACGATGGTGGCCCGAGGTCCTGATGCGGAAGACAAGTGGACCTATTTCAAGAAATGCCGAGATGGCGGGGATCCCTCACGCACTGACATCACGAGTTGGGCGGACCTACTCGACTTGGAAGAACGTCGCCACGTGCCGCTGCGCCGTCCTGTAACCGCAGATTAACGCTGCCGCTGTAACTCCTCATTCAGCATTCAGCATCGGCACGCATCACTTGAACCCTTCTCCGCTGGTGCTCCCTCCAAACCCGCCGAAATTTCCAGAAAATCCTCCTTGACCGGTGCCCCAGTATTCGCCCCGCTTGAGGCGAGCATAGGGGTGATGCAAGTCGGGACGGCTAATCCACCACAAGAACGCCAGCGCGCCCGCACTGGTCAAGATTGTGATCCAGACGCCGATACCCTTGACATGTACGCGAGAGGGAGGCGCGGCACGGACGTCCTGCGACGCGGACGCAAGCGCAACGGCCATGCGATACAGGCCTTCTCCATAGTGACCGGTTTTCAAAACAGGTTCTAAATACTCTCGTCCGATCTTCGAGACAATCTCCGGCGTGACCACCGGCAACATGGGACGCCCGACGCTCACCGCCGCCTGCCGTTCCTCAACAGCCAGCAGGACCAGTACGCCATGCTCTTCCTGAGCCGTGCCAATCCCCCACTTTTCAAAGAGCGTGGA
>JBQTHT010000068.1:0-7127 GCA_052389595.1 Nitrospiraceae bacterium
GTTGCAGGGATTTCTCCGCTACGTCAACGGGCTCGATCCAAACACAACACCATAGAGAATCGTATCCTTCGGTATCTCATCCGATACGCTTGCGAATCGGATGAGATACGCCCCATCTCAGTTCACCCATCCGCCGTAGACAGATTCCTGCTCCTCCGATGCACTAAGTCTGTGAAAACACATGGCGGCTATTCTCCCGCACGATATCTTTCGCGCGCTCTTGTTAATGGCACGGCTGTTGCTGTGCTATGTCGATAGAGAAGCGGTGCATGGGTGATGGCCGGCGCCTGACAGTATTTCAGAAAGGAGGCCAGACCATGGATTGGGGAATAATTATTTGGGGTCTCTTGATCGGAATGGCCGGGATGATTTGGATGATCGTGTTGGCCACGTGGCGTGATGATAGCCCGAAAGGGTCGTCCGCCGAAGACGATGCTCATGCGGCGGATCGCGCTACGGAACCCACGACAGCGCGTCCAACGGAACGACGCACACAGACCGCCTAGGTTCGCATGCGCAGAGCGTCGGTCGAGGACACTCACCGCTCTACTCTCAGGCGGGAGATGTGTGCTATGAAGCATCGGTTTCAGAAACAACGTTCTGTGCAAAAAATTCTCAAACGACGGGTGACGCTTAATTTGCCGGACGATCTCCTTGAGCGACTGCGGGACGCCGTCTATTGGACTCCCGGCCTCACCCTAGCGAGCTGTATTGCGAAAGCGATCAACGAGTCGCTGGACATCATGGAGGCAACAAACGGCGAGCCCTTCCCCAAACGAATACAGGAATTGAAAGCGGGACGGCCGCCCCGGCAACCACTGCCATCTGTATCTCAAGAAATACGCCACCGTATCCAGTCAGATAACCTCACATTGCAGCTCTAACTCTCGCCGGCTTCAACCATTTCACCAATCATCCTAAGCCGTTGATTTTAAAGCTTGGAATCGTCCAGCTTCTGTTGTCCGGCTAAGGAGATCGAGAAGCACGTCTCTTGCGTGTGGCTCAGGGCATTGTCTGATCAGCCCTGAGCGCCAGCGTGCTGGCTATCTCGCCAGGTGATCGAAATGGATAACGTTGTTACAAAGTCGAGGCTCAGAACGAGGATGGTTGCATGCCGAATTGGTCTCTTGAGTTTCGACGCGCTGCATATCGGGCGTTGTGCCTCTGCCTGTTGGCATGTTCGTCCTTGGAGCAAGTCGCGATCGCACTGGCTTCATCCGAGCCGGCTGTCGAACGGAGTGAGGAACTGCGATTCCTGCAGGAGGAAACCGTGAGTATCGCGGTATCACACGAACAGCCGATTTCGCAAGCTCCGTCGGATGTCTATGTGATCACTGACGAAGACATTCGTCACTCCGGGGCGACCGATCTGCCCACGGTGCTCCGGCGAATCCCCGGTCTCGACGTGATGCAAACCACGGGGGCTGAATTCAACGTGAGCGTGCGCGGCGACAATCAACTTTTGGCGAACAAACTGCTGGTGTTGGTCGATGGCCGCTCGATCTATGAAGACGCGCAAGGATTCGTGTTCTGGAAGGGTATTCCCGTCACCTTGCCGGAGATCAAGCGCATCGAAGTGCTGAAAGGACCGGCCGCGGCGATCTACGGATTTAACGCCTTCGACGGAGTCGTCAACATCATCACCAAGTCGCCGGAGGATATGAGGGGCACGACGATCCAGTTCGGCGGGGGCGAGTTGGGGACGTTTACTACGTCGGCCGTTCATGCAGGCATGGCCGGGAAGCTCGGCTATCGCTTATCCTTCGGGGAGGATCAAACGCAGCAGTGGCGCAATCGAGACGGTCTCGCGTTCCGTTCCTACAAGTTCAATGTGCATACCGAGTATGCGCTCCCCAAAGCATCCAAACTTCTGGCGGACGGCGGACTCGTCGATATGAACCGATTCGACGGGCCGGTCCAGCGCACGCTCAGTCTCTCGTCGGATGTCAGGCTCCCCTATGCCTATCTCGCCTATGAACGCACGGATGCTTTTTTGCGTGTGTGGTGGAATCAATTCGATGCCACGAGTTTGACCGTCACGCATCCTGCGCTCGCCGGGGTGCTCCGAACGACCGATGCTGTGGGAAGCCCGATCCTCAACTTTCTCGGCAACACCTACAATGTCACCGGACAACATGGAATCCAGCTCTGGGAGACCAACCGCCTCACCTATGGCCTTAACTACAGGCTGAATACCTTTTCGGGCAACAGCATCGCCGGCGCCCAAAGTGAGAATCGGCTGGGGCTGTATGTCCAAGACGAATGGAAAGCCACCGACGCCCTGCGACTGGTCGCCGGTGTGCGGTATGACCTGGATACATTCATTCATCACCAGCTCAGCCCCCGAGCCGCCCTGCTGTACCAGCCGTTGCCTGGACATACGTTCCGGCTCGGCCTGTCGGTCGCGTATCGACCGCCGACGCTCTTTGAAACGCATGAAGATCTGCGAACGGCCACCGCTCCTACGTTCACCCCGATCCCTATTCAAGGCTCCACCGGTCTCAGTCCGGAGCAAATCGTGTCGTATGAGCTGGGGTACCAGGGCTGGTATCTCAAGCATCGTCTCCGTGTACGCGCGGACCTCTTTTTCAATCACATTTCGAACCTGATCGATCTCCAGCGAACCACCGCCACACTCATCACCAATGCCAATTCCGGGGTAGGCGACATCTACGGCGGTGAGGCCGGCGTGGAGTTTTTGGTCACCGATTGGCTGTCGGGATTTTCGAACGTCGCATACCAAGAGTTCGGACAGACCTTCACCGGCACCGCTCGGCGAGGCGGACCGAAGTACAAAGTAAACGCGGGTCTTCGCGGAGAATGGAGTAATGGTGTCAGCAGCGAGGCGACGTTGCACTATGTCGGCGCTGCGACATATCCCGTCTCTGAATTCTTCTCGCAGTTTGCCAACACCGGACTGATTCCAGCCGGCTCAGTCCCGAGCCAGCGCGTGGACAGTTATACCCTCCTCAATCTACGGGGCGCCTACCGTTTCTGGCAGCAGAAGGCGGCAGCCGGTTACATGCGGGAAGCGGAAGCGGCCGTCTCCGCCTTCAACGCATTGAACGACAAGCATAAGGAACATCCCTTGGGCGACACGATCGGAAGCCGTGTCATGGGATGGATCACGCTGAAATTTTGACTGATGAAGGAAGACTACTGAATTGGGAGAGGGAAAGAGCATCTGAGTTCTCCGCGCTGAACGGTGAAGCCTAAGGAAGACTTCGCGTATGACTTCGCTTCCCAGGCAAGGCCATCCGCTGTTGGCGTCTTTGCTGAGCGCCAGTCTCGTCTCGATCCCGGCGTGTCAGACTCTGGCTGAGGAGTCCCTCACGGAAGAAATCAGACAAACTCTCGAACTCATCTCGGAAGAGCAAGACCTCGAACTGTTCCAGTTGGGCGAACTGGTCCCTTCAGCCGACCAACCGTTGGGTCCACTCTCGAGTGTCTATGAGGTGACTGCTCAGGAGATCCTCAATATGAACGCCAGGAACGTGGGCGAAGCCCTTCGCTTCGTGCCGGGTGTGATCTTTGGACAAGGCGGCCCGAGAAACGAAGCCCATGTCCTGATCCGCGGCGTCGGGCCGCGCGCAGGGCTCACCGGCGACGACTCGAAGTACACCGTCTTCATTGATGGGCGTCCTGTCTTGGAACCATTTCTAGGAACGGTGGATCTTTTCAATCTCCCTGTCGACAACATCGCCAAAATCAAGGTGGTGAAAGGCCCTGCGGATGCGCCTTATGGCGCCAATACCCTCGGCGGCGTCATCAACATCGTGACCAAACGCGGTGGGAAGGAGCGCACGACCCGTGCCACGGTCTCTTACCAAGAGGACAACACCCAGGATTACTGGCTGGAACATGGCGGCCGGAAGAACCAGTGGAATTACTACGTGACAGGCAGCTTCAGAAAGTCCAACGGGTTCCCCTTGGCCGACAGTTTCAAGCCGACGCCTCTGGAGAACGGAGGGCTGCGGGAACAGAGTGACTTTACCAAGTACAACCTCTCCATGAACGTCGGACGAGATTTCAACGAATATGACAAGATCGCTCTCCTTGCCGGATATTACAAATCTGATTTCGGAGTTCCGGTGCCCACCGTCGGGTACAAAGCCTTTCAGAATGAGTTCGGTCGCTTCACCGACTGGCAGCGGTGGTTCGCCGACCTGTCGGGAGAGAAGCGAGTGACGAGTTGGCTCTCCTTCCGGGGCAAAGTGTACTTCGATAAATTCGATAATGACCTGACGTTTTATACCAATCAATCCTTCTCACAGATCCGACGGGATAATTTCACGCGAGGCCTGCTGATCAGCAAATTCAACAATTATACTGTCGGCGCCAATTTGCAGGGAACCCTCGATGCGACATCCAACCTGAAATTCAAGGCCGGCACATTGACGAGGCAGGATGTCGTCAATCGACAGCGCGATTCTGCAAGTCCGTTCGAAAATTACGAGACCGTGACGACCGACTTTTTCGTCGAGGCGCAATACACTCCTCTCAGGAACCTGCAGCTCACAGCCGGCCTCAACTACGACACGCTCTATGTCGTGAACTCCTTCTTTGCCCGGACCGACGGGCGGGAGCCGATCCATGCCCTGAGCCCGGTCGCTTCGCTGATCTTCAAGCCGCTGCCGGATACCAAGCTCCACGCGGCCGTCGGCAAGAAGAGCAACCTGCCGCGCATGCAAAACCTCTTCGGACAAAGCGCCGGGAATATCACGCTGGAACCGGAAAACAATCTCACCTTTGAGGCTGGAGTCACTCAAGCCTTCTGGAATGACCGGCTCGAGCTCGACGTGACCTACTTTCAGAACAATTTGGACCACATTATCGAGCTGCAGGATCGTCCGGCAGGACCGATTCAGGTCCCGCAAAATGCCTTCGCCGAATTTGCAAACTCAGACAAATACACGACGCGAGGAGTTGACGTCCTCCTGCAGGCCAACTGGACGAAGGAATTCACGACGACGATGAGTTACACCTATCTCAATTCCATCAGTGAGCGGAGAGGCGCCTCACTGGATAGACGATTCACCGGAGAGCCGTTGGACCCATCCTCGCCGATGTTGGAGCGGCCGCACCATCAGGTCAATGTCCTGGGGCGGTATGCGAAGCCCCTCGGCTTCAATGGATTCGTGCAGGCCTCCTACCTCAGCAACTCCTGGGATTCAAAAGCCTTGTTCAGCGATCCGAATCCTCAACGGTTCGACCACAATGATGTCGTCGGCGTCGGCGGCTTCCTACTGATCAACACGAAGATTGCCTATGAGGTGTGGAAAGGCGTGAAGCCGTTCCTTTATATAGAGAATCTCCTCGACTCCGATTATCAGCGGATTCGTGGTTTTCCGGGAGCAGGACGGTCATTCTTTTTTGGTATCAATGCGGCTTTCTGACGGGGAGGGAGCACTTGAGGGGAAGGTATGAAGGCATTGTGCTAAGGAGCATCATCCTTCTAGCGCTCAGCCTCATAGGGGTTGAGGAAGGCGGACGCTCGTTTGCTCAAGAGACGCTGACAATTCTGCATAGCAGCGAACACCACGGGACGATCCAGCCGATCGAAGAACGCGGCCAACCGAAGGTCGGCGGCATGGCGGGCCGAGCCACGCTTATAGATGCCATCCGTCGAGACAATGCCGCGGTGCTCCTTGTCGATTCCGGCGATATCTTGATCGGGACCGCGCTCTCCTCGTTCTTTCGAGGTGAACCGGATATCAAAGCCATGAATCTGATGGGCTATCGGGCCATGGCGGCGGGAAACCACGATTTTGACTTTGGACTGGATCACCTGCGCCGGCTGCAGGAGCTCGCCACCTTTCCCATCTTGTGCTCGAACTTAAAGGGACGAGCGGTGGATCTCCCCTGCCGGCCTTCCGCGGTGATTCGAGCCGGCGCCCTTTCGATCGGAGTCATCAGTGTGCTGGGCCGAAGTAATTTCCCCGACACATTTAACCGAGAGGTCGCCAGGTTGCTCGAGCTCCGCGATCCGGTCGAATCCTCGCGTAGCCTGGCCCGTGAACTCAAAACAAGCCAAAGCGTTGATCTGGTGATCGCCGTGACACATCAGACCACCGAGGAAGACCTCGCGCTCCTGGCGGAAGCGCCGGAGCTGGATGCCGTGATCGGAGGACATACGGAGGGCTTTGATGGATTCCGCACCACGTCGCACGATCAGCCAGTCGCGGAGCTCGACCATCCGGGACCGGTATTCGTGAAAACCCATCGCCAGGGACGCACCCTGGGGCGATTGGAATTACAGGTGACCAAAAAGCCCGGCGGGAACGATGCCCCGACGACCACAACGGTGGTCCGCGCCAAAGCCACCAACCTACCGGTCACTGAGCAAGTGGCCCAGCACCCGGCTGTGCAGGGCCTGATCGATGAGTATGCGCGGAAGCTGGAAAGCCAGGCGTCCATCGTGATCGGCCGGTCGCTCGTGACGCTCGATGGAGAGAACACACATATCCGCGCTCAAGAGACGAGTCTCGGGAACCTGCTCGCAGACCTCGTGCGCGACGAGTTTGGAACCGAGATTGCGTTGGTCAACAGCGGACAGATACGGGACAGTATTCCCGCCGGATCGGTGGATATCAAACGAGTTCTGCGTGTCTTGCCTTTCAATTCCCCGTCCGTCACGTTCAGCGTGACGGGGGGCCAACTTCTGCAGGCCTTGGAAAACAGCGTGAGTCGTCTGCCGCAAACGGCAGGCCGCTTTCTTCAAGTCTCAGGTCTGACCGTCATCTACGACCTCTCCGCTGCTCCACAGACCCGGGTGCGCCAGGTCACGATCGGCGAGCGGCTGCTGGAACTCACCCGACGCTATTCGGTCGCCACCGACGCCTTCCTCGCCGACGGCGGCGACGGCTTCACCATGTTTGCGACGGCCACGGATCGAGTAGAGCGGCAGACACCCCTGCGCGATCTCTTGCTGCAGGCCCTCCAGGTTCGCCCGCTGAAAGCCTCAGTAGAAGGACGGATCAGGTTTGTGGAAGCGGCAGTCCCCTGAGAGTTTTGACTGTTGAGTGTAGAGTTTCGGCCCCAGCCCCCCCCCAGGCGGGGGAAGAAAAAAAAAAAATTTGATATATAAATTTATTGGTGAAATAAATAGCAGCCACACCGTGAGAATA
>JBQTHT010000069.1:0-11059 GCA_052389595.1 Nitrospiraceae bacterium
CGCATTGCGACGACCTCGCTAGTGATAATCCTCGTAATCGACGGCATCCGCATCCTTTTCGACAAACCGAAACCTGATCCGCCAGTTCCCGCTGACCGATACAGCCCAGGCACCCTTGCGATCGCCCTTGAGCGGATGAAGGTCCAACCCCGGCAGTGCCATGTCTTGTGGGGCTGTGGCCGCGTTCAATCGGGCCAAGATGAGGCGAAGCCGTTCTGCGTGTTGGGCCTGGATGCCTGATTTGCCGCCCGTCTCGAAGAACCGGCGTAAGCCCTTGTGCCTGAACCCGCGGATCACGCAAGCAACTGTAACCTATCGCGTTACAGATGGCAAGTCGCCTAAGAGGCAAGATGAAGCGAGTCGGCGCGGGCTGAACTTTGCCGGCGACTGGGACGAACCGCGGAAGCCCGAACCTCCTACGAACGGGCCCTGAGCCTCACCCAGCAAGAGCCGGAGCGGCGCTTCCTTGAGCGACGGTTGAGTGAGTTGGGGGAGTGAGACAGGGAGAAGGTAAGTCACCGGGGTGGGGCGCTGTCAGGTTGATGCCCAATACTATGGAACTCCTGGAATCTTGAGATCCTTGCAGATCTTCCGGGCGAGATGATCATTAATTTCGGTGTGACGTGGAACAGCAGAGCGTGTGTTCAACATGGGGTGGTGCCACCAAGAATGCCTCCCTCGCGCAGCAACTCGCACCCATGTTGTCGTAGGTGTCGAAGCAGCTCATCCCGCTTCATATCGCGATGAGAGCTTCTTCAAAATTTCCACCTGCTGCGCCCAAGGCTTCCCGGCGGTTTAGTTCAAGTGCCTCCTTTAGGGTCAGGCGCAGGCTCTCAAGCAGTGCTTCGCGTGTCCTTTCTTGGCAGTTCACACCTGACACCTCCTCGATCCAACCGATCCACCAACCCGCATCCTCCTTGATGACCGCGGTGTAATGTTGTCCCACAACGTAACTCCCTTCTTTTACACACAAGTGACCCTGCTGCTCAGTCTTACGGGTATCGAATAGCCTGCTAGGGTAAGGAGAGTTCTCTCTCTTTGTCAACGCGCGTGCCTTATGTGTGGTTTATCACCTGCGTAGCATGTTTCTTTCGAGGGCCAGAGCAGGCACTTCTCATCTCGATTCATGCGGCACGGGCCGATCTCTGCCGGCGACTCGGGCGAACAGTGGAAGCGCGAACGGCCCTCAGTCTCACTCAGCAGGAGCCGGAGCGCCGGTTTCTCGAGCGACGGCTGAGACGGCTGTACTCCCCAACACATCGTTGGCTACCTACATAGGGTGATCCATATCGGTCATTGTATGCCGGCGTCCAGCCTACATTGTTCATGACGGTTCGTCGCGAAATCACGTAGTCGCGTTGCGAGACGAGCGCGTGGAGCCGCGAGAGCCCGAAGCATACTTGAAACAGTATGTTGAGGGGCTGAGCGGCGAGCCCGCTCGCCTGCGTGTCGCGAGACCTGCATGCAGGCCTGTCGCAGCAGCGAATTCGCGATTGCAGCAGAAGCGTTCATGAATAATGCGGGCTAAACAAGCAGGCGTAGAGTACTGGGAGTTGAGCCATTCAACTCAATGCTACCTAAACGCCCACGTTGACCGGCAGCAGCGAGCGGATGCAAGCCCGTGTCTCTGACCGAAATGGATCTATGCGGACAAGCCTAACTGTTGATTAGGCGCGTTGAAGCACGTAGAACACATACCCATAACTGTCTTCGGAACAGTGAAACACCTCGATCTCTCGGACGGTTTCGGCGGCAAAGTCTCGGACTGAGGGGGCCGGGTGATCAAGAAGGGCTTTCGCGCGGGGCGCAAGAACGTCGTAGTAGCCGTCCATCCAAGCTTGCCGCGGCAAGGTGTAGGTGGCGAGCACCTTGTACCCGCGCTCTTCGCGACCGCTATGTTGTGTTGCACCGATTGCATGTCGGGATAGCTGGATCGGAAGAACTCCCTTACTGCATCAGGAGCTTGCTCCTTCAGCCACGATAGTTCGCTGATAACCACGAAGCCGTCCGGGATCAGGGCAGGTGCCCAGGTCGCAAGCGCGTTGGAAAAGCCGATGTTGTAGGCTGCGCCTTCTGACCAAAGCAGATCGATGTCTTGAAAAGACTGGCCTGCTTTCCTTGCCGCAAGCTACTTCTCGGCTTCATTCCAAGATATTCAATGTAGCCGCTGCTCTTAGCAGTGGCTTGTCCAAGGTCCAAAGCGTGCATCCTGTGAGAAGCGCTGAAGCTAGAAGGTGTGCATCTACCCAACCCAAACCGCGACCGTATAGGTGTCGCCCTTCCAAGAAATGCAATACCTCCTCATGTTCCAGCACGCGAGCTCGAGGCAACGCCCTTAACAGACTGAGTACCTCGTGTCGGTTCCGCAATGTCCCACAAGCCAGCTCACCTGCAATGAACGGGTGGCAGAATACTTGTTCCTCATCGAGGAAAGACCGCAGCTGCATATTCCCCGTGCGGAAATGACGAATCCAAATTGACGTGTCGACCAAGATCATGCCGGGTGGCCGAAACGCCGTCTTCGGATAGGTCGGAGCCCTTTCTCTGTCCCGGCGAGCTCCGCTAAGCGGCGGGCACTGACTCTAGATATAAGAGCCTCCAAACCCAGGCGCACAAGTGAGGTCTTCTCCTTAACTCCCGTGAGCTTGGCGGCGTGACGTAAGAGGGAATCGTCAATGTTGAGTGTCGTCCTCATATGCATCAGTATGTCCCATTCATGCATACAGATCAAGTTCCTTATCTCACAGATAGCGCTGTCGGTAAGCAGCCGCAGCGGGCGAAGGTTGACTACGATGCTAGATGGAGGCTGCTGTCGTCATGGGGTTCTGGCCGCCCACGATCTCCGGATGAACCAATATGTCAGTTCCCGTGGCCCGCCTCGCTCGCGAAGCCCATTGTCGATTTTGGCCTTCCCTGACGACTATCTGATGTCAGAACATTCGTGAAGCGTGAGGCGCATTTCGTCGGGGACAAGAGCGTATGGCTGACGGCTTATAGCTGATAGCTCGAACAAAGAGTCAGATTAAGAAAAGGTCGTTTGTCCCATCCCTGGCCATAAGCTATACGCCATGTGCCATTAGCTCTTCTCTGCCGCCATGTCGATTTTGGTCTTCCCGAACGACTATCTCATGACAACCGCCTTTCACTTCCACATCGGAGGGTCGGAGCCATGAAATATCTGCTCATGTGTTGCACCGAGGAGAAGAAGCTGGCCGCCATGTCCAAGAGCGAGTGCGATGCTCTCATGAACGAAACTTCGGCCTACTGCGAGGCGCTCCACAAAAATGGCCACCTGATCGTGGCGGAGGCGCTCGAACCAGTTCAGATGGCCACGACCGTGCGGGTCCGAAACGGCAAATTGTCCACGACCGACGGCCCGTTTGCCGAAACGAAGGAGCAGTTTGGCGGGTTCTTTCTCATCAATGCCAGAGACCTCAACGAGGCTATCCAGGTGGCCTCGAAGTTTCCATCGGTGCGCCTGGGGAGCATGGAAGTGCGGCCGGTCATGGAGCTCAAGCAGCAGGAGTCGAGCGCAAACCGTTGAATAGGGTCTCAGAGATATGCACTATGAGGAGAAGGTACCTGGCGACGTGTCGATCGGGTCACTCGCCGTTCGAGGCCGTGATGGAGGGCACTGGTAAGGTTGAATCGGTACTCGAAAGCGACGTTATAGAGAGCCGGACCCATTTCAGCGCCCAGGTGCTCTAACTTCGACTTCATGGGCGCCGCGCTCTTTTCATAGGCTTTCCAGTACAGGTCTTCGGTTTCCCATATCGCGACATTAATGAAGCTGAATTTACTCTCTGGCTTGAGGCTCTTATGAAACTTTCCGCTCATGAACCCTTGTTGCTTGGTGATATTGGCCGTCACTCTTGCCACCACTTCACGAATTCATCTTCTTTGCCCTTCGGGACTGAAAACACGTTAATTAAGGTTACGGGCATGGCGCACCTCCCAATCTTTAACGTTCAATCAATTCAGGTTCATGAATTCTTCTAACGACCCCATGATTTGCCATGGCTGCGTGCATTTCGATTTTGGCATGCCGCATTATGCCATAACGAATGTGAGCCGTGATCACATTCAGACATTCAAACTTTACCAGCACCTGATGGAGGCATTCAGATGAAATATATGTTGCTGATTTACCTCAACGAACAATCGTTGAGCGAGACCGAGCGGCAGGACTGTTATGCGGAGTCCACGCAGCTCGCACACGACATTCATTCAAACGGGCAGTATGTGGCCGCCAACCCATTGCATCCGACATCGATGGCGACCAGTGTCCGGGTGCGCGACGGCAAACGGCTCGTGACCGATGGTCCGTTCGCAGAAACGCGTGAGCAACTGGGCGGCTATTTCCTCATCGATGCCAAGAATCTCGACGAGGCCATCGCCATCGCCGCAAAGATTCCCATGGCGCGCAAGGGGACTATCGAAGTTCGGCCGGTCATCGAGATCCCGGGCCTGCCAACCTAACAGGATGTTGAAAAAGGCCGCCAGCTTTGTTCTCGGCTCAGAAGCGTCCTCACCGTACCCCAGAGGGTACGCCTCCGGCGCTTCCTTCGCCTGCGGCCTCGCTGAACGGCCATTTTGAACATCCTGCGGTGCTTGCGTTCCCGACTAGCTACTGGACTGCCGAGTGCGACCCAAGACGCAGGCATTTCGCGCTCGGGAAGGCCGGTGTCGATTATGGGGACAGTCTAACGACTATTGGATGTCAGGAGGGAGCTTGATGAAATACATGTTGCTGGTTCACCACGACGAAGAGGCCTTCGGCAAATTCAGTGAGACCAAGCGGCAGCAGATGCTTGAGGAATCCGTGGAGCTCACGCACCAGCTTCACGCCAACGGGCAGTATCTAAGCGCTTCGCCGCTGCATCCGACGTCGACGGCGACTATCGTGCGAGTGCGCGGCGGCAAGCAATTCGTGACCGACGGTCCGTTCGTGGAGACGCGCGAACAACTCGCCGGCTACTTCCTGATCGATGCCAAGGATCTCGACGAGGCCGTCGGCATTGCCGCTCGGGTTCCAGGGGCGCGTATCGGAACCGTCGAGGTCCGGCCTCTCATTGAGATCACGGGCTTGCCGACCGATCAGCGGCCATGACTGGCACAGAGTCTGTCCGATCTTGGGGTCACGGCGAGATGCACGGAAGCGGGTGTCATGTCGTAGGAGAAAAGCATCGAACTTTTGGAAAATGAAAGGAGAGAGGAATGATAAAGAACAAAGTGGTGTTATTTGAGATCCCAGCTTCGAACTTCAAGAAGGCAAAACAGTTTTATGAAAACGTTTTCGATTGGAAGGTTGAACTATGGGGCGACGAGGGGGCGATGGCCTATACGACAGCCGTGGATAAAGATCAAAACCCGATCGAGCCCGGAGGCATCAACGGAGGGTTCTATCAACGCAAATCCAAAGACGACCAGCCGTCGTTTGGCGTGCAAACCGGTTCCATTGACAAGACGCTCAAGGCAATAGAGAAGGCGGGAGGGAAGGTCATTACGCCAAAACACTCGATTGGAGAGTGGGGTTTCATGGCGGACTTCGCGGATCCGGAGGGCAACGTCATCGCGCTCTGGGAAAAGTCGAGAAAATAGATCTTTTGGGAAGGCGACACCTTGCGACACTGGTTCGAAGATACGACGAAACGCGTCGAGTCATGATCAACAACCAAGGAGACACACATGCAGAAAATCACCCCCTGCTTGTGGTTCGACGACAAGGCCGAAGAGGCGGCGAAGTTTTATGTGTCGATTTTCAAGAATTCCAAGCTCGGAAATATCACCCGCTATGGAGAGGCAGGCGCAGAGGTCTCGGGGAGACCGAAGGGGTCGGTCATGACCGCGACGTTTGAGATCGAGGGGCAGGAATTCGTTGCCTTAAACGGCGGGCCGATTTTCAAGTTTAGTGAGGCTATCTCGTTTATGGTGAAGTGCGAGACGCAGAAAGAAATAGACGAGATGTGGGAGAAGCTCTCCCAAGGCGGAGAAGAAGGACCGTGCGGCTGGCTAAAGGATAGGTATGGTCTGTCGTGGCAAATCATTTCGCCTATGTGGAACGAGATGCTGCAAGACAAGGATGCCAAGAAGTCCGAAAGAGTCATGAAGGCCATCCTTCAAATGACCAAGCCCGACATCAAGACGCTCAAGCAAGCATATGACGGTATATAGAACGCAACGAAGCCGGATTCGTTCAGCGTACGGGTCTTATCCAATATCAAAAACCAATTGGCATCTTAGACGGAACCAGATCATACATAATTAGCAGTTAAAACCAAAAGGAAGTTAAGATGAGAAACGTTCAGATTCTTATTGTAATTGTGGGTCTCTTGTTCACGCTTAACGCGAACGCGGAAAATAATAATGCTCCCAAGGTGATGAACAAGATCGAGCCGCTCCCGCGAGATTTGGAAATTCAGCTCGCGCTGAGCGCACTGCCGCCGCACCTCAGAGACAATGCAACGGTCTATGTCCTAAATCCTGCTCAGGGTTTTGAAGTTGCCCGCAAGGGTACGAATGGATTCCACGCCTTCGTTGCTCGAACCGGCGACGATACGTTCAGGGGATCCTGGCCCTTCACGGAATATCGAGATGACATTCTCTACCCGATTGCCTTTGATCAAGCGGGCTCCAAGGCGCACATGCGGGTTTTCTTTGACGCCGCAGAGATGCAAGCCAAGGGGACTCCTCCCGGCGAGCTCAAGAAAATCATCCAGGACCGCTACAGAGCAGGATTCTATAAAGCGCCGGAACGAGCCGGCGTCTCATACATGCTCTCTCCAGTGCTGAGAACGTACGACGACCCGGAAAAAACAAACGACCGTGTCATCACCATCAACTACCCACACGTCATGTACTACGCCCCTGACATATCCAATGAAGACATCGGCGGCGGAAAGCTCGGTGGCATAGGTCCTTTTGTCATCATGCCCGGCCACCATGGTTTCATGATCCAGCCTCGCGGCCAGGTGGAAACAGCAGCTCTTACTAAAGAGTACGCAGAGATGCTCGCCAGACTTTGCAAGATCAAAGACCTGTGGTGTTTGCCAAAGTCGAAAGGTCAATAAGCCTTTATCTACCAGCCCAAATAAGCCTCTATGGTGCGGCACGCGGGACCGTGGCGCGTAAATGTGAAAGGAATCGGAGATGAGCAGCATACGATTACTTGTTGGTACAAAGAAGGGCGCATTCATTCTCACGTCCGACGGAATGCGCAAGCAGTGGGATGTCAGCGGTCCACACTTTGCCGGTTGGGAAATGTATCATCTCAAAGGCTCGCCCGTTGAGCCGAACCGCATCTATGCCTCGCAAACCAGCAGCTGGTTTGGGCAAATCATCCAGCGCTCTGATGATGGCGGCAAAACATGGAACCCTCCCGGCACCAAACCGGAGGATCTCATGGGTCCGGATGGCATGCCGAAGGGCGAAAGCAACATGTTTCTCTACGATACTTCTGCGGACACCGGGAAACCGCTTACGACGCACCAGCATTACGACGGCTCGCAACGTCCGTGGGAATTCAAGCGGGTCTGGCATCTCGAACCGTCGCTGACCGATGCGGATACGATCTATGCCGGTGTGGAAGACGCCGCTTTGTTTCGCTCGACCGACGGCGGGCAGTCGTGGCAGGAGCTTCCCGGGCTGCGCAGCGCAA
Source organism: Nitrospiraceae bacterium (assembly GCA_052389595.1). Classification (GTDB taxonomy): domain Bacteria; phylum Nitrospirota; class Nitrospiria; order Nitrospirales; family Nitrospiraceae; genus JBQTHT01. Next base: position 7,658 of record JBQTHT010000069.1, read on the forward strand.
AAGGGCACCTCTGGCAACCGGGCGCCGGAGGGATGTGTCTGCACACGATCATGCTGGACCGGAGTCATCCGGAGAGGATCTTCATCGCCATTTCGGCCGCGGGCGTGTTCCGGACCGACGACGCCGGCAAGACCTGGCGGCCGACGAACCGCGGCCTGAAGTCGCAGTATGAGCTCCCGGATCCGGATGCCGAAGTCGGCCATTGCGTCCACCGCATTGCAATGCACCCCACGCGTCCGAACGTGCTGTTCATGCAGAAGCATTGGGACGTCATGCGGAGCGACGATGCGGGCGAGTCGTGGCATGAGATCAGCGGAAACCTGCCGACCGACTTCGGATTCCCGATCGAGGTGCACGCGCACGAGCCGAACACCATCTATGTCGTCCCGATCAAGAGCGACTCGGAGCATTTTGTGCCAGAGGGAAAGCTGCGCGTGTATCGAAGCCGCACCGGCGGGAACGAGTGGGAGGCACTCACCAATGGGCTGCCGCAACGCGATTGTTACGTCAATGTATTGCGCGACGCGATGGCCGTCGATTCGCTCGATCCCTGCGGCCTGTACTTTGGGACCACCGGCGGGCAGGTCTACGCATCGGCCGATGCCGGGGACAGTTGGACGCCCATCGTCCGGGATCTGCCGGTCGTGTTCTCTGTTGAGGTCCAGATGCTCTTTTAGTAGTGCTGAGTGCTGAGGACTGAGTGCTGAGTAAAAGAGGGTATCCAGGGCGTTATGGGCTCGGCGTTTCGGATGTGCATGCTTGTGCCATTAGCCAGACGCCATAAGCTCTTCCATCGCGAGATATGCTTCACGAGAGACGAGATACGATGATTCGAGTCGTGCTGCCGGCGCATTTGCGGACCTTGGCGCGCGTCAACGGAGAGGTGATACTCGACGTTGAGGGACAGGTGACGCAGCAATCGGTCCTCGACGCGCTCGAGGCCCGCTATCCGATGCTGCGGGGGACGATCCGCGACCACGTCACGCAACAGCGCCGACCGTTCGTGAGGTTCTTCGCCTGCGAGCAGGATTTGTCCCACGAACCGCCGGATGCCCCGCTGCCTGACGCGGTCGCGACGGGGGCCGAGCCGTTTCTAATCGTGGGGGCCATGGCCGGCGGCTAAAAGCTGTTGAAAAAGTCCGCCAGCTTTGTTCTCGCGGCGCTCAACGATTCGTGAAGCGTGAATCGTGAAGGGTATCTCGTGAACAGTATGTCGAAAGCATCTGACGATCTGATGATCTGTTGAGTGTCCGGAAATCCTCAGTGACCTTGGACAACACGATCAACCAACAAAGGGGAAGCTATGAGCACAAAAACAAAAGCAAAACCGAAACCAAAACCGAAGGACGCAAAGGGAGGCCTCACCGCGGGGAGCCTCGTCTGGTTTGAAATTCCAGCGGACAATCCCGAGCGTGCGAAGAAATTTTACGGCTCGTTGTTCGGCTGGAAAATCGAGAAGTTTCCAGGGGTGACGGATTACTGGCACATCGACACGGGCGGTGGTGATGACACGCCCGATGGCGGGCTGATGGCGCGCAAGCACCCGGAACAGCCCATCACCAACTACGTCAACGTGAAGTCGGTGACCGAATCTATGGCGAAGGTCGAGAAACTTGGCGGCAAAATCTACATGCCAAAGGCGGCGGTGCCGCAAATGGGCTACTTCGCCATATGCCAGGACACGGAGAACAACACGTTCGCCCTGTGGGAAATGAACGAGAATGCAAAGTAGCAGGATGTTGAAAAAGGCCGCCAGCTTTGTTCTCGGCTCGGAAGCGTCCTCAACGTACCCCAGAGGGTACGCCTCCGGCGCTTCCTTCTCCTGCGGCCGCGCTGGACGGCCATTTTGAACATCCTGCGGGCCGGTTACTCGTGATCCGAAACAGGGGAGCCAATGGTCTCCAGGGGCCTCCAAATATTTTTCAACGGCCTGGTAGGTGTCCTGAAGAGAGCTGACGGCATGGACGGGAGATTCACGAATGGAGTAGAAATACGTCGGAAGCTGCCACTGTGGTGCCGTTCGCTTTCAAGTCTGCATCACCGGAAACCGTTTACCCATCGGTATTTTCAATTGAAAGACATGTGGAGGAAACATTCATGCAAACGGATACTCAAACCGCTTCCGTCTCGAAGAAGATGCTCTGGGCCGGATACATCATCAGCGCCCTGCCGGTCCTGATGCTGCTCTTCAGCGCCTCGATGAAGTTGCTGCAGCTGCCGGCGGCCACGGCGGGATTCGCTCACCTGGGCTATCCCGAGTACGTCGCCCTCCCGCTCGGGATCGTGGAACTCACCTGCACGGTCCTCTACGTGATCCCGCGCACATCCGTGCTCGGCGCGATCTTGCTGACTGGCTACCTTGGCGGAGCGACCGCGACTCATGTGCGGGTCGGCGAGCCGTTCTATGCCTCGATCATTCTCGGCGTGCTGGTCTGGGGAGGGCTGTTCTTGCGCGATAGTCTGTTGCGCGCGCTTATTCCGCTGCGACAGTAATGAGTGCCATGCTGGTGAACAGGTGAGTGAACGAGAGAGGGTTCACGAAGAGAGAGGGCCAGACCTGTAGATCCGCGGAGTGTGTTTATCAAATGTGCGATCACCCAACCACAAGGAGGTTCACATGCGTTTGACATCGATCATGATCCTGTCTCTGTGCCTGCTCGTCGCAGCCGCTCCGGCCCTGGCCAAAGACAAGAAGTCAGAAAAACAGATGGACCCGCAGGCGATGATGGAGGCCTATCAGAAACTGGCTACGCCCGGCGAACAGCATAAGCAACTGGCCGGCCTCGCCGGAAGTTGGACGACGAAAACCAAAGAATGGATGGAGCCCGGCAAGCCGCCGACGGAATCCAGCGGAACTGTTGAAATGAAGATGGTGTTGGATGGACGATTTCTGCAGCAGGAGTTTACCGGCGAGATGATGGGGCATCCCTACTCAGGGATTGGGACCAGCGGCTATGACAACCTGCGCAAGCGTTATGTGTCGACATGGATGGACACGATGGGGACCGGAGTTTTCGTCATGGAAGGCACGGGGAGCACTGATGGCAAGACCATCACGCTGAAGGGACAACATGCCGAACTGGGCGGAGGGCAGATGTCGCATCGCGCGATCTGGAAATTGGTGGATGCGAATACGCAGATCTTCGAGATGTACGGCACACACGGACACGGCAAAGAGATGAAGATGATGGAGATTACGTACAATCGGAAGTAGTAGGTCCACGTAGGCAAGACGAACGAAACGGCGACATTCTTAGTTTCCAACGGCTCACCTTGCCACGGCTCACTCGTTCCTCGGACATGGCCCAGTGTTTCGAGACTTCAATGTGACAGAGGACGAGAAAGCAGCGACCGCGGTCGTTGCAATGGGATTGCCAATGACCCTCGTTCCTTACGAGGCCG
>JBQTHT010000070.1:0-3656 GCA_052389595.1 Nitrospiraceae bacterium
TGCCGACGCCGACACAATAACCGTAATGTGGCTCGTGCGCTTATGAATAGAATTGGCGCGTCCCATGGAGCGAGCCCGAAAACGCTTGTACGTGGGGCCGCAATCAACATGAGCCTTGGAGACCCACATGTCCTCGCTATCGCCCATTTCTTTCTGCTCGGCGTTCGCGACAGCAGAACGCAGCACTTTTTCCACTACCTTGGCAGCATTGCGCGGCGTGTGCCTGAGCAGGGCCAATGCTTTCGGGACTTCTTGCCCTCTGATTAAATCGATCACGACTCGCGCTTTGCGCGGCGCAACCCGAACAAACCGAAGGATCGCTTTAGCTTCAGCCATCTCGACCTCGTCACTCTTTGGTCGTGAATCGTGAAGCGCACGGTTTCTTCGCCGGTCCGCCGGTCCACCACGTTTCACGCTTCACGTCTACTTCAGTGCAACCGCCTTTTCGGTTCTCGCCGCGCCATGCCCTTTAAAAAATCTGGTCGGGGCGAACTCGCCCAACTTATGCCCGACCATATTCTCTGTCACAAACACAGGGATAAATTTCTTTCCATTATGGACAGCAAACGTGTGGCCGATCATATCGGGCACCACAGTCGAGCGCCTCGACCACGTCTTGATGATTTTTCTGTCTCGCGTCTGGTTCATCTGCTCGACCTTCTTGAGCAAATGCCCATCAACAAAGGCGCCTTTACTGACTGAGCGTGGCATAACTCGTCTCCGTGTCTAAAATGGCTAGGTCTTGCGTCGCGAGATAATGTACTTGTCGGTGGCCTTGTTCTGACGAGTTTTGTAGCCCTTAGTCGGCAGACCCCACGGCGAAACAGGATGTGGGTTGCCTTGCCCGGACTTTCCTTCTCCACCCCCATGCGGATGGTCCACCGGATTCATGACGACGCCTCGGACGTGACCGCGCCAGCCTTTCCAACGTGAACGACCGGCCTTCCCCACCGTAATGTTTTCATGATCCACGTTTCCAACTTGTCCAACCGTCGCCATGCAGGCGCCAAGAATCCGCCGCATTTCGCCTGACTTCAGGCGAACCTGGACGTAGTCGCCATCCCGTCCCATCACTTGGGCAAATCCACCCGCGCTGCGAATCAATTGACCCCCTTTCCCTGGCTTCAATTCGATGTTGTGAATGGTGGTGCCCAACGGCATGTTGACGAGAGGCAGTGCATTTCCTGGACGAACGTCCGCATTAGGACCAGCCTGCAACGTATGATTTTTCGCAATCCCGACAGGAGCGAGGATATACCGCTTTTCGCCATCGGCGTAGTGCAAGAGAGCAATGCGCGCCGATCGATTCGGATCATACTCAAGCGCCACGACGCGAGCCGAAACGCCGATCTTGTCACGTCGGAAGTCAATGACACGATAGAGCCGCTTATGTCCTCCCCCTCGGAATCGAACGGTCATGCGGCCGTCATTATTTCGACCACCCGAACGGAGATGAAAGGAGGTCAAAGATTTCTCCGGTCGCTTCTTGCTGAGCTCTTCACCGGCCAACGCCGTCATTCCACGTCGCCCGGGGGACGTCGGCCTATAAATTTTTATTCCCATGGTCGGATTCCAGGTAGAATTTGTTGATCCGGTAATTTCAAGCGTGACAAATACTTATTCGTCAAACGCCAGATTGCGAAATCGTACTTTCCTCTAGGCACCCTCGTACATCTCCAGCTTTTCGCCGGCCTTCAACGTTACGAACGCCTTCTTCCAATCAGGCCGCTTGCCGGAAAATCTCCCGAGACGTTTCGTTTTCCCCATCACTCTCATGACATTCACGCGCTCCACCTTCACCTTCAACAGCGATTCGACGGCCCGCTTGATCTCAATCCGATTGGCGTCAGAGCGCACAAGGAACCCGACCTTGTTCCCGCTTTCCCGCATCGCGGTTATCTTTTCGGTCAGCAATGGTTGCAGCAGCACGTCGTGCAGCCCTGTCTTCATGACCATGCTTCCTTGACTCGAGCCAGCTCACGTTCCGGGATCACGAGCGCACGACAACGCACCACGTCATAGACATTCAACTCTTCAGCGCGCAAGACTTTGACGCGGGAAAGATTTCGCGCGGCTTGCTGGAGATGAGCGAGACCTTCGCCGGCCACCACCACAATATTTCCTGCCAAACCCAGCTGGACTAAGGCCTCGGCCAAAAGACGCGTCTTCGGTTTATCGATCGACAAATCGGATACGACCATCACCTCACCGGCAGCCAGCTTTGCGGACAAGGCGCTTTGCAGAGCCACGCGATACTTTTTCTTCGGCATGGCCGTGGCATAGCTTCTCGGTTTTGGACCGAACACGCTCCCCCCATGTCGCCAGATAGGAGAACGAATCGAGCCGGCCCTCGCTCGTCCGGTATGTTTCTGTTTCCACGGTTTTTTCCCGGAGCCGCTCACTTCGCCACGGCGAAGAGTTGAGGCCGTGCCCTGCCGCACACAAGCCCGCTGCATCACAACAGCCTCGTGCACCAGCTCGGCCTGAGGCTTACATCCGAATACTTGGCCAGGCAGCTCCACGGACCCGACCTTACGCTTGTTGGCATCCATTACATCGATGGAAGGCACATGCCTAACCTTTCTTGGACTTTCGCACCACGACGAAGCCGTTTTCGGCACCGGGGATCGCCCCTCTGACAAACAGCAGATTCTCGTCGGGACGAGCTTCAATTACCTTTAATCGCTGAACCGTCACACGCGCGTTGCCCATCTGGCCCGGAAGACTCTTATTTTTCCAAACCCTCGATGGATAGGAACTGCTGCCAATCGAACCGGGAGCCCGGTGAAACATGGACCCGTGAGATTCAGGACCGCCACGATAATGGTGGCGCTTCATGACCCCCTGAAACCCCTTGCCTTTTGAGGTTCCCTGCACATCTACCCAATCGCCTTTTTTGAACAGATCCGCTTTAATCGTTTGCCCGATTGAGATATCACCCAATTTCTTAAACTCCCCCAACCATCGATTGGCGCCTGCTTGCGCCTTCTTTAAATGGCCCAGCTCCGCCTTAGAAAGCTTCCGCTCCTTCACTTCACCAAACGCAAGCTGCACAGCCTCATAGCCATCCGACTCTTTTGTCTTCACCGCCACAACACGACAAGGCCCGGCTTCGATCACCGTGACCGGTGTCAAAATGCTCTCATCATACATCTGGGTCATCCCCAGCTTTTTCCCGAGCAATCCGTTCGTCATCATCAATACACGCATTCTGAGTTAAGAGTTCTTAGTTTCAGAGATATATGCGGCTCAGAACTCTACACTCAGCACTCATAACTTTATTTCGACGTCCACGCCCGCCGCCAGATTTAACTTCATCAGCGAGTCCATCGTTTCAGGCGTCGGTTCCATAATATCGAGCAGGCGCTTGTGGGTTCTGATTTCAAAGTGCTCGCGAGACTTCTTATCCACATGGGTGGATCGTTGAACCGTATACCGTTCGATCCTGGTCGGAAGCGGGATCGGTCCGACAACTTTCGCTCCACTGCGTCGAACGGTTTCAACGATTTCAGTCACCGACTGATCGAGAATCCGATAATCAAACCCTCGCAGTCTAATTCTGATTCTTTGATCGACTTTCACGTTGAACTCCTACTCAGCACTGCTGCCCTACGCCAAGATGTCCGTGACCACGCCGGAGCCGACGGTCTTGCCGC
>JBQTHT010000071.1:0-2565 GCA_052389595.1 Nitrospiraceae bacterium
TGAGTCGCTTTCCTCGCCGAGATAATCCTGATCACAGCGTCGCTTTCCTGATAACAGTGGCACACGACCAGGACTCGAAGCTTGAAACTGATACCGAGCATGATGAAGCGATCCTCATCGTCTGAATGATCCGGATCGTAGAATCGGATCGCATGGTCATCGAAAAAGACCGTTTGCGCTTCCTCAAAAGACACGCCATGCTTTTTTAAGTTTTGGCGGTTCTTCGCTTCGTCCCATTCAAAACTCAGACCGTGCATATGCACATTGTACATATGCACGCGCGCGGGTTCAATGGGATGGTTTGAATGCTCCGTCCAGGCTCGCTCGCTCGTTCCTCCCCACCCCACTTAATTGGGAAGGACAGGATGGTTGATTCCTCACTGCGCGCATCGAGAAATACAAACGCTCCCACCGAGCTTGCTGATTCCTCTCCCTCCCATCGTGTAAAGATGGCTATGATCGAGAAAGCACACCGGTGTCGGTCTCACTGCGGCCGTCGAGGGAGCATGCTTCTGAGCGTGCGGCCTCCGGGAGCACAAGACTGACACCGGTATGCCTTTAGTATGATTCTCTGGTTTGACTTCGCCCCTCTCCCCTTCTAGAATCCAACCCAAGAAATTTTTTCCATGCCATCCCAATTCGTCCACCTCCATCTTCACACCCAGTTCAGTCTCCTCGACGGCGCCAATCAGATCGATCCGCTGGTGCAACAGATCAAAGCCTTCGGCCAGCCGGCCGTGGCCATGACCGACCATGGCAACATGTTCGGCGCGATCGAGTTCTATCGCAAAGCCAAAGATGCTGGCATCAAACCCATCATCGGCTGTGAAGCCTACATGGCGCCGGGAAGTCGATTGGCCGCCAAAGACAGTGGCCTCGCCCACAACGACTACTATCACCTGATCCTTCTCGCGAGAAACCTCACCGGCTACCAAAACCTGATCAAATTAGTCAGTAAAGCGTATCTTGAAGGATTTTATTACAAGCCTCGGATGGATAAAGAAATTCTTAAAGAGCATCACGAGGGGCTCATCGCCTTGTCCGGATGCCTCAGCGGCGAAATCCCTTACCTGATCGGTCAGAAAGATATGGATGGGGCCATGCAGGTCGCCGGCGAGTTCCAGGAAATCTTTGGGAAGGAACATTTCTATCTCGAGGTACAAGCCAACGGGCTGGACCATCAGCGGATTGCCAACGTGGGCCTGATCGACATCCATAAGAAGCTCGACATGCCGCTCGTCGGAACGAACGATTGCCATTATCTCAAGAAGGAAGATTCTCGCCCGCACGATTTGATGCTCTGTCTCCAGACCGGCAAGACGATCAACGAACCGAATCGGTTGAAGTTCGACACCGATCAACTCTATGTGAAAAGCACCGAAGAGATGGCGACCGCCTTTACGGAGTTTCCAAACGCGGTGATGAACACCTGCCGGATCGCCGACCATTGCGAGTTGCAACTCGCGCTCAACCAAACCCATCTCCCGCAATACAAAGTCCCGGAAGGGTACACACGTGAAACCTACCTGGAACATCTGGCAATGGAAGGACTGGCCGCTCGCGTCAAAGAGCGACCGAGTCACATCCCGGAGGCAGCCTATCACCTCCGCTTGCGCGAGGAACTGCTGATCGTCTGTTCCATGGGCTTTGCCGGCTATTTCCTCATCGTGTGGGACATCATTCGGTTCGCCCGCTCGCGCGGCATTCCGGTCGGTCCCGGCCGTGGCTCCGCTGCCGGCAGCTTAGTGGCCTATGCCTTACGCATCACCGATCTCGATCCCCTCGTCTACAGCCTGCTGTTCGAACGGTTCCTGAATCCGGAGCGGGTCTCCCTCCCCGATATCGACATGGACTTCTGCATGGACCGTCGGGGAGAGGTCATCAACTACGTGGTCGAGAAGTACGGCAGCGACCATGTGGCGCAGATCATCACATTCGGAACACTGGGCGCTAAAGCCGCCATCCGCGACGTGGGACGTGTACTCGAGATTCCCTATGCTGAAGTAGACCGCGTCGCGAAACTCGTCCCCAACCAGCTCAATATGACTTTGCAACAGGCGCTCGATCAGGAACCTCGCCTACGCGACTTGGTCGAGACCGATGCCAAGGTGAAGGAACTGATGAACATGGCGCAGTCCCTCGAAGGCCTGGCCCGTCACGCATCGACCCACGCCGCCGGCGTCGTCATCTCCGAGGAGCCGCTCACCAACCACGTCCCGCTTTACAAAGGCGCGAACGACGAAATTGTCACGCAATATTCGATGGGAGATGTCGAGAAGATTGGGCTCGTTAAGTTCGACTTTCTCGGTCTGAAGACCCTGACGATGATCCAGCGGGCGATGACGCTCATTCACCAAAGCCGACCCGACGCGCCCCCCCTCGTCATCGATCAGATCTCCTTTGACGACCCCAAGACCTTTGCGCTTCTCTCGTCCGGCAAAACCACCGGCTTGTTCCAGCTTGAAAGCTCGGGGATGCGTGACCTCCTGACCGGTCTGAAGCCGGACCGGATCGAGGACGTGATCGCTATTATAGCGCTCTATCGCCCGGGGCCGATGGACCTCA
>JBQTHT010000072.1:0-24761 GCA_052389595.1 Nitrospiraceae bacterium
GGCGCCAATCTCAACGGCGCGAGAGTCAATCCCTATTCCCTCATTGGCCTACCGTTTGGAAACAGCGCCTCGCGACTAATGAATGGGTCCGCTGCCTCACAATAAAGGCCATTCAGCCGATCCATTCATGTTTTGTTGCATTCCTGACTCTATGGATGGCGCAAGGGAGGAAGAGGTCCAGCGCCTTTCGGTGATGCTTTTCTTGCTCGATCTTTCCCACGGATTGTCAGTCATGCCTATGTCACGCTCGCTAGCAGCCTCGACAGTCAGCGGTGCGATTCCTTTAATAAATCATCGATTTCGTTTTTGACGATTTGATAGCATTCACAAGCAGCCTGCTCCAAGGCCTTGCGGTTCAGGATCGTGAGCTGGCCGCGGTGGTATTCAATCAGCCCGGCCTCTTGTAAACTATTCGTCACCTTCCCGACGGACGGTCGGCGGCCTCCAACCATCTGCGAGAGGAATTCTTGGGTCAATGGCAATCGGTTCGAATGCACCCGGTCTTGTGCCGACAACAGCCATCGGCACAACCGCTGCTCCAACGGATGAAAGCGGTTGCATATGGCGGATTGAGTCAATTGGGCGATCCGAACGCGGGCATAGGAGAGTAACCCATCCCGGATGGCCTGCCGCTGTTGGACAATGTTGTGCAACGCGTCCGCCGGGAGTCGCAGCGCCTCACCGGTGTGCGGCACGATCGAGTGATACGGTTGGGTCGGCTTTCCGATCATGATGTTCAGCCCGAGAAACCCTTCCCTTCCGACCATCCCGATTTCGACCCCTAAACCCTCCTCGCAGGTCCCGACCAGTGAAATGACGCCATGCGTGGGGAAGTAGGCGTGTGGTAATCGCTCATTCCCGGCACATAGAACAGCTCCCCGCCTGAGTGTTACGAGTTCAATATGGGGCTTCAATACCTGATACTCGGGCCCCGCTAGTCTACTCAGAAGAAAATTGTCTGGCTTTCCGGATTTGGCTGCTGGTGACGACAGAAGAGTCTCCTTCGCTCAGTGTCTCGGCTGGAGCGAACAGTCATGCTCTGAGCTACGGCTATCTGAGGAACGCGCGAAGGGTAAACGAAAATAGCTGTCCTGTCTGTCATCTAGCTGACAGACACTACAGATTCCCATCCATTAGAATGGCGCCGTACGGAAGACTGATATGAACGACTCGTCTGCTCAGGAACCGGGTTCAGTACCAGCGGGTTCGCCTGCCGCGGGCGATATTGCAGCGCTGACGAGATCCGTGATTAAGCAGGTCAAACATACTTTGGGGAAGGAAGGGGCCTGGGTCGAAGTGGAATTCCGGATGCCCCAGCAGTTGATTGATTGTCCGGTGTATGAAGATGTGGTGAGAGAACTAGTCTCCAAAAAGCTTAGCGCGAGTCAGCCTGGACAACGCATTTTTGTCATGGTCAGTTATGTGCCGAATTTTCTGAGCCTCATGGTGGATGAGACGACTCTGCACTTACGGGCGAGTGTCTCGGCGAAGCCGCTCCCTGGCGAAATGCCGAGTCAATAGCCGAGAAAGGCCTCCAGCTCCTTTCGCATGAGCTCGTAGCATTCGCACGTGGCTTGCTCCAACCCGCGGCGGTTCCTAATGGTAATCTCGCCGCGGTGATAGCGAATCAGCCCTTTCTTTTGAAGGTTATTCGCCAACGTTGCCACAACCGGTCGGCGCGCGCCGATCATCCACGAGAGAAACTCCTGCGTAAATTGTAACTCATCGCTCTGGGCGCGGTCTCGTGCTGTCAACAGCCAACGGCAGAACCGCTCCTTGACCGAATGGAACCGTAAGCAGATGGCGGATTGTGCTAACTGCATCACACGAAGATACGTATAGCGGAGGACCGCTTGGTTCAGCCCAGGGAATTTTTCTGAGGTAAGCACGTCGACAGACGCCCTGAGCGCTTCACCGTGAAGCTGAACGACGCCCTGGTGTTGATGGATCGCTTTGCCGAACAAGACCGGAAGTCCAACGCAACCCTCCCATCCCACCATCCCGACTTCTACGGATAATCCACTGGAGGTGGAGCCCAGCAGCGAGATGAGCGCCGTCGTCGGAAAGTGGACCCAATAAATCCTGTCTCCGGCTTGGTGGAGTACCGAGCCCTTCTTGAGCTGCACCAATTCCAAATGTCTTTTGACATGTCGATATTCCTCAGCGGAGAGGGATGCCAGGACAGCGTTTCTCAGCCGACCCTCTTTCTTAAGTGTATGATCGTGACTCATGATTCCATTCGGAGTATCGGATTAGAGCAGATGTCAAAGATTGGTTCAATACGACTGCAAGAACGTATACCAAGTTGTGCGGACTGTTTCATAGTATTCAGGGCGAGCTCTGAGTAAAAAGTTCGCATTTGAACGGGAAGCAGCAACCATCATTCAGACTGAAGTCTGGCCTCAGTAATTAGCCGCTATCGGAAATCTGTGCTATCTGCTGTGAGCTGGGAGGGTACAGGAAACATTCCCTTGTGTCTGTCACCTAGATGACATATTTGACAGGTATCACCCCAAGTCTCCTAACTCAAAAATTCGACTCGATGCTGGACGGCGTCTTGTTGAGGACGGTGGCGGCGGCGCGGGAGAGGGCAGCGTCATGGCTGTGGTCGAGGGAGTAGATGCGGAACTGGACGAGGCGGGTGGGGAGAAGATCGAGAAATTCTTCCAATGGTTCGGTCGAGACTGTTTTGGTTCCGGGATCGTATACGTAGAGGGGAATGCCTCTGGTGTCCTTGGGGTCGGGTCGTGGATCCAGGGGAGCCATGTCGACCCTGAACGGCAGCTTCTGCAGATTTGCCGGCAACTCTTTCTGAATTTGTTTCGCGAACTGCTCGTGGCTGGGGAAATCCATCCCGCGTTCCTGGCCTTTCTCTTTCAGAACAGTGCTGTAGGCCATTTTCCATTTGACGTCTCGATGGAGAATCCGCCCCCACTCTTCCCCGAGCTTTCGTCTGCTTGCTTGCCTCGAGGCGCTCCACCCTCGCACCTCTTCCAAAAGAGACCAATCCGTCAACGCCAGATACTCCTCCATCTTCTTGCGAGGGTCGTCGGGGAAGATGAGGGTCATCGTCTCTTCAAAGATGTCCCGCAGGTGAATATCGATCGCGCGGGTTGTCCGATGGAAATACACATTGGAGTAGAGATACATTCGCGTATTGAGGAACATCTGTAGCGCGGGTAGGCCGGTCTTATGAATCGTGAATCCGCGATCGGTAACCATCGTGTAGTGAATGAGCCGGCTCAGATCCACCGGCCCGACCGCCACCCCGCACATATACGAATCTCGAAGGACATAGTCCAAATTGTCTCCGGTATAGCTTCCCGAGATCACCGGCTGCAGCGCTACGAGCCAACGAGGCAGCCTGGTGTGATCCTTCCCTTTGTCTTTTAGGATGAGATGTGCGATCTGGTCGGGGTCAAGCTCTTCGCCTTTTGCAAAGGGGCCGGAGGGGCTCCGTCTGATCTTTCGTATGGTGGGTCCAAGGTGATCTCGAATAATGATCTGGCCGAGCCGTTCATGCGTGAGGCGAAAAGACTCGAGAAAGTTATCATCGAAGAAATGGCAAAACGGGCCGTGCCCGATGTCGTGCACGAGCGCGGTGACCCGCAGCAGGGATTCGACATAGTGGGGAGAGGGGACATCGGAATAGAGATCCCGTAGAAACGGATAGAGATGCTTCGCGAATCGCCCGGCGACATGCATGGTCCCCAGCGAATGCACGAACCGACTATGTTCGGCCGAGGGATAGACCCAACGCGCGCTTTGAAGCTGATAAATATAACGAAGGCGTTGGACCCACGGAGAATCGATCAGGTCTTTTTCGGTGCGCTCCGAGGTATTCGGTTTGGAATAGGGCACGGTAAAGGAAACGTACCCATGGATGGGATCGGCGATCAGCGCCGATCCGTCATAGGGCGCGCTCGAAGATGGATGTGGCATGGCTTTCACGGAGTGGCGCGATCATCTTAGCCCACATCAGGACGAGGGGGCAACGGGACTTCTTGCTGAGCAGCATCGATTCGACGATGCTTCGCGATGAGGTAGTAGGCGATAGGATAAGACAGGAGCGACCCCAACACACTCAGGACCAGCCCGCCTAGGAGAAAGGGCACGGCATAGGGGCGCACTTGTTCATAGATGGCGATAAAACTGAGATCCTGCCAGTCCAACGGGGGTGGTTCAGAGAGGCCTAACAATTGAGCGCCTGTCCAGAACGTAGCCCCAAGAATGGGGACCAATGTCCACGGATTGTTGATGAACGCCCCGGCCATCAACGCAATAAAGTTCAACCCAAACGCCCATGTGCAAAAGACGACCATGAGCATATGGAGTCCGTAGGCGGGAGAGAACGCAATGAAGGCGCCGACGGAAAAGGCCAATGCCGTCCGGTGCGGCGATTCGTGCAAATGAAGGATTTGATTGAGCACGGTGCGAACGCGAGATATAGAGACCACGATCAATGCCTCGCCGAGATTGGTTTCGTGCGAAAATGGTCATAGCTTGTGACGTCGAGTGTCCGCAACGATCCTTCTGCCGATCTGATACGCATGCCGAAAGGATGCGGCTTGATCAGTCCGATACAGGTGAATTGAATTCCACGCAGGCCTTGCACAAGGCGATGCAAGCCGCGCTGTTTTTTGGCAGGGACCGTGAACAGCAATTCATAATCTTCGCCGCCGCGCAATGCGAACTGAATGGGGTCGATGCGGCAAGCGTCGGCGTAGGCGCGGCAAGCAGAAGAGATCGGGAGCGCCGGCGCATTGATTTCCGCCCCCGTGCCGCTCTGCGTGCACACATGACGCAAGTCACCCGAAAGCCCATCGGAGAGGTCGATGGCCGCTGAAGCGATCCGATGGGTCGCCAAAAGACGTCCCACATGGACGCGGGCAGAGGGACGTAAGTGGCGCCCGATCAGGTACCGGCTTTGTCGGGCGTCCATTATCACGCGATGCAAGCCTGAAGGTCTCTTGCGCCTCCGCCTCATCAACAACTGAAGTCCGACATACGAATCACCCAGCGTTCCCGTCACATAGATGAGATCACCGGGGCGAGCGCCGGATCGAGTAAGCGCTCGCTGGGGTTCGACTCTGCCTGTCAAGGTGATGGCGAGGAAAATCTCTGTCTGCGATGCCGAGGTATCTCCGCCGATAAGCTGTACACCATGAGGTCGACAGGCTTTCATGATCCCTTGATAGAGGCGCTGAATCTGAACCGGTGTGCAGGACGGCGGAACGGCCAAGGCGACGAGAAGATGCTGCGGAAGGCCGCCCATTGCAGCGATGTCGCTCAAATTAGCGACTGCCGCGCGGTATCCAATGTCCTTGAATGTCGCGGTATCGAGTGTGAAATGAACGCCCTCGATCAGTAGATCGGTCGTGAGCAGCTGCCACCGACCCGCTGACGACTTGATAATGGCCGCATCGTCGCCGATGCCGCGAATCACCATCGGGCCCGTTGTTCCGAAGCGACGATGAATGTCCTGAATCAGTTCGAACTCGCCGGCAGTCTTGCGCGGCTGACGAGAAGCACCGGAGGGCATATCAAAGTGGGGGCGGAGGTGTCAAAGCGGTGGAAGCATGCGACGGCCGCTTATAGGCATGCGCAACCCGTTTGGTTTTGTTCATGCGAGAGGTCTTGGGTCGGTTCGCTTCGCCCTGCGTCGATTTGGCTTTGGACGGAACCTTTCTCGCGGCCGATCCACGACGCAGCGCCACTCTGATGACGTCGTCCATCGTGTCGGCAAAAATAAACTGGATGCCTTTCAAGAGGTGTTTCGGAATTTCCTCAAGGTCCTTCTTGTTGCGCTTCGGCAGGATGACAGCATTCAGCTTGGCTCGTTTGGCGGCCAGAATTTTTTCCTTGAGCCCGCCGATCGCCAGCACGCGGCCTCGGAGCGTAATCTCTCCGGTCATGGCGAGATCACGACGGGCGGGGATTTGGGACAGCGTAGAAGCGATCGCCGTGGCCATGGTAATGCCGGCTGACGGCCCATCCTTGGGAATCGCGCCGGCGGGCACATGGATATGGAGGTCGTTCTTAGAAAACACATCCGGATTGATGCCAAGCGACTTCTCGCGAGAGCGGACATAGCTGAGGGCCGCTTGAGCCGATTCTTTCATGACGTCGCCCAAATGGCCGGTGAGGGTCAGTTGTCCCTTCCCTTTCATCACAGTGGCCTCAATGTACAGCACGTCGCCACCGGCCTCCGTCCAGGCCAGTCCTGTCGCCACACCGATCTCATCGTTCTCGAGCTCGGTTTCCGGAACATATTTCTTCACGCCGAGATATTTATGCAGGGTGGAAGGGGTGTTAATGTGACATTGCCCCTTCCCCTCGGCGACTTTCTTGGCTACCTTCCGCATGACGTTGGCGATTTCGCGCTCCAAGTTACGCACGCCGGCTTCCCGCGTGTAATGAAAAATAATCTGCCGCAATGTCGGCTCGGCGATACGGATGTATTTCTCACTGATCCCGTGCTCGGTCAGCTGGCGAGGAATCAAGTATCGCTGAGCGATGCCGAGCTTTTCCTCCTCCGTATAGCCCGGGATCTCAATGACTTCCATGCGATCCCGCAGGGCGGGAAGAATGGGATCGATCAAATTGGCCGTGGTGATGAACATCACTTCCGTAAGGTCGAAAGGCACCCCGAGGTAATGATCCGTAAAGGCGTTGTTCTGTTCCGGATCGAGGACTTCGAGCAAGGCGGCGGAGGGATCGCCACGAAAATCCATGCCGACCTTGTCGACTTCGTCCATCATGAACACCGGATTATTCGTCCCGGCTTGTTTCATGCCTTGAATGATGCGCCCAGGCAAGGCGCCGACATAGGTTCGACGATGACCACGAATTTCCGCTTCATCCCGGACACCACCGAGGCTGATGCGCACGAATTCCCGTCCCAGCGAGCGGGCAATCGATTTACCCAGGGATGTTTTTCCGACTCCCGGGGGTCCGACGAAACAGAGAATCGGACCCTTCATCTTCTCTTTCAATTTTCGAACGGCGAGGTATTCCAGGATGCGCTCTTTGACCTTTTCGAGATCGTAATGGTCTTCATTGAGCACTTTGGCGGCGGCTTTGATGTCGAGATTGTCTTTGGAATTCTTGCTCCACGGCAGCTCCACCATCCATTCGAGGTACGTACGAACCGTGGCGGATTCGGCGGTGTCCGGGTGCATCTTTTCCAGACGCTTGAGCTGTTTTTCTGATTCCTTCAGCACCTTGTCCGGCATCTTGGCGTCTTTGATCCGCTTGCGGAACTCCGCGACTTCCTCGGCGCGCTCGTCCAGTTCGCCCAGTTCTTTCTGGATGGCCTTCAATTGCTCACGAAGGAAGTATTCGCGCTGGGTCTTATCCATCTCGCCCTTGGCTTGCGCCTGGATCTTTTGCTGCATCGAAAGGACATCAATTTCCTTCGCCAGGATCTCACTAATTTGCTTGAGTCTCTTGATGGGATCGGTCACTTCCAACACCGATTGGGTGATCTCGACCTTCAACCCAAGGTTGGAGGCCACCATATCGGCGAGACGGCCCGGGTCTTCCAAATTCTCGATGACGACCATGACGTCCGGAATGAGAACTTTGCCAAGGCTGACGATGCGCTCGATTTGCTCCTTGACCATTCGCATCACCGCTTCAGTTTCCAAGGAGGGGCTCGGAAGCTTGGTTTCGACAAGCTTGGTGATGCGCACCGAGTAATAGGGTTCGGCCTGGATGTATTCATCAATCTTGGCCTTGGACAGGCCCTGGACCAAAATCTTGACCCGCTCATCGGGGAGTTTGAGCATGCGCATGATGATGCCCACGGTCCCGACCGGATGGATATCGTCAGGTTTGGGATTTTCGACGTCGAGCGCTTTCTGCGTGGCGAGAAAGATCATCCGGTTTCCAGCCAGGGCCGCTTCGATGGCCTTGATGGACATCTCCCGGCCGACGAAGAGCGGCAATACCATATAAGGAAACACGACGATATCCCTCACGGGCAGCAGAGGAAGCTGGTCAGGGATTTCGAGGTTCTGCGGATTCTGCAGATCTTGTTCAGTCTGTTCTGTCATTGCACCTATACCTAGTCAGGAGTGGCGATCTGAAGCGGCGCGGATGGAAAACATGCGGACGAAGCGGCAAGAGCCATGCTAGGAAGCACGGCGCCCGCTGGACACCGACCGCAGCCGTTCTTTTAAGTAGTCAGAAAATGATGGTCCAAGCGATGGATTCTTCAAAGCAAACTCGACGGTCGCAATGAGAAATCCCAGCTTATCTCCTGCATCATGTCGTTGCCCTTCGACTTCATAGGCGTACATCGGCGCTTGCCGCGCCAATTGTCGCAGGGCGTCGGTCAACTGAATTTCTCCCCCCTTACCGGGAGGCGTCTTACGGAGAATGGGGAAGATCTCCGGTGGCAGTACATATCGGCCGATGACGGCATACAGCGAAGGAGCCTCAGCCGGAGAAGGTTTCTCAATCAGATCTTCCACACGATGGAGTCTCGGCGCTATCCGTTTGGGAGTCACGATCCCGTAGCGATTGACCTCGTGACGAGGAACCGGTTGGACCCCCAGAACGGCTCCACGTCGCTTTTTATAGCAGTGAATCAGCTGGGCGAGGGCGGGCACTGGAGCGTCGATAATTTCGTCTCCGAGAATGACGGCAAACGGTTCGTCGCCGATCAGATGTTGCGCGCACAGCACGGCATGCCCCAACCCCAAGGCTTCCGATTGTCGGACATAGCAAAAGTTGGCGAGGCTGGAAATGTGGCGAATCTGATTCAACAGCTGCGCCTTTCCGCTCCCCTTGAGATTCTCCTCCAGTTCGAGCGAGCGGTCGAAGTGGTCCTCGATCGCCCGCTTCCCGCGACCGGTGATCACGATGATGTCCTCGATGCCGGAGTTGACCGCTTCTTCCACAACATACTGAATGAGCGGCTTGTCGACCAACGGAAGCATCTCTTTGGGAGAGGCTTTCGTCGCGGGTAGAAACCGCGTTCCGAGGCCGGCGGCAGGGATAATGGCTTTCCGAACCTGTCCGGATGACATGAGTTGGATACTAGTGGAGGGGGTAGGCGAAGTCAAGAATATGCTGCACGGGACCTGTCGTCGTCGAGCAAAAAGCGCGGGGATAAAATCCTTTACATTGATGGAGGCCCCTCATATACTTCAAAAGTTTTTCACGATCCTCCATTTTCTCCAGTATCAGGCTCAGCAAAGAAGGTGCGACGACTTTTGCGCATGGATCTTCCGGTAAGGCGCCTCGATGCGGACATGCGACGAAATCAGCATCGGTGCGGCGCGGGACGGTTGTCCGACGGCTCGAGTCGGGACCTCACGCGAAGTAGGTCGGCGCCGACTACACCTGGCAGTCGGGAACGAGTCCGGTGATCCCCAAAGAATGGGGTGTGGGCCGTCTGCTGGTTTGTGGAGTGATCGTAGGGCTGCTGTTGGGATATGTCGGCAACGGGATGGCGCAAGACACGAGTCCGAAGGTCAAATCCATTGAGTTGCGCGGCAACAAGCGTATCGAAACGCCTGCCATTCAAGGCCGCCTCACGCTCAAAGTCGATGACCCCTATAGGCAGGAAACTCTGCGGGGTCAGATCAAGCTGCTCTATGAGATGGGGTTCTTCGAAGACGTGCAAGTTGAAACCGATCCGGTTCCCGGCGGGGTCTCAATCGTGTTTGTGGTGCGGGAAAAGCCGTTTATCACGGATATCGCGTTCGACGGCAACGAGAACTTGAGCGAAGATAAGCTGAAAGAAAAAATTACCATCAAGAGTCAATCGTTTCTCGACCAACAACAGGTGAAAGAAAGCGCCGAGAAAATTCGTCTCGCATATCAGGAAGACGGCTACCATAAATCGGAAGTGATCCCGATCGTGCAGACACTCGACGAGGAACGGAAGCGGCTGACCTTTTTCGTGAAGGAGGGCGACAAAGCCCGCATCAAATCCGTGACCTTCGAAGGAATGAAAGCGGTGACCAAGGAAGAACTGTTCAAGGTCATGGCGACACGAGAATGGGTGCCATGGTACGGGCTCATCACGCAGTTGAAAGTCCCGTCCGTTCTTTCCGACGCCGGCGTGCTCAAGCGCGAGGAGTTGGCGAACGATGTCGAGCGAATCCGGGAGGTCTATCTCAACAAGGGCTATATGAACATTCAGGCCGGCTTGCCGACCGTCGATCTGACGGAAGACAAGAAGTGGTTTACGGTCACCTATGCCATTGTCGAAGGTGAGCCGTTCACCGTGTCGGAGGTCGGCTTTCGGGGCAATACGGTCTTTGAGGATCCGGAGTTGCGCGCCGGACTGAAAATTACACCCGGCGAAATCTTCCAACGCGCCAAAATTCGAGACGAGATCACGCGCATCACGGAATTGTACGGGGCGAAAGGCTATGCGTTTGCCGATGTCAGCCCGCAGGTGACTCCCGACAATGAGCAAAAATCCACAACGATCCTCCTCCATATTAAGGAAGGGGAAATGATGCGGATCCGAGAAATTCATATTAACGGCAACGACAAGACGCGGGATAACGTCATCCGGCGCGAGCTCCGCCTCGACGAACAGGATGTCATCGATACCGTTTCGCTGAAGCGAAGTTTCCAACGGTTGAACAATCTCAATTTCTTTGAGACGGTGGAAATCCTGCCGCAACAGGTGGCGACCGATCAGGTCGACCTCAATGTGAAGGTGAAAGAAAAACCCACCGGTCAATTCAGCATCGGCGGCGGGTTCAGCACCTTGGACAAATTGGTCGCGATTGCGGATATCACGGAAGGCAACCTGGGAGGCAATGGCTGGTTGGGACGTATTCGCGGTCAACTTGGTCAGCAACGAAGTCTGGGACTCATCACATTTCGGAATCCTTACCTGGAGGATTCGCTTACGTCGTTGCAAGTCGATGTCTACAGCACCTTGACAAACTACATCACGTATTTTGAAGAAAAGGCCGGCGCCAGTGTGACGTTGGGACGCTGGTTGTCCGAGTATGCGACGGGGAGCGTGAGTCTCTTCGCGGAACAGCTGAATTTTTCAGATCCGACGTTCGATGCGCCGGAACTGATTCTTCGCCAGATCGGCCGCCAATCATCGACGGGATTCCGCACGTCACTCGCGCGGGACACTAGAGACTACTATCTCGATCCGAGAACCGGCTGGCGAGCCAGCATTGGAGCCGATCTCGGCACTCCCTACCTTGGGGGGACGAATAACTTCTATAAATTGTATTTTGACGTGGTCAAATATACCCCCTTGCCTTACGATACCCGCGTGTCGATTCGCGCAAGGTACGGCTTTACCGAGGGAATCGGAGGGGCGCAAATTCCACTCACTGAACGATTTTTCGTGGGCGGCATCAACACCATGCGCGGATTCGTGTTCGGCCGCGCCGGTCCTGTGACGCAAAGCCAGTCTCTGATCGGCGCCGCGAAAGAGTTGATCTTCAACAACGATTTCATCTTCACGATTTCGTCTGAAGCCAAGCTCAACGGGGTCATCTTTTTCGACTACGGCAAAGGGTTCGATGACAACGAGCCGTTGTCCTTCAAGCTCCGGAAAGCGGCCGGCATTGAAGGGCGATGGATTTCGCCCTTTGGGCCGCTCCGGGCAGCCTACGGGATCAATCTAGAAGCCAGAGAAGGAGAGCGAAAGGGAGTCTTTGAGTTTACAATCGGGTCACTCTTCTGATCTATTGTACTGTGCCCGGTGGATCACGCCAATCAGATACATGGATGATGGGTCTGAAACCTGATAGAACCGTCGTTGTCCGTGAGTCGTTGTCGATCCGGATGATCGGGCTCATGCGCGTAAGCCTCTCGATCAGCGTGCTCGCGATGGCCGGTTGTACCTCTGCGATGTCCCACTCCGAGAGCCGTGTCGGGGTCGTGGACCCGCAGCGTGTCTTGAACGAAACCAACGCCGGTAAAAAAGCGCGCGACTCGCTGGCTGCGTTCACCAAGAACCGTCAGGCGCTCATTGAACTGGAGGAAAAGGAATTGCGGCGAATGGAAGAAGATTTCGTGAAGCAAGCCAGTGTTCTGAGCCCCACCGCCAAACGCGAGCGCGAAGAGCAGTTCCGGCGAAAAATGACCGAATATCAACAGAAAGCCGGTGAGCTGAATCGCGAAGTTCAGGAAAAACAAAAGGACGTGCTCGAAGGCTTCAGGGAGAAAGTTGAGGTGGTGGTTGAGAAAGTCGCAAAACAGGTGGGAGTGCAAGTGGTGGTTGAAAAAGGCAAAGGCGGCCAGACCATTTACAGCGACCCGGCGCTGGATATCTCTCCGCGAGTGATCGAACAGTTCAACAAAGACTACCCCTAATCCAATAGCGGAGCCTGCGTGAGAAAGTTTGAAGGAAGGAGTGGAGTATGATGCCGAACGTGTTTCGTGCCATAGTGGGAGCCCTCGTCCTCGCGCTAAGCCTCGCCGGCGAGGGCCGAGCGGCTGATTCGCTGAAAGTCGGCGTGATCGACCAGCAAGCTGTTATGGAGCGATCGAAGGCCGGGAAACGCGCGCTCGATGATCTCAAGAGTTATTCAGCCACCCGCCAAAAAATCATCGATGCGGACGATCAGGAACTCAAATCGCTGGAGCAGTCGACTCAGGATCCGGACGGCAAGCTGAGTGAGGCCGCGCGGCAGGAGAAACAGGACCTGTTTCGGACAAAGCTCGAGGCCTATCAGCGTCGCATTCAGGATTTCAATCGGGAGGTCCAGCAAAAACAGCGGGAGATGATCGGGGAATACGCGTCAAAAATCAAACAAGCGGCCTTGACGGTGGCGGAGAAGCAAGGATTTACGGCGGTTTTGGACAAAGGAAACGAGGCAAATATCAGAATCGTCATTTATCATCAGCCGTCTATCGACTTGACCGAGCAAGTCATCAAGGAATTCGATCGACAGAATAATAAGTAGCGCGTCGGCGTCATCTGAAACCGCTGTCGGCGCAGGAGGCAGAGCCGATGTCAGTCATCGCGAATGTAGAAATACAAACCTTGCTCCCGCATCGGTATCCGTTCTTGTTGGTCGATCGCATTCAAGAGCTGGAACCGGACCGGAGAGTAGTCGGGATCAAAAATGTCACGATCAACGAGCCGTTTTTTCAAGGCCATTTTCCGGGTCGACCCGTGATGCCCGGGGTGTTGATCTTGGAAGTCATGGCCCAGGTCGGCGGCGTACTCGCCTTCAAGTCGCTGCCTCAGACCGGACGTCCCGTGGTGTACCTGACGGGGGTCGAGCAGGCAAAATTCCGAAAGCCTGTCGTCCCGGGAGATCAGTTACGCGTTGAAGTCGAGGTCCTCAAGAAGCGTCCGCCGTTTTGGAAAATGGAGGCCATAGCCTATGTCGAATCTGAAGTGGTATGCGAAGCGGAAATCACGGCGATGGTGACGGAGGAGAAGCCGTGAACAAGAGTGATTGAGTGAATGGTAATAAGGTGATTGGGGGCTAAGAGTCACAGAATATAGTGTTCCTATTCACTTAATCACCAGTCACCAATCACTGATGACTGGTTCGTGGAGGAACGAGTGAAGATTCACCCGACGGCGGTTGTTCATCCTAAGGCAGAGCTGGCCGATGATGTGAGCGTCGGTCCTTATTCGGTTGTTGGAGAGCACGTCACAATCGGACGAGGCACATGTCTGGGCCCGCATGTGTGCATCGAAGGCTGGACTCAAATCGGGGAAGACTGTCAGGTTCATCCGTATGCCTCAATCGGGGGCCCGCCGCAGCATCTGCAGAACAAAGGTTAAGCGACCCGGGTCGTCATCGGAAATCACAATATCATCCGGGAATACGTGACGATCAATCGTGCCACCGAACAAGGCGGGGGCGTGACGAGCATCGGTCATCACAACTTTTTGATGGCCTATGTCCACGTCGCGCATGATTGCCATCTGGGCAGTCACTTGATCCTTGCCAACGCGGCGAGCCTGGCCGGCCATATCACGATCGGCGATCATGCCATCCTCGGCGGCCTCTCCGGGATCCATCAGTATGTGCGTATCGGCGCGTATGCGATGGTCGGCGGATGTTCGGCGTTGGGGCAGGATTTACCGCCTTTCATGCGGGCCGCCGGCGGCTATCGTGCGCGGATGTATGGCATCAACTTTATCGGACTCAAGCGACATGGCTTCACGAGCGAACGGCTGGCCACGATGAGACGCGCCTACGATCTCTTGTTTCGTTCCGGCCATCGAATGGCTGAAGCGGTCAAGCTGGCCAAGGACACCTTCAAGGACAACCCGGACGTGCTGGAAGTGGTGTCCTTCATGGAGGGAACCAAACGAGGCATTTGCCGATCAGTCAGCCGCGATCAAGAAGATGAGGAATAGCGACGTGGAGGAGCCGGTCGTTGAGCAGGAAGCAACAGGCCGGTGCATCGGACTGATTGCGGGCAATGGGCGGTTCCCCATTATCTTTGCGGATAACGCCAAGCGACTGGGCTATGCCGTGTCGGCGGTCGCACATGAGGGGGAAACGGATCCCGAGTTGGCCCATCATGTTCATCGAATTCACTGGATCAAGATCGGCCAGCTCAACAAGCTCATCAAGGCGTTAAAAGGTGACGGAGTTCGAGAGGCGGTCATGTTGGGGGGGATCAAGAAGACGCATGTGTTTACGACGGTGCGCCCGGACTTCAGGACATTGGCCTTGGCCGGCCGATTGGCTTTGTGGAAGGACGATAACATTCTGCGTGAATTTGCGGCGGAATTGAAGGGGGAAGGCATTGAGATCAGAGAATCGACGTTCGGGCTGGAGGGTATCCTGGTTGAACAAGGATCGCTCACAAAGAGGAAGCCCAGCAAGAAGGAGTGGGAAGACATTCAGTATGGTTGGGAGGTCGCGCGCGACATCGGGCGCCTTGATATCGGCCAGTGTGTGATCGTGAAAGATCGGGTCGTGGTGGCCGTGGAAGCGGTAGAAGGCACTGATGGGGCCATTCGCCGCGGAGGCGAATTGGCGAAAGAAGGAGCCGTCGTCGTGAAGCGGTGCAAGCCGCAACAGGATCTGCGGTTCGATCTGCCTGCCGTTGGACCGGGCACGATCGACGTCATGGAGTCTGTGAAGGCGTCGGTGCTCGCATTGGAAGCCGGCCGGAGCGTGCTGTTGGACCGAGAGGAAATGTTGCGCAAGGCCGAGCAGGCGGGAATTGCCGTGGTGGGAATCAAGAGTGATTGAGTGAATTCGTGATTGAGTGATTGGGTCGTCGGCTTCGGAATCAATCTCGAATCACTCAATTCCTGAATCACTCACATCGCTGGACTTATGAAAAGGCTGCGTGTCGGAGTCGTCGGAGTCGGACACCTTGGACAGCACCATGCCCGTCTGTATGACGATCTGCCTGAAGCTGTTTTGGTCGGCATCGTGGACACCGATAGGGAACGGGCTAAGCTCATTGCCGAACGCCATCATGTGGCGGTGTTCGCACATGTGGGAGATCTGCTGAAGCAGGTGGACGCCGTCAGCGTCGCCGTTCCAACCTCGGCGCACTATCCTCTCTCGAAAGCTTGCCTCGAGGCCGGTAAACATGTCCTGGTCGAAAAACCGATTGCAGCGACCCCCGCAGAGGGACGGGCATTAGTCGAGCTGGCCAACCGGCGTTGTCTTGTGCTGCAAGTCGGTCACACGGAACGGTTTAATCCGATCACGCTGGCCATGCGCCCGCACATTACGAAGCCTGCGTTCATCGAATGTCACCGGTTGAGTTCGTTCGGCGAACGGGGCACAGATGTGGACGTGGTCCTTGATCTTATGATTCATGATCTGGATATGGTTCTATCTTTTAATCCCGGCTCTGTAGAAGAAGTTCGTGCGGCGGGAGTACCCGTGCTCTCTCCAAACATTGATATTGCGAACGCCCGTATCGTGTTCAGCGGTGGCTGCGTCGCGAATCTGACTGCCAGCCGCGTCTCGATGAACAGGATGCGCCGTCTCCGAGTATTCCAACGAGACAAGTACGTCTCCCTCGATTACCAGACTCGCCAGGGGATGGTCTGTCGGCGGATGGAAAAACCAGGGGAGCGCCCGAATATCGATGTGGAACAGATACGAGGAATCGAGGAAGAGCCTCTCAAGCTGCAGCTCGAAGCATTTCTCCGGGCGGTGTCGACTGGAACACGTCCAACGGTATCCGGCGAGGACGGCACGGCTGCGCTCGAGTTGGCCCACCAAGTGCTCGATGCCATCGGGACTTTTGTGCAGCGCCACGAGGCGGTCGTGCATGACGCGTGACGCCCAGACGATACGTATCGGGTTGTGCGATGCGAAGAAAGACGCGCGAAGCGGACTGATACCTTGCAGTAACTCATCACGCATCACCCATCACGGGTAACGGTTTCTACCATGCCCCGAATCCTTATCGTGACCGGCGAGGCGTCCGGCGACTTGCACGGCGCCAATCTCGCCAAAGCGCTCAAAGAACTGGATCCGAAGGTCTCAATTTTAGGAATCGGCGGCGCAGCGCTGCGGGCGGCCGGGGTGGAGCTTGCTCCGGGCGTGGCGCCCCTTGATATCATGGGCTTGGTCGGACCCTCGGACCTGAAAGCGCTCTTCCAACGTGTCGTCGGCATCAGGCGGATATTGCGTCAGGAGCCGTTCGATCTGGTGGTCTTGATCGATCACCCGGGGTTGAACTTTCATTTTGCCCGCATCGCGAAGTCGACTGGACGGCGCGTCTTGTATTACATTGCTCCCCAACTGTGGGCCTGGCGCCCTGGCCGGATGCGGTGGATGCAACAGCGCATCGATCACGTCGTCGTCATTCTGCCGTTTGAAAGGGCGCTCTATCAACGAGCCGGAGTCCCTTGTACCTTCGTGGGGCATCCCCTCCTGGATGCCGTGGCGCCTTCGTACGATCAACGTGATGTGCGGCGACGTTTGGGGCTGGAGGCGCCCGGATGCGTGATCGGACTCTTGCCCGGAAGTCGGACGGCCGAAGTTCGAGCTCTGCTGCCGGTCTTGTTGGATGCGGCCAGGCGGCTGATGGATGAGCAGCCGAACGCGCAGTTTATTCTTGCGCAGGCCTCCTCGATTCGCGACGATCTCCTGCAGGGAATCTTGGCCACGGCGTCGGTGAAGGTGCAGGTCTATCGCGATCAGGCCAATGAAGTGATGGCGGCCTCCGACCTGCTCCTCGTCTCGTCCGGCACGGCGACGTTGCAAGCGGCCGTCGTCGGGACGCCGATGATTCTTCTCTATAGGACCACCTGGCCGACCTATTGGTTGGCTCGCTTGGTCATCCGGGTGAAGTGGATCGGTCTCGTAAACCTTGTGGCGGGGCGCCAAGTCGTACCGGAGTTGATTCAGCAGGAGGCGTCGGCCAAACGCGTGGCGGCGGAAGCCGCGCGTCTGCTTCGCGATCGGACCGCGTATAATGAGATGAAAGCGGCGCTCCGCGCAGTCCGGGAGTCGCTGGGGTCTCCGGGCGCTTCACGCCGGGCCGCTGAAGTGGTGCTCAGCATGTGTCAAACATGAAGCTCTTTCTTCGATTGATTCGCTATCTGCAACCGTATCGGCTTCGGCTGACGGCTGCGTTTATCTGCTCCGCGTTGGTTGCGGGGCTGTCCGGGGCGTACGCATGGCTGGTACGTCCGGTGCTGGACGGCATTTTCATCCGCCGAGATGATACGTTGCTCGTCGTTCTGCCGCTGGCGATTCTTTCCGTCGCCGTCTTGAAGGCGGCCTTTAGCTATGGCCAGAATTATTTGATGAACTTCGTGGGAAATCACGTCATCACGAACATCCGGCAGGAATTGTTTCAACAATTGATGCGACTGCCCGTCAGTTTCCATGACGCCAATACATCGGGGCGTCTGGTCTCCCGGGTCATTAATGATGTCAATTTGATGGCGAATGCAGTAGCGGGCGTCTTGAAAGACCTCTTCCAGCAGGGTCTGACCTTCTTAGTCATGTTAGGAGTGATCTTTTACCAAAATTGGACGCTGGCTGGCTTATCGATTGTCGTGGTCCCGCTCTCCTTTTTGACCATGGTTCGGATGGGACAGCGGATGCGGAATCTGGCGACACGTGGACAGCAGCGGATGGGCGATATGGCGTCTCTGTTGCAGGAGTCTTTAGCCGGCATCCGGATTGTGAAGGCATTCGGACGCGAGGACACGGAAGCGTTGCGATTCAAGGAGAGCAACAAGGCGTTTTTGCAAACTACGATGAAATCGATTCAAGTGTCGTCATTGGGTTCTTCCCATATGGAAGTGATCGGCATCCTCGGGGTGGCCGTCATCATATGGTATGGAGGCTATCTGGTCATCCATGACGCCATGACACCCGGGTCATTTTTTTCATTTCTGACGGCGATGTTCATGGCTTACCAGCCGATCCGGCGATTGTCCGGGGCCAACGGGACGATCCAACAGGCGTTAGCGGCGGCGGAACGGGTGTTCGAGGTGCTGGACATGAAGACTGAACATGAGCATGATCATGGCCGAGGGGAATCGCCGCGCATCGCTCGATCCTTGGAATTTCGCGGGATCAACTTTCAATATGAATCGAACGGATTGCCCGCGCTCACCGGTGTCGATCTCACGATCCGCGCGGGAGAGATGGTCGCGCTCGTCGGCAGCAGCGGGAGCGGGAAGACGACGCTCGTCAGTTTGGTTCCTCGCTTCTATGAGCCGACGGGCGGCCAGATCCTCATCGATGGGACGGATATCCGAACCGGCACGCTTCAATCGTTGCGGGCGCAGATCGGGATCGTGTCGCAAGACGTGATCCTGTTTGATGATTCGGTCGGCAACAACATCGCCTATGGCCGGCCGGAGGCGACGGATGAACAAATTCTTCACGCGGCCACGCTGGCCTACGCCCATGAATTTATCGAACGGATGCCGGCAGGGTATGACACTTTGATCGGCGAGAACGGCGTGAAGCTTTCCGGTGGAGAGCGGCAACGGCTGGCGATCGCGAGGGCGATCCTTCGCGATCCCCCGCTGTTGATTCTTGATGAAGCCACATCCGCCCTCGATACTGCTTCCGAACGCATCGTTCAATTGGCGTTAGGCAATCTCATGAAAAACCGTACGACCCTGGTCATTGCGCATCGGCTGTCAACTATACAATCCGCCGATCGAATTATCGTGCTCGATCATGGACAGATCGTTGAAGCAGGGTCTCACGATGAGCTGTTACAGCGGGGTGGTCTCTACAAGCGGCTGCACGCGATGCAATTTCAGGAGACAGAGAATTGAAGAATATTGAGTTCATGATTGACTGACCTGTTGATCTGAAATCGGCCGATCATTCGATCAACAGATCGACAGATCAACAAATCCGCAACGGCCCATGTTCAAACGCATAGTAGACTGGCTCCAACTGCATCTCCTCCCCCCCATCGGAGCGGGTGTGATTCGTCTGCTCGGTCGAACCATGTCGATCCGTACGGAGGGGAGTGAGGCTGTGGAAACACTATCGAGACAGGGCCAGAATCTGATCTATGCCTTTTGGCATGCGCAACAACTGATGATGCCGATCGCCTATCGCGGGGCTTGCCTGCACATTCTCATCAGCCGGCATCGTGACGGAGAACTGATCCATCGCATCATTGCCCGCTTCGGGTTTCGATCGGTGCGAGGCTCCACCACTCGGGGAGGCGTAGAAGCCCTCCGCGAGCTCATCCGTCTGGGCCAAGCCGGGTCGGATTTGGCGGTGACACCCGACGGACCGAAGGGGCCTCGCCAGGTGGCTAAAATGGGTGTCATCCAATTAGCCAAGGCGACAGGATTGCCCATTGTTCCCATTACCATGAGCTGCTCAAAAAAAAACTGTTCGCGAGTTGGGATCGCTTCATGGTCCCGTATCCATTCAGCCGAGGTGTCTTTCTGTGGGGACAACCCATACGGGTATCTTCCGAATCGACGGATGCCGAACTCGAAGCGAAACGGAGTGAGCTGGAAACGGCTCTCAATCGACTGACCGCGGAAGCTGAGGAAGCCGCGATGCGCGATGCGTAACGCGGCTACCGCGTCCATAGCGTCGTTGCATCTGTCGCGTCCTTTGCCTCATCCGCTAGTATGTTGATTGCGACAGGCGGCGGGCGTTCACTACAACCGTCACACACACGCAATGACGCTATGGACGCGACGACTCGATAGACAAACACACGATGTGGTATCTCGCCTATAACATTCTGTTGATCCTCGCCTCTCCGATCATTCTCCTGGTGCTGCTGGCGAAAAAACGATGTCGTCCGGGGTTACTGCAACGCCTCGGGCTCGGAGAGCCGGATGATCGTTTTTCTTCCGACGGCCAATCGCGTAAACTAATCTGGATTCATGCCGTGTCTTTAGGAGAAGTCGTTGCTGCGGCGCCGCTGGTACGCGAACTTCGGGGCCGCTATCCGGAGTATCGGCTGGTGGTCTCGACCGTGACTGAAACCGGCCGTGAGGCTGTCGAACAACGACTGGCCGGAATGGCCCAACATCGGTATGCCCCGCTTGATTTCCCCTGGGTCGTATCCAGGGCCATCCGGCGCTTGAATCCCAGTCTGTACCTGTTTGTCGAAACCGAACTGTGGCCAAACCTCTTGCGAGCGTTGAAACAACGTGGAGTTCCGACGATTCTGATCAACGGCCGGCTCTCTTCACGATCGTTTTCGCGACAGCAGCTGGGTATCGTCCGAGCGTTCTATCGGGATCTTCTCCGGAGCATCAGCTTTTGCTTGATGCAGTCGCCACGTGATGTCGAACGGATCATTGCGCTCGGCGCCGATCCGAATCGAGTCCGGCGGATAGGGAACATTAAATTCGATCAGCCGCTTCCCGCCGTCGGCAAAGCTGGCCCTCAGATGTCGCGCCAGTTGTTGGGTTTACATGACATGGACGAATTGTTCGTGGCCGGCAGTACTCATCCTGGAGAAGAAGAGCAGATCGTGTCATCATATCGCACGCTTCACAAAGAGTTCCCGTCCCTCGTGCTTTTGCTTGCCCCTCGTCATATCGAGCGAACGGATCAGGTGGAAGCCATGATCCGGGCAGCCGGATGTCTCGTATCCCGAAGAAGCACGATGAATGGAAACGGGCGGGTGGACTCAACGACGGCCGAACCTCGCGTCATCCTGCTCGACACGAGGGGAGAACTAGCGCTGGTGTATCAATTCGCGGTTGTTTCGTTCGTCGGCGGAACCCTCGTTCCGGTGTGCGGGCATAATCTTCTGGAGCCGGCGATGTGGGGCAAGCCGGTATTGTTTGGACCCAATACCGACCACTGTGCGGAAGTCGCCGCGCTCCTGCTCCAGGCAGGCGGAGGAGCATCGGTGTCTAATGCTGGGCAGTTGGTCAGAGAGACGGAGCGCTTGCTTCGTGATCGTTCAGAGTTACACACCATGGGAGAGTCGGCCAGGCAAGTGGTTATCGAAAATCAAGGCGCGCTTGAGAGGAGTGTGGCGGTCATTGAATCGGTGCTTCCTCGTGGAGACTCAGGCCGTGAGTCGTATGTTGCGGGGGTCTGCGTCAATACCATGAAGGCCGAGAAGATATGAATGAGAAAATGACGACCGAGCCCCGATGGTGGCTCGCCTGGCTTGCTGTTCCATATGGTCTCGTCACGAGCATGCGCGCGGCTTGGTATCGTAGGGGGTGGCTCCCGGTACGAAAGCTTCCTTGCCGAGTCGTGAGTGTTGGAAATCTGACTGTCGGGGGAACCGGCAAAACGCCGGTCGTGATCTTGCTGACCGAATGGTTATTGGCACGAGGGCAGCGCGTCGGTGTGCTGAGCCGAGGGTATCGTCGAACCAGCCGCGAGCGCCGACTGCTGGTATCGGATGGGCGGCGCTTGTTGGCTGGGCCAGCCGAGACCGGAGACGAGCCGCATCTGATCGCGCGCCGATGCCCCAAAGCCGTGGTCGCCGTCGGCGCGGATCGCTATCAACTGGGACGGTGGATGCTCGATCGATTTCCCATTGACTGTATGATCCTGGATGACGGGTTCCAACATCTCGCGTTGCATCGGGATGTCAATCTGTTGCTCGTGGATGCCACCGATGAGAAGGGCATGCAGCATCTGCTGCCCGCCGGCCGTCTTCGGGAACCGCTGACGGCGGCGGCGCGAGCCACGGCTATTCTCGTGACGAGGACCCACACGACCCATGATGCCGACAACGCGCTGGCTCGTATGAGACAGATCTGCGGCCACATTCCTGAACATATGCTGGTGTCGTTCAACGTCGAGCATTTCATGAATGTTGCGACCAGCGAAATCAAGCGCACAGACTATTTCCTCAACCGACGGGTTGTGGCGTTTAGCGGGATCGCCAATCCTGCATCGTTTCGTACTGTCCTGGAAAAAGCCGGGCTGATTATTCTCGATGAGGTCATGTTCGGCGATCACCATGTGTACCGAGCGGCGGATATGAAGGAAGTGCGTCGGCGGGCCAATCTCGTCGGCGCCGAGCTTCTGGTGACGACCGAAAAAGACGTCGCCAAAATTGCCCCGCTGCTTGAACCACAGGATCGATGTTGGGCCGTGGGTCTGCGGACCGATGTCGTCGAGGGACGGGAGCAGCTTGAACGGCTGGTGTTGGGAACGGTTGAAGCAGGTGAACGATGCATGGGGGAGGCAGCGCAATCGCTCCACTCTTTAGGTATTAGGCATCGCTGATTGCAAGCGGTCATGAGTCTGGAGGTCCGTGCAGAAGGCAGGTGTCAAACGATTGGTTGTCCGCGCGCCGAATTGGATCGGCGATGCGGTCATGTGTGAGCCCGCCTTGAGTGCGCTGCGCACGTTGTTCCCTCAGGCCGAAATCACGGTTTTGGCCAAACCGGCCGTCGCCGAGCTGTTTGCCGGCCACCCTGGGATTGATCGAAGCCTCGTGTATGACCATGCAGGCCGCCACGCGGGGCTTTCTGGAAAATGGACGCTGGCCGGTGTCGTCAGGCGCCTGCGGTTTGACATGGCGATTCTCTTTCAGAATGCGTTTGAGGCGGCGCTCCTGGCGTTCCTCGCCGGCATTCCCCGTCGGTACGGATATGCCACAGACGGCCGAAGCTTGCTCCTCTCTCATCCGATTCCAATCCCCGATCGAGCCGCAATGAGGCATCAAGTGGACTACTACTGGAGTCTTTTGAAGCCGCTGGGTTGCGCGGGGACTGTCCCGTCGCCGCGACTCTTCCTCTCCGATGAAGAACAATCGACGATGGCCAAAAGGTTGGCCGAGTGTGGGATTGCAGAGTCCGATCCGTTGATCGGCGTCAATCCCGGTTCCACCTATGGAAGCGCCAAACGCTGGTTGCCCGAACGGTTTGCGCAAACTGTGAATCGACTCGTTCAACAATACGGCGGGCAGGAGGGAAAGCCGTCGCGGGTCGTCATTGTGGGAGCGAGGGGAGAGGAGGTTCTCGGGCGGTCGATTGGCAAGATGATTGACGGCAATCCGGTGATACTGTCGGGCCGGACATCGATCAGAGAACTGATGGCGGTGACGAACCGGTGCGGGTTATTTCTGACGAATGATACAGGGCCGATGCACATCGCCGCCGCATTGAAGGTTCCTGTCGTCGCGATCTTCGGCCCGACCGATTGGCAGACGACGGCTCCCTTTGGAAAAGGGCATCGCATCGTTCGACAGCCGGTCGAGTGCGCGCCCTGCCTGCTTCGGGAGTGTCCCATCGATCACCGGTGCATGACCCGTGTCGGGGTGGATGAAGTGTACCGAGCGGCGATTGATGCGATCACTCCCGTACCCCAGCCTCCGGAATCTTCTACGCTTCGCGCTTCAGGGCTGACGCCTCACGCGTTCTTAACCGGAGTCACCCTATTCCTGGATCGGGACGGGACGATCAATAGAGATACCGGCTACATCAAAAGGCCGGAGGAATTGGAGTTGTTGCCGGGCGTCGGGCAGGCTTTGGGCCGCGCGAAAGGGGCGGGGGCGCGCCTTGTCGTGCTCACAAACCAATCAGGCATTGCGCGCGGGCGCTTCTCACTCAAGGATTTGGAGCTGATCCATAACAGACTGCGCGAACTCCTTGAAACCGAAGGCGCTTCGCCGGACGCCATTTATTTCTGTCCCCATCATCCCGATGATGCCTGCGCCTGCCGGAAACCGGGAACTGCGATGGTCGAGCGCGCGGTTCATGAACTAGGGATCGATCTCTCGCGAGCGTATCTGGTAGGCGATAAGGCGCTCGACATCGAGCTCGCCGCTCGTGTCGGCGTGAAGAGTCTACTTGTGACCACCGGTTCTTCGAGCGAGCAGGCGGCAAGCGAGCTTGAACGCGACGGCCGTCCTCCGGATCACATCGTGGACTCGCTGTCCGGAGCGGTCGAGTGGATTGTGGCCGATGTTTCCAGGACAGCTCAGCCGTCAGCAATTCCAGCGGGCGACTCATGAGGACTGATTGATTTAGGACTGAGTAATGAGGACTCAGGGAGATGTGGTGATGTTCGGATCTGGTGATGTAGTGATTGACCATCAACTCAATCAACACGTTCACTTTGTTGCACAGTCCTCAGCGCTCGGTCCTCATGAGCTGATGGCGTCCTGATGTCAGACTTCCGCCGGATTCTCATCATCAAACCGAGTTCGCTCGGGGACATCGTTCATGCCTTGCCTGTCTTGTCCGCGCTGCGGAGTCGATATCCGCAGGCGCATGTCGCCTGGTTGGTCAAGCGGCAATGGGCGGAACTACTCGAGCGAGCGGTCGGATTGGATCGGGTCTGGACGGTGAACGGAGGGCCGATGAGTTGGTTGTCCCTCGTGCCTCAGCTTCGTGCAGAGCAGTTTGACCTGGTGGTGGATTTGCAGGGGTTGTTCCGGAG
>JBQTHT010000073.1:0-10085 GCA_052389595.1 Nitrospiraceae bacterium
TACTATCGGCAATTCAAAAAGGGTTTCGGGCACGTGTTGATGTTAAAGGAAAGTTGGCTGACTACTTTCTGAACAAACAGATCGAACGCCATATTGAAGCTGGCGACATCCAAAACTGTATATGGCAGGACAAAGATGGTCAGCCTGATTTTGTGATCACTTATTGTGGCAAAACGTTCAAAATTGAATGTAAGAACGTTCGAAGTAAGGAATTATTCTCCGACCCTCCTTCGTATAAGGTTGAAATCCAGAAGACAAGGAATGCTATTGGAGGTGGTCCGACAAGAGGCTACAGAGTCGGCCAATTCGACATTCTAGCCGCATGTCTGTTCAATCATACGCGCGTATGGTCCTATCTCTATGCGGTCACATCTACTCTGCGTCGCCGAGACGATGCACCGGACTTCCTCATGATCATGCAGCCAGTACCAAAAGTTGCAACACCTCCTTGGCACGATTCTCTAATTAATGCGTTACGAGAAGCATCAAAATTGAGACGGAAATCTTGATGGATATGAAACCAAAGCTCAGGCCGCTGTATTCTACGAAATGCGGCAAGGCTTTTGTTGGAGACGCGATCGAAGTGATGAGCCGACTTGCACCGTCATCTGTGAATCTCGTGGTTACTTCCCCTCCCTATGCACTTCATTTCAAAAAGGAGTACGGAACTGTCTCTCAGCGAGATTATGTTTCCTGGTTAGTTCCCTTTGGCCGAGAAATACGGCGGATATTGGCTGATGATGGCAGTTTCGTGCTCAACATTGGTGGGAGTTGGACTCCAGGTGCTCCTACCCGATCCTTGTGTCACTTTGAAGCCCTTATTGCGTTGGTACAAGAGGTTGGCTTTTACCTCGCCCAAGAATTCTACTGGTATAACCCTGCCAAACTGCCCGCACCAGCAGAATGGGTGAATGTCCGAAAACTTAGAGTGAAGGATGCTGTCGAGTGTCTTTGGTGGCTATCGAAAACGCAATGGCCGAAGGCAGATAACCAAAGAGTGCTTCAACAATACAGCCCAGACATGCTGCGCTTGATAAAGAAGGGATATCGAGCCAAGAAGCGTCCGTCCGGCCATAGTATCACGTCTAAGTTTAAGGAACGTGAGGGTTCAATTCCACCGAACATTTTGATTCTGGGAAATAATGATGCTAATGGCCATTACCTGAGTGAATGTAAGAGGATTGGCTATAAGCCACATCCTGCAAGGTTTCCAATACAGCTGCCGGCCTTTTTTATTCGCTTTCTTACGGACCCTAATGACCTGGTATTAGATCCCTTTGCCGGTAGTAATACGACAGGAGAAGCGGCTGAACGAGAGGGAAGACATTGGATTGCGATCGACAGTCGCCAAGATTATCTGGAAGCGAGTGAGTCGAGATTCGTGGATGAAGCTGCTGATCAGATAGTCTTATTTCCTTCCAGTGAGCCGGCCGATACTCTGGATACTGAAGACCTCAAACTTCCAGGATACTGAGACAACTCATTAGCAAGGTCCGCTTCGCCTAGCGTTCGTGGACGGCTTACCCGCGCTCGCCTTCCAGATTGTACTTCGCCATTCGATATCGCAACGTATTCCGCGTGATCTTGAGGAGTCGGCTGGCTTCGGTTACGTTGCCCCCCGTTTTAGCCAGCGCCTCCTGCAGCATCGCTTTTTCCACTTCTTCCACTGATAGTCCGAATGAAAGTAGGGATGGAGAGTCTTGAGCGGCGGGCATCATTCCCGGTCCGACGCTTTGCAACATAGGCGGGAGATGTTCTGGTGTAATTTCATCGTCCTTACAGGTAATCGTGATCCATTCGACTGCGTTATGAAGTTCTCTCACGTTGCCCGGCCAATCGTGTCGCTCGAGGATGGCCAGCGCTTCAGGAGAAATCCGTCTGACGCGAGTTGCTCGTTCGCGGCTGGACTCTTCCAGAAACGACTCCAGAAGCGGTTTGATATCCATGGGCCGCTCGCGCAACGCGGGAATGCGGATTTGGCAAACGTTGAGCCGATAATAAAGGTCGAGACGAAAGCGGCCTTGCTTGATGAGATGGGGAAGGTCCTGGTTAGTGGCGGCGATGACCCGGATATCGACTGTGACACTACGGACGCCGCCCAGAGGCTCGACCACCCGATGTTCGAGTACTCGGAGCAACTTTGCTTGAGCGCCCTGGCTCATCTCGCCGATTTCATCTAAGAACAACGTGCCGCCGTCCGCGAGCTGAAATCGTCCCGGCTTAGAAGCTTTGGCGTCCGTGAACGCTCCCTTCTCATAACCGAACAGTTCGGATTCAAGAAGATGTTCCGGTATGCCGGCGCAGTTGAGCGCTATCAACGGGCCGTGGGATCGTGAACTGGCCAGATGAATAGCCCGTGCGACCAGTTCCTTGCCTGTTCCGCTCTCGCCGGTAATGAGGATGGTGGCGTCGGTCTGCGCCAGTTCCATCGCCAACCGCTTGATCAGCCCCATGTCCGGAGACCGGCTGATGATGCGATCGAAACCGAATCGCTCGTGGAGCCCGGCGCGAAGCGCCTCGTTGTGTCGAGACAGCCGCCGCAGTTCGAGCGCTCGACCGATGACGAGGCGCAGTTCGTCGTTATCCACGGGCTTGACGATATAGTCGTACGCGCCCTTACGCATGGCTTCGACCGCCGATTGCACGGACCCGTGGCCGGTCATGATGATCACCGGTACGTTCGGCAACATCTTCTTGGAGTTTTCCAAGATGCCGAGTCCTGAGAGAGCGCCCAGTTTCAGATCCGTGACAATCACATCGATGTCCGGCCTGTCCCGGATGAACTGAATGCCTTCCTCTCCGGTGCGAGCGACGAGCAAGTCGTAGCCCTCCTTTTTCAGCACCGCTTCGAAGAAGCGACGCATCGACGGATCATCGTCGATGATAAGGAGGGTTGGGGGACGCATCGGAGCCCTAGACTATCACTCCGGCGCTAAGGAAAAAAGAAGGGAGTCGGCTGGAACGATCGAACGTGTCAGCCGCAACGAGCGCGGTCTGGTTGCGGATCACCCGTACGATACCGTTCATTGTGCATCGCCTGAGCGACGTTTCTGCGCAGGCCGACATAGGTTGTGCGCTTGATGGGGCTTTCGCGGAACATACGGATGAAGTCAGCCTCGCTGATCGCGGCCAACTCCGAAAGCCGCGGGGCTAGTGTGATGCCGGAGGGTTGAAAGGCCGGTTCGGTTCCAGGTGGCGCCTGAGTATTGTACGGGCAGATATCGAGACAGTCGTCGCAGCCGAAGATGCGGTTACCGAGCTTGGGAGCAAGATCGTCGGGTAGCTTGTCGGCCGCGCCCCGCAATTCGATGGTCAGGTAGGAAATGCACCTGCGTGCATCCACCACGTAGGGTTCTGTAATCGCTCCAGTCGGGCACGCCTGGATGCAGAGTGAACAGGAACCGCAGAGATCGGTTCCCGGCTCATCGTGGTCTAGCTCTAACGTAGTCAGAATCTCACCGAGGAGCAGCCAGGAGCCGTAGTGAGGTGACACGAGATTGGAATGTTTGCCGATCCAGCCAAGCCCGGCCTGTTGTGCCCAGGGTTTCTCCATCACCGGCCCAGTATCCACATAACTGCGGGTCCTGGCATCGGGCGCCAGAGTGGCAATGCGTGCTTCCAACTGGGCAAGCCGATCGCCCAGGACCCGGTGATAGTCTTTTCCCCAGGCGTATCGCGCGACCCGTCCGTGGCCCGGGCTTTCATCGGCTCGTTGGAAAGAAGCGTAATTGATCCCTACAGAAATAATGGAGCGGCAGCCGTCCAAGACCTTCGCAGGATCGGCGCGGTGGGCCGGCTCCCGTCCCATCCATGCCATGACGCCCTGATAGCCGCGTTCCAGCCATTCCATCAGACGCTCATGGAGGAGTGTTGGGAGAGGGGTGGGCTGATTGCTGATCGCTGACGACCGAGGGGGACTTTCGATTCGACTGACGCCCACAGCATCTAATCCCAACGCCCGAGCTTCCTGCTTGATGGTATCAGTCAGCGACATAGGCACGGCAGGTTTTATAAAAAGGTGGTCTTCGATCGTGAAACATCGTTTACCTCTGGACCCAGATCCGTATGAGATAGGGAGCGAGCTGAGAACGAAGTCAGCTGCCTTTTTCAACAGGCCCGCTATCGGTTGGAGCAGTCGAACCGCACATGAAACTGCGCCGAACATTGACCCGTGGCACAGCGGCCGCAAGCGCCGGTGATGCGCGTTTTCCAATCGGTGCCCTTTTCATCAAACCGGCAGGTCGTTTTGCCGCCTTTGGAGATGGTGACCCAGGGTTTGGTTGAGCCGGGGAAATTGGCGACCGCACAGCCTGGCGGAAACGGAACGTGGCAACTGCGGGACGACTCTCCTTTGGCCATGCCGAAGCTGCACGAAAATTCAGTGGTGGCA
The DNA here is from genome assembly GCA_052389595.1 of Nitrospiraceae bacterium. Taxonomy (GTDB): domain Bacteria; phylum Nitrospirota; class Nitrospiria; order Nitrospirales; family Nitrospiraceae; genus JBQTHT01. The sequence goes on from JBQTHT010000073.1 coordinate 4,391, forward strand.
GAAGAGTCGTCCAATGGTTGAGCGATTGCGAGGTCGGCTGATATCAGCCAGGCGCAAGCGAGGTACAAACCAAGAGGCATGGCGCCAGTGAGAAGCCGGCGGCGCCAGGATGTTGAATGCATGGCCCGATCCTATCACAAATTGCTCCATTGCAGCGACGTATCAGGGTGCGTACAATCAGAGCAGTTAATGAGTGAAGAGTGTAGAGTGAGGAGTGGAAGCACGGAATCGATAACTCTACACTCCTCACTCTTCACTGGCTTCAGGAAGGAGGGGCCATGCTCGCTACCCGTATCAGACAAAAAGAGGGCACCTTCTATTTTATCGCGTATAAAGCAGTCGATCTGCTGGAGAAAGTCCGGTTTACGAGCCGGTACTACTTCGAAGGCGAGGAGATCGCACAAGACAAGATCTCGGATCACGACGAAGTCGCCCAGTTCATCGCCGGTATCGAGCGGAGCGAAAAGGGATTCCAACGTGCGCTCAACCGTCAGAAGATCAAACAGATCGTCAACTTCTTCGAGACGGTCGTCACCCAACCGATGGTGCCCGGGACGGTGCTTCTCTTCACAGACGAAATCCTTCGATTTCAGAAATTGGACGGGAATGAATCGATCGGGCACCTCAGCGAGCCGAAGGGCCAATATCTGGTGATCGACGGCCAGCATCGACTGGCGGGTCTCCATTTCTTTCGGGACAAGCATCCGGATCAGATTTCTCAGGTCGAGGTACCGTGCGTGTTGTTCGATGGGAGAAGCGGCGACTTCGCCACCGAGATGTTCGTGATCATCAACTCTACCCACACGCGGATCAACCGCTCCCACCTGGTGGACTTGTACGAAAAGGTTTCCTGGGAAAGCCCGGAGAAAAAATTCGCGGCCAAGGTCGTCAATCTTCTCTATGAAGAAGCTGACTCGCCTCTGCAATACAAGATCAATCGCCTGGGCGGACGCAGCAAGCAGGAAAAGTGGGTGCTCCAGTCGGAGATTTTCAATGAGTTGTTGAAAGTCGTCACGCAACACAAGCGTTGGATGGAATCTCATCTAGGGATGAGGGCCGACAAGAGCTACGCGCTGGTGCGCGATTATCTCAAGGGCGTGAAAGAGGTGATGGGTGAGGTGTGGGGACACAACGAACGGTTCATGTTTACGCGAGACGTGACGCTTAAAGCGCTCATCCGAGTGTTGGATGACTTAATCATAGATCGCAAACTCATGGGCCAGTGGGAGCAGAGCCCTTCCCCCAAACCGTTCAAGGAACTTCTCCAGCCGTGGGCCGGCTTGGCAAAAGAGTTTCGAGCTGATGGATTCTATGAACGGTTCCCCGCCAAGGGGCAACTCGAGCGCGTCCGGCGAGTCCACACGCGCCTACTGGAAGCCGTTACAGGGTAGGTCTGTGCGCGTTGTTCCATTCGTGATCACGGTCGCGTTGATTGAGCTTTGGGGAGGATCACCGAATCTCCTACCAGGATGGCCGCTTGAGACGCCGGCCGCCGCCGAGCATTCCGCGATCCTCGACGTTCATCCGGATTCAGGGGGCGGTGTGCGGGCGACAGCGACCGTCACGTTTCCTGTATCACCGGCCGTTGTGCTGGCTGTGCTGACGGATTACCCACGGTGGCCGGATCTCTTCGAAGTTCGGATGCGGATGGCGCGTATCGAGGAACACGACGGTCGAACAACGACCGATCTCTCGATCCAACACTCACTCTTGACCGGTGAACGCCGCTTGGTTGCCGAGTCGCACGCGCTGCCTGGCGGGGGATTGGTCACCGACCTCAAGGCCGGCGACTTCAAGCGCTATCATCGAGTGTGGAAACTGAGTCCTACGGATGGCGGCAACCACACGCGCGCGGAGTTTGAGTTGGTTGTCGAATTGGACACGATCATGCCGGATTGGCTCGTGGCGTTAGCCATGCGCCGGGAACTGGAGGCGCACTTTCGGATCGTGAGGGAGAAAGCGCTGGAGCGCGCTAAGAAGGGAACGTAAATTCCGTCAGCTCGGCTTTTGCGACGCCATGCTTCAGCAATGCTCCGACATCGAACCGGCGTTCGACCTTACGGATATCGTCGAGTCTGGTTTTCGTGCTCGGGTGAGGTGGGACGAAGAGCGTGCAACAGTCCTGATCCGGCTGGATCGACGTTTCAAAACTTCCGATGCGCCGAGCCTGGTCGGTAATCTCCACTTTGTCCATACCGATCAATGGGCGGAGAATCGGCAGCTCAGCCGCTTCCTGCACGACGGAAAGATTGTCCGGAGTTTGCGACGCGACTTGCCCCAAGCTGTCGCCGGTGACGAGCGCCCAACAGCCCTCGCGCATCCCGAGTTCCTGGGCGATCCGCAGCATCATGCGCCGATAGAGGACAACGCGGAATGCCGCCGGTGCTTCGACCACGATGTCCCGTTGAATCTCTCCAAAGGGCACCACGTACAGTCGCGAATAATATTGATAGGCCGTGAGCAACTCGACGATCTCGCGCACCTTGTCTTCGGATGCACGACTGACGAGCGGGCGGCCTGAGAAATGTACGAAGAGCGCCGTGCATCCCCGCTTCATCATGCGATACGCCGCCACCGGTGAATCAATGCCGCCTGAAATCAAACAGGCCGCCTTGCCGCTGACCCCGACCGGCATCCCCCCTGGTCCTTGGACCTTCTCCACGGAATAGAAGGCCTCTTTTGACAGAAGTTCGATAAAGACCGTCAGGTCGGGTCGGGTGAGGCTCACCTTCTTGCCGACCTGTTCGCAAATATGCGCGCCGATCTCCCGCTCCACATCCATCGACGTGAGAGCGAGGCGTTTGTCCGCTCGCTTGGCCGTGACCCGAAACGTGGAAAATGTGTAATCCCGTAGCACCTGTCGAACAGCCGTTTTCAATTCATTGAGATTCGGTTGTGCCAGGTCGAGGGGAACTGAGCGGGCAAGGATAAAATTGGCGATTCCGAAGACACGTGTCAGGCGTTCCTTGATGACCGTGTCGGGAACGTTGGAAGGAAGCTGCACGCGAATACGGCTTCGAAGGTTTTCGACCCGCGTGGCGCCCAGATCTTTCAAGGCGAAGCGGAGGTTGCGGATGAGCCGTTGCTCGAAGAAATCGCGATTGCGACCTTTTAGGGCGAGTTCGTGGTAGTGAACGATGGCGCACCGCATCATCGATGTTCCTCGTGTATCGTGAAATGCAATCCTCACTGTTCGGAACGTGTGAACTCGTTGCGAGATACGCTTCACGAACGACGCTTCACGTGCTAAGCGCCTCAAGATAGCGTTCGGCGTCCATGGCCGCCATACAGCCTGAACCGGCAGCGGTAATCGCTTGCCGATAAGTAGAATCCTGCACGTCTCCGGCGGCAAAGACACCCGGCCTGCTGGTGGTGGCGCCGTGTTTAGTCACAATGTAGCCTTGGCCGTCCATGTCGAGCTGGCCCGCAAAGAGAGCCGTGTTGGGACGGTGACCGATGGCTACGAAGACGCCGGCGCAAGGCAACTCCAAGATCGTTCCGGTGACGACATTGCGCAGGCGAACGCCGGCGACCACGTCGCCACCCAGAATATCTTCGACGACCGAATTCCAGACGAATGTAATTTTCTCATTCTTGAACGCGCGATCCTGCATGATCTTGGACGCGCGGAGTTTATCCCGCCGGTGGACGATGGAGACGCGAGTCGCGAACTTGGTCAGGAAGGTGGCTTCCTCCATCGCGCTATCGCCGCCGCCGACGACCACCAACTCTTGCCCCCGAAAGAAATACCCGTCGCAGGTCGCGCAGGTGGAGACCCCATGGCCGGTGAGACGCGGTTCGTTCGGCAGGCCGAGCTGGATGGATGAGGCCCCCGTTGCGATGATCAGAGTCTTGGCTTTGATCTGGTGTTCGCAGTCAATGGTGAGCGTGAACGGCGATTGCTTCACATCGACGGCCGATACGTCGCCGGTCAGAAACTGAGTCCCGAATCGTTCGGCTTGCATTCTCATGTCCTTCATGAGATCGGGCCCCATGATTCCCTTCGAGAAGCCGGGATAGTTCTCCACCTCCGTCGTGGTGGTGAGCTGTCCGCCCGATTGCCAACCCTCGATCAGCAACGGGGAGAGATTGGCCCGCGCGGCATAGATAGCTGCGGTGAGCCCGGCAGGGCCGGAGCCGATGATCGCCATCTGGTGCATGGCCGCACTCTACCACACGAGAACGCCGGGTTTCCTCTCGCTACTTTCGCTTACCCACTGTTTCCTGGAGAATCTTCTTCCACTCGTCGCGCGAGACGGCCGGCATGGTGGTGATTTGAATATGACCGATCGTCGCATTGAGCACGGCCGCTTTCATGGCCGTCCGGTTATCCGGAAATTCCCAGATCGCGACGACGTCGTATTCGCCCAGACAGTAGAAGGCCTGAACCAGTTTTCCCCCCAGCGACTGCGCGTTTTTCTTCACCATCTCTGCCCGTTCCATTCCCTTGTCCTTCATCGTAGACAACCCATGCTGGGTAAATTTTACAAGACTGATATAGGTAGGCATGGCGGACCTCCTGGTTAAGCGTGGTGAGTATCGGTGCTCTTGCCGAGGAAAGTTTAAGGCAGATTGCGGACGGACTACAAGACGGTGGATCAAGCCAAACGTGAGATGGCCCGGTAAACCAGCTTGACTTCGCGCCTGAGTTTTTCGATCGGCCGTGCCCCGTCAATCACGTGGTCGGCCAGTTCGATCTTCTTCCACAGCGGTATCTGGCTGCGGATGCGCCGGAGGGCTTCGGCGCGCGAAAAACCGTTGCGTTTCTGAAGACGCGAGATCTGAGTCCTCTGGTCGGCTGTGACGACAATAATCTTGTCCATCCGCCGGTGGGCAGCGGCTTCGATCAAGACCGGGGCATCATAGATGATGACTGCACGGGGGTCTTTTGCGGCAATCTCGCGGGTGAGCCGGGCTTGCTCACGAGCCACTCGGGGGTGGATGATTGCGCCGAGCTGCTTCAACTGGACTGGATTCCGAAAGACCATATGAGCCAGAGCATGGCGGTCAATGGCTCGATCTGGACGAAGGATCTGTCGGCCGAACATGTCGACAATCTCGCGCCATGCGGGCTTGCCCGGTTCGACGACTTGGCGCGCCAATACATCAGCATCGATGACCGCAGCGCCGCAGCGCTGGAACATATGAGCTACCGAGCTTTTGCCGGTGGCCACGCCGCCTGTCAGCCCGACGAGGATCATGGCGGCGGAGAATAGCACGTGGCTGACGACACTCACAAGAAAGCGGGGTTGACTTCTTCAGCGATGCGCCTGTATTTCCTCTCCATGAGTCTGATTCCACACACGTTCGCGCTCACCTGGATGTTCTGGTGTTCCATCGCTGCAGTCTGCCTGGCCCAGGAAGGCTATTCCCCTTCAGCGCCGCAACCACGAACTTTGGTTGTGGCCCTTGATGGCTCGGGCCAATACTCATCCATTCAGGCGGCCATTGATGATGCAGGGAAAGGCGATACGGTTCGAATCAAGGCAGGCGCATACCGTGAAGATGTCACGATTCATAGCAAAGAACGGCTACGGCTGGTCGGTGAGGGAATCGACAAAGTGTCTATACTCGGTCGAGAGCGTGTCGGTGTGTTTCATATCGGCAAATGGCCCTATGGAGCGGAGGATATCCAAATCAGCGGCCTGACGATTCATGAACATGGCGGCCATGCCATGGGTATGTTCAATGGACG
>JBQTHT010000074.1:0-5708 GCA_052389595.1 Nitrospiraceae bacterium
TCTTCGGACCCGGGTTCAACTCCCGGCGCCTCCACCATGGTGGCCCTTGAGTCTTGCGACTCAGGGGCCATTCGTTTTTCGCAGGGCACACGTCCGTAAATTGGAACAGCACCTATCACAATCGCTGCTCCAGTATCGTTTCAATAGCGGCGCCATCCATGGGTTTGAAGAAGAAGTATCCTTGCGCATATCCGCAATTGAGTTCCTTCAGGTGACCGACTTCTTGAGACGTCTCCGGACCTTCCGCGATCACATCCATGTCGAGGTTACGCGCAAGCATCATAATCATCCGCACAATCTCTCTGTTGTCCGTTTCATCGTCGATATTTTTGACAAACGAACGATCAATTTTCAGCGTATCAACGGGAAAGCGGCGTAAATAACTCAAGGAAGAATATCCCGTCCCGAAATCATCAATACTAAGCCGAACCCCTAGACGTTTAAGCTCGACGAACAACAGCCGCGTGCGCTCGGCGTTTTCCATGGCCACGCTCTCCGTGAGTTCAAGTCGAAGGCTGTTACAAGCAATGCTCGTCTCTTCCAGGACCTGCGCAATTTGATCGATGAGATCACGCTGGACGAGTTGTTTGGCGGAAAGGTTTACACTCATGGTCAACGGAGGATCTTTGGGGAACCGTTCCTGCCACAAGCGCCCTTGTCGACAAGCCTCAAACAGCACCCATTTTCCCATGATGAGAATCAGACCGGTTTCTTCGGCAATTGGAATGAACTCCGCGGGAAGGATTAGGCCCCGCGATGGGTGCTGCCAGCGGATAAGCGCCTCAAACCCAGCCACATTTTCATTTGGCAGCGAGACAATTGGTTGGTAATGCAGGTGGAACTGGTGGGCTTCCATGGCATGGCGCAACTCTGCCTCAAACTGCAGGCGCACGACGGCGTTGGCATGCATGCCTTGGTCGAATATTTCATAGCGGTCCTTACCCAGTGTCTTGGCACGGTACATGGCGATATCCGCATCGCGAAGAATATCGTGGACGACACTGTAGCCCGTCGCGCTAAGCGCGATGCCGATGCTCGCAGTAGTCACCACTTCCTGACCGGCTAAAAGAACTGGAATGGCCAGTTCTCGCTGAATTCTTTCGGCTACCCGGATGGCGTCGGTCAGGTCCCGGATTTCATCGAGCAACACGGTGAATTCATCGCCTCCTAGGCGAGCGAGTGTGTCCTCACCCATACGCTCCGAAGAAGGTTCTTCCTCCGAGGAGCGTGCGATCATATCGTTCCGACGCAGGCTGGCGGTGAGGCGGCGGGCAACCTCAATGATCAATTGATCCCCGGCCACGTGGCCCAAGCTATCATTGATGATTTTGAAGCGATCGAGATCGATGAATAGCACCGCAAACTTGTAGTTCGTGTGACGCTTGGCGCGATGCATGGCGAACTCGAGGCGCTCGAGGAATAGCGCGCGATTTGGGAGTTTGGTGAGGGAGTCGTGAAATGCACTGTAGATCAATCGCTCTTCCGCTCGCTTGCGCTCCATCACGCGCCCGAGTTGCGTGCCGATGTGAGCCATAATCCTGAGTAGTCCTTCATCAGGAGCCAGGGTCTCTTCCGCGAAGAATTCCAACACCGCCGCCACTTCCGTTCCAACCATGACAGGGAATCCGAATCCCGATTTGAGTCCCGCTTGCTTGGCATAAGCCGCCCGCGGAAAATTTTGGTCCTGGGTCACGTCCATGATCCAGGTCGGCTTGCCGGCGGCCAGAATGCGTCCCGGAAGCCCCACACCTGACGAAAACCGCATGGCCGTGCTCACGTCACAAAAGGCGGAAAAGCGAGCTGGATCTTGGATGTGCCAGGTGCTTGTGGATGCCAATTCTATGGGGGTGCCGAGAGGTTCTTGAACGCTGTGATAGAGGTGACCGAGCGGCCATTGCATGTAATCGCAAATGCTCTTCAGTGCGAAGCGCATCGCGTCGTCAACTGAAGTCGCTTCGTTGGCCGCCACGGCAATGGCTTCGAGCAACGAAATCTCTTTTTGCCGTTCATACAGGTCGCGCAGCCCGCGTTCCGCGATGGCCTCGGCTTCGAGCCTGGCTCGGCGCTCGCGTTCGAGTCGCTTAGGTAAACGGGACAAATCTGCGTCAGGAGACGCCTTCATCTCGGCCATCGGCTATGGCCCCGGTTTCCTGAATTGCATGCGAAACACACACTTTTCGTCGCCACGGTGCATGCACTGGGTCTGCTCGAACGACAGGTCCTCGCCATAATGATCCGCCGCGCCTTCAACGAACCCTTGCGCCAGCGCGCAGAGTTTCCGTTCGGAGGTATAGCCCATTATCAGCGTGTCAGGAGAAGAAGTATCAAAGTCGAAGACCGGCACAACCGCGCCGGGATAGAGCTTGCGTACTTCGGGATGAATGATGTCGTTCAGGGTTAGTAGAAAGGGACGCGCGCTTTTTTGAGTGGCAAAAAAGGACGGATACTTCTCGGCCAAGAGGGGCATGGCCTTTCTGCCGAACCAGCGCAAAATGGTGTCAGGCTGGCTGTGGAGAGCCGATGAGGCTGCCGCCACCAGTTTCATCAGTTCCGCGTCGGCATAGCTGCCCAACGAGGTATATACGCCGTCGAGCCCGGCGGATTCGAGCAAGGCATCCCAGGTATTCTCGCCGTGCTCCCGACGGACCAACTCTTCAAGTAGGTTGAATACGATTCCCTTCACGGTCCCTCCCTCCGTTGGGCGGATATTGAACGCAATATATCAGAGCAGTGTCAGTTTTCACGCATTAGTACATCCTTTCCAAGGATGCTCGCGATACGGTGAGAAAGAAAAGCCGCTCCACCTTCGAGAGTTGGAGCGGCTTTTCAAGGTCTATCGTACGCGCTGGCTACGGTCTCGCTTCCAGCACCAGATTAAACGGCGTGTGCGTCGCTCGGCGGAAGCGCGCAAACCCGCCCTTTGTCACCACGTCGCGCAGCCTCGCTTCTCCAGCCTGCGCGCCCAGTGCCGGGCCCTTATAGGCCAAGGACGCCGGCACACAGATCATGGTGGAAGCGGCATAGTACACGCGCCCAACCGGATTGAGGTTGTCTTCCACCTTGTCGTTTGCGAACGGTTCCACAATCATCCAGGTCCCATCCGGCGCCAGCGTGTTGCGCACATGCTTGGCGGCGCCAGTCGGATCGCCCATGTCGTGGAGGCAATCGAAGTGGGCGACGAAGCCATAATCCTTACCCGGATAATTGGTGGACTTAGCGACCTGGAAGGTCACATTTTTTGCCCCCGCCTCCTTCGCCCGCTTGCGCGCTGTCGAGATGGAAGGCTTGTGATAGTCGAAGCCGATGAATGTCGATTTCGGATAGGCTTTACCCATGATGATCGTCGAAGCCCCGAGGCCGCATCCCACATCCGCCACTTTGATACCGGTTTTGAGTTTCGCTTCCACCCCGTCTAGTGCCGGAATCCACTTCGCGACCAGATTGCCGATATAGTTTGGTCGGAAGAAGCGCTCCGTGCCTTCAAACAGACGGTGATCGTGCTCTTCCCAGCCTAGACCTTTGCCTGAGCGGAATCGCTGTTCGATCTTGGGCTCGGCCATGAACGTGGCGGCGATCACTTGAAACGCACCGGGTAAGAACGCAGGGCTGGTTTCGTCGGCCAGAGCGAACGCTTGTTCCGGAGGCAGGGTGAATCGGCCGGCGGCAGCATCGTACGTGACATAGCCACCAGCCGCCTGGTTGGATAACCACTCGCGGACATAGCGTTCGGCTGTCTTGGTTGCCTTCGCGAGCTCCGCCGGCGTGACAGGACCCAGCTTCGCCATGGCTTTGTACAGGCCCAGCCGGTCGCCGATCAGCACGAGGTTCGCGCTCATTGCGGCGCCGATATCGCCCACTGCCTTGCCTAGAAACTCATTCAACCTATCTGGATTGACGGGCATCGCTCACCTCCTGAAAAAAAGAGAGCTATTGTTTTCCCCACTACCCCTCGCCGTCAAGTTACGAAAATGTATGTTTACTACTCCTTTCTCCTTGCGCCGAGTGGCTGAATCCATTAAAGAGAAGTGACTTCCGCCACTCCGTACACGAAAGAAGCACCCCCCTATGAAGCTCATCGATGGATTCCTCCTGAGTTGTGTGGTCGCCCTGTGCTTGGTCAGCTCCGCGTTTGCCGGCAGCTTCGAGGGGATCATCTACACCACGACCAAAGGCGCTATGAAAAGCGCTGATGCAACGAAAGGCATGCCTCTCGAATCCAAGACGTACGTCAAGGGGAGCAAGATCCGCATGGAAGGGATCGTCCCCCATGAACCGGGAAAGGCGGGAGCCGGCCCCAGGGGATTTATCATGATCATCGACAACGATGCCAAGAAAATGATCACACTCATGCCCAGTCAGAATGCAGCCTATATTTCCGGTCTATCCGCAGAGCCTGGCGAGCGGGATCAGCAGAAGAGGCGGACAACGGTCAGGACCGGAAAGACCGAGATCATTGCGGGCTATAAGGCCGAGCAATTCGTCGTGAAGGATGAAGATGGCGACACGTCGGAATTTTGGGGCGCCAAAATTGGGATTTCGGCCCTTGATTTGTGGGCGCACGTACCGTCTGAAGAACTGGCTTCTTTTTCCTCTTTCGAGAAGACCCTGGCAAGAGAGTACTACCCGATGCGGATGGTCACTTATGAGCAAAGCGGCAAGCCGGATATAAGCTGGGAGGTCACAAAGGTTGAGAAACAATCACTCTCGTCCGACCTCTTTACCGTGCCAGCCGGCTATAAAACGGTCGATCAGGCCGCCATGCAGCAACAGCAGCAGATGCAGATGACGGAGCAGATGAAGGCGCAACGGGATCAGATGAACGCGAAGCAGGAGCGCAAGAAAAAATCGAAGGACGCTCAAGGGCAGACCAAGGGAGCGCCTGGCAACGCGTCGGGAGGACCACAAAGCGCCGAAGATATGGAAAAGATGCTGCGCGAGATGTTCGGCGGCAAGGGGCAGTAAGGTGAAAGACGAGAGGAGCCGCACCGGTCACGGTGTGAAAGAATATCGTATCAATCCTGGCGCTACATTCGCTCTCGATCAGTATGATCCGGACGATACCGGCGACTACAAGAGCAACGAGCAAGGCAAGGCGAAGGCGAAGCACACGACGGCCGCCCGCATCGAGAAACTCAGTCGCTTGCAGGAACGGCTGTATGCGAATGGTCAACAGGCGCTGCTCATCGTGCTTCAGGGCATGGACACCAGCGGCAAAGACGGCACGATTAAGAATGTCATGTCGGGGGTCAATCCGCAGGGATGTCGGGTCGTCTCATTTAAGACTCCGTCATTCAAGGAACTGGCGCACGACTTTCTCTGGCGTGTGCATCAAGAAGCGCCGGCGAAGGGACACATCGGAATTTTCAATCGCTCTCATTACGAAGACGTGCTCATCACCCGCGTGCACGGGCTCATTTCGGACAAGCAGGCCAAGCAGCGATTCGGACAGATCAAAGAATTTGAAGAGCTGTTGCACGAGAACGGGACGACTATTCTGAAGTTCTTTTTGCATATCTCCAAAGAGGAGCAGCGGCAGCGACTGGAAGCGCGCATTCGTGACCCGGAAAAGCGCTGGAAGTTCAACGAAGGCGATCTTGAGGAACGCAAGCTCTGGTCGGATTATATGAGCGCCTTCGAGGATGTCATCTCGGCCACCAGTACCGATCATGCGCCCTGGTTCATCGTGCCCGCCAACCGCAAGTGGTATC
>JBQTHT010000075.1:0-5962 GCA_052389595.1 Nitrospiraceae bacterium
AAGTACGCGATTTGAATATCTTTCTTCTACTACGCCGAACGCATTTTCTTCAGCGGCCTCTGCGGACGGTCCTGACAATCGCCGGCGTCGCGTTAGGAGTTTCTGCGTCGATTGCGGTCAGGACAGCGAATGTGGATGTGCTGCGGTCATTCCAGGATGCGGTCACGACAGTGTCCGGTCCTGCGACGTTGCAGGTCTCGGGAGGGGAGCTGGGGATTGACGAGAATCTCGTCACGCTGTTGCGCCTGCAACCGGATATGATGTCGGTGTTGCCCGTCCTCGAACAAGGGGCCCGTCTGGCCAGCGGCCCATATCAGGGAGATACGTTCATCGTCCTGGGGTTGGATCTGCTCTCGGTGGCGGACCTCAACACGTTTCGAGTGCGTGGCGACGAGAATGCGGAAAACGCGCTCGAGCGTCTCCTGTCGGTAGATGCCATTTTTCTTGGGACTCGCCTGGCGAAGGAATGGGGCATTGAGGTTGGAGCAACTCTCGATATTCAGGTCGGGAATCAGAGGCATGCGGTTCGTGTCCAAGGCGTGATCAAGTCCGTCTCAGGTCTTGATTCGGCTTGGGACCGGCTCGCCGTAATGGATATCGCGTCCGCTCAAACTCTGTTAGGACTGGCAGGTCGTCTCGATCGCATTGACCTTATCACCGATCCTGACCGCCCGGTCGCCGACATTCAAAAGGCCCTACAGACGATCATTCCTCCCGGAGTGTCGGTGCAAAGACCGGCTCACCGCACAAGCCAAGTCGAAGACATGGTTCGTGCGTTTCAACTGAATCTCGCGATGCTCAGCGCGGTGGGGCTGTTGGTAGGAATCTTTCTCATTTATAACACCATCTCGTTTGCAGTCGCGCAACGTCGGCGCGAAATCGGAATCTTTCGAGCGCTGGGCATGTCACAAGAACGTGTCTGTGCGCTGTTTCTCTGGGAAGCCGCTGCCATCGGACTCATCGGCGGACTTGTGGGCGGCGGGCTTGGCATTGTGATGGCCAGAAGTCTTGTGTCGCTTCTCAGCCGAACGATTACCGATCTGTATGTGTCGGCTGCATCCGTGAACGGCACGACTGCGATCGGTTTTGAGTCTCTTGCAGGCATTCTCCTTGAAGGGGCGTTGGTGGGAGGAGTTGTCTCGATGATTGGAGCGCTCGCTCCCAGCATCGAAGCGGGCCGAACGGAGACAGTCCAGGCCCTTGCCCCTGGTGGATATGAGATCAGCCGAGAAGGCCGCACGCGGACTCTGGCATGGGTCGGACTCGCGATGCTCATCGTGGCCGGGCTACTTGCGATACAACGTCCGATCGCCGGCTTGCCGATCTTCGGGTACGGTGCGGTGTTATCCCTGCTCGCTGGATTGTCTTCCATTGCTCCGCTATTGATCCGGCACACGAAGCGATTATTCTCTCTCCCGACGCATGAGGCCGGCGGGACTGCAAGCCGAGCGATCAGGTTGATTGCCGCCGAGCAGACGGCTCGATCGCCGGGGCGTAATGGAGTGACCGTGTCGGCTCTGATGATCGGCCTCGCGATATTGATCGGAGTCGGGATCATGATTCAGAGTTTTCGTCACACGGTGGAGATTTGGATCAACGAAACCGTGATGGCCGACCTGATTGTCGCGCCCACGTCTTGGCTTCACGGCAGCCAGAGCGGCAGCTTGGCCAAAACCATTCCTCGGGATTGGATGCACAGGTTGGCATCGACCGAGGGCGTCAGTGCGGTCGATACATACCGGGACCTGCGGATCGAGATCAACGGACGGCCCGCCGCGCTGGTGTCGCGCGACTTGCGGCTGCACGCGAGGCATAGCCGTTACCTATTTCTTTCAGGCGATTCAGCCGAGGTGCTCAACAAAACAGCCGCTGATCATGGAGTGATCGTGTCGGAAGTCCTGGCTGATGCGGCCGGCCTTCGCCAAGGTGACAGCCTCACGCTGATGACTCCTGAGGGTGAACGGCAATTTCCAGTGACGGGTGTGTTTTATGACTATGCCACCGACGGGGGCAAGGTCGTGATGGATCGTGCGCTCTATCAACGGCTTTGGCATGACGAGGGGGTCACCGTTTTTCCGGTCTACCTACAACCAGGAACGAACGTCGCTGGCGTCCGTCGCGTCATCGCATCAAGACTGACCGATCAGACCGTAGGGGAATCGCTTCCTGTGGTCATCAGTAATGGTGAGCTGAGGCGCGAAATTCTAGCCATTTTTGATCGCACCTTTGCATTGACCTATGCCTTGGAAGCCATCGCCGTTGTGATTGCAGTGCTGGGGATCGTGAACACACTGGTGACATCGGTGCTGGAACGGCAACGAGAGTTGGCCACGTTACGAGCAATCGGCGCGAGCGAGAAGCAGATCCAGACACTAGTGCTGTGGGAGGCGTCCTATCTGGGCGTGATCGGTGCGGTCTTGGGATTGGCTGGTGGCATTTCGCTGTCACTCCTGCTGATTAAGGTGATCAACAAACAATCCTTCGGTTGGACGATTCAACCGATGCTCCCCTTCGGTCTATTGGTCGAAGCGGCCTTTCTGGCTGTGGTTGTCGCCCTTGCCGCCGGCTATGTGCCGGCCCGATGGGCGGCGAAGCAGCCGATCGTGGATGGGCTGCGGTATGAGTAAGCGTGACGCGCGTGAGGGGTGACAGGTTCTCGACCTGCCTTCAGTCTCGACGACGCCTCTAAACCTATCATTTCATACGAGACTTTATGATTCACGACCCGCAGTGCTGGTCCTGACCTACCGTCACCGCCATCACTTGGGGAACAGGCTCTCAGGTAACGGCGATCAGGTGAGCAAACCGCCTTAAAAGTACGACCGTTCTCTAGTGGTCCAAAACCCCCAATGTCCGTTCGAGGCATAAATGCGTTGCGAAACTGTAACCCATCAGCCATTTTAAAATGGGACCCCTAGGCTCTGCAGGCTGCTCAAAAAGGATGTCCAGCGAGGCCGCAGGGGCGAGGACCGCGAAGCGTACTTATTGGTGTACGTTGAGTGGTTCGAGCGACTGAGAACGAAGCTGGGGGCCTTTTTCAGCAGCCTGCCTGTAATCCACTTCGATCTTGAACCCGAGATCGCTAATCATCTTCCACACTTCAGGAGCTGCCTGGCCGGGGGTGGTCAGATAACCGTTCACGAAGACGGAGTCGGCGGGGTAGAGGGCGAGCGGTTGCAGGCTTCGCAGGTTGTACTCGCGTCCTCCGGCGATGCGAATCTCGGTACGCGGGTGGAGGAAGCGGAACAGACACAGCGCCTTGAGGCAGCGTTGTGGAGTCAGGTCGTGGCAGTGTTCGAGCGGCGTGCCGGGCACCGGATGCAGCGTGTTGATGGGAATCGAATCGGGCTTGACCTCGCGCAAAGCCAGCGCCAGATCGATGAGATCGTCATCGCGTTCGCCCATGCCGATGATCCCACCGGAGCAAATTTCCAGGCCCGCCGCGCGCGCATGATGGATTGTTGTGAGGCGATCCTGAAACGTGTGGGTCGTGCAGATGGACGAATGGTAGGCTTCGCTCGTGTTCAGGTTGTGGTTGATGCGGTCCACGCCGGCCGCTTTCAACGCTTTTGCCTGGTTCTCTTCCAGCAAACCTAGCGAGCAGCAGATCTGCACCGGCACCTCCTGCTTGATGGCACGCACGGATTCGGCGATGTCGGTGATTTCCCGATCCAATGGGCTCCGACCGCTGATGACGATGCAGTAACGTTGCGCTTTCGCCGCCACGGCTTTCCTCGCGCCTTCCAGCATCTGCTGTCGCGGCAGCAATCCATACCGTTCGATGGAAGCCGTCGACACGGCCGACTGCGAGCAGTAGTGGCAATCTTCTTGACATGCGCCGCTCTTGGCATTCAGCAACATCTGTAAACGGACGGTGCGGCCGAAATATTTGGACCGGACCTGGAAAGCGGCATGGAGCAGCGCGAGGAGTTCGTCATCCGGTGTGTTCAGCACGGAGTGAGACTCCACTCTGGTAAGTGGTTCATCGCGAAGGGCTTTCTGTGCCAGTGCCGGGTAGTCCATGATGAGCCTCAAGTGAAAGAATTTGGCGATACGGATGATCTGTCGATCTGTTGAATGGTAGGAAGGCCAATCATCAGACCAACTAATCAACAGATCAACAGATGTTGGACGGGAAACCTACACGGTTTCGAATGGAGATGCAATGCCTTGATAGGGAACCGCGCGAAGGCCGGCTGGACGATCGTCCTGCTCACCATGCGCTTTCGTGTCGACCCAGGGGAGCGCGACATAGGTGTTCCACGAGCCGCATCGACGACAGCGGCCAGCCCACTCGATCCATTGCTGCTGGCAGTTCGTGCACAGGTAGGGAACGAGGACGCGCTTCTTGAAGCCCAACGCTTTCTTGAGTTCGGCGACGGCTTGCTGCATCTGCTGCTTGCGCAGATAGAGGTTGGCCATGATCTTGTGATAGTCGACCAACTGGTCCTGCGGTCCTTCGAGAGTCGAAAGGACATCGTAAGCTTCATCCACCATTTCCAGCCGGTAGTACAATTTGCCCAGGTAAAATTGCAACACCGAATTGTGCGGGTCTTGCTGGATGGCCTCTTGATAGACCCGAATGATCTCGCTGGGCTCGCCCATTTCGAGGAATAATTCCTCGAGTCGATGGAGGATGATCACGCTGTGCGTTCGGGTATAGACCTTCTTGAGGATTTCCACGGCGTCCTTGATTTTGCCTTCACGGATCAGAATTTCGCCGATACCGATGTAGGCGGGCAAGAAGCCTCGATCTTTCTTGATCGCTCCGCGGAAGTAACGGCGCGCTTTCTCGGGATGGCCCCGTTCCAATAACTGGCGGCCCGCTTCATACATACAGCCGACGAGAAGGCTGGCTTCGGCTTGCCGTTCTGGGTCGGGAAGATGCGCCTTGAGCACACGATGTTGAATCTCCAGCGCATCGCTCCATTGTTCCAGCCGAATCAGAAGATCGCGCTTGCGAATCAGCGCGGTCGGATTGTCCGGTTCGAGCTTCAGGATCTTCAACAAGGCTTGGAGCGCTTCTTCGAAGCGTTTGGCGCTTTCCAGATCCTTGGCGAGGGACAGCAGGATTTCGATGTTCCGTTCGTCCACGCGGTGAGCTTGCTGGTGGAGGCGAATCGCCTCGGCGAAATTGTTTTCCGATCTGTAGATGTTGCCGAGCCATAGCAACGAATCCGTTCGATTGGGGTCCAGCACCAGCGCTTTCTCAAACAGCCCGACGGCTTCGGCGATGCGTTTCGACAGGAAAGCATGTGTCCCTTCGCGGTGTAGCGCATCGACCTTCTCCTTGCGGCGCAGCAACCGATTGTCTCGCCAGGCGCCGATTAGATGTGTGGTTTCCCGAAGACCAACCAGCAATGACACCAAGATCGCCCCGGCTGCCATCGAAATAAATATGAGCGATACCGGGTTCAGTTTGAAGCTGTCGATCTCACTCGACTTAAACGTGATGGTCTCAGGATTCAAGTCATGGAGATAGATGTACAGGATGACGCCCGCGCTTGCCAGAAAGACGGTGAGCAGCAATCGAAACATGGCTAGACTTGTTTTCTGACCCGTTGAGTACGGGACTTCACCGGGCGTTGAATCGGCGCGAGAAGGACGGCGTTCCCGGCCGGGAGTCGGACTCGCCTGGCATCAGCCCACAATTTTTCAAGCCCATAGTGTCCACGAACGTCCTTGCGGAAGACATGCACCACGACATCCCCGAAGTCCATCAGGATCCAACTGGCTGCTGTGCCGCCCTCGATGCTCAAGGGAGGGACGCGTTGAGCCGAGAGCGTCTGATCGACGTGATCCACGATGGCGCGAGCTTGGCGTTCAGATTCACCGGAGCACAGAACGAGATAATCGGCGACGGAGGTCAGTTTGGCGACGTGCAGGATGAGGACATCGGTAGCTTTCTTGTCAAGGGTTGCCCTGGCGATCGCAAGGGCCGTGGCCTTCGACTCCGGTCTGA
>JBQTHT010000076.1:0-7005 GCA_052389595.1 Nitrospiraceae bacterium
GCGTCGCGGCCTTGATGCTCACCACCGAGGTGATGATTACCGACCTACCGGAGGAGAAGAAAGAGTCGGGCATGCCGGGCGGTGGTCACAACCACGGTATGGAGGGCATGTACTGAGAGAAGAGCGAGAGCTGATGGCATAGAGCTGATAGCTCAGATCTCTAAGCCAAGGGCCAAGCGGTACGCCGCGTGGCCCTTGCTGTTTGTGGATCAATTATGCGCGTTGTGCCTTGCCTTCTTCGCCGCTCGCAAGGCTGCTCTGAGAAGGGGGGAGCGGTCGGGCCTATAAAACAGATTTCGAAAGGCGCTGTGGACCATGGCGGTATGGCGTCGATGGTCGGCTGTGAACCGCTGCAGGGCGGTGTATCTGCCATCAAGCGTATAACCCAACCGAATAGCGCATCGGCCTAACTCCTCCTGGGAATCCGGCAGCGCATGGGTTTGTAAATCGTGCACCATCTGGAGCTTATGTTCCACGTCGCGGAGAAAGATATACGCGTCCATGAGAGCCTGATGCTCTTTTCCTGACAGCAGTCCGCGAGACCTGAACCGAGCGAGTGCGCCAAGCGTGCTTCGATCAAGAATCTCCGCCACATCGGGTCCACAGATCACCTGAATCGCCTGAACGAGAAACTCGATTTCCCTGATGCCGCCGACGCCTAACTTCACGTTCCGACATTCATGCCCGCGATCGGCCATCTTATCGTCTATCATTTCTTTGACCGCGCGAACCTGCTTGAGCACCGCTCGGCCGTCCGCTCCAGCAGGAGTCGCTGCCCCCTTCCCGAACACGAATGAGCGCGTGAGATTCACGAACGCACGGCCCACCCGGGGAGAACCTGCGATGGGTCTCGCTTTGAGCAAGGCGAGGCGTTCCCATGTTTCGCCTCTCGATCGGTAATACCGCCTATAATCCTCCAACGGCCTCGTCAACCGGCCCACGGTCCCCTCTGCACGGAGACGGAGATCGACCCGGAACACATGACCTTCCTGGGTGGGATGCGCCAGCGACTGAGTCAGTGCCCGTGCGAGCTGTTCGAAATATTCCTCGTTCGAGATGGACTCTTGAGGAGCCTGGGTCGTTCGTGTCGCGCCTTCATCCGAATCGTAGACATAAATCAGATCGATGTCCGAACTGTAATTTAATTCCCAACCTCCCAGCTTCCCCATAGCCACCACGGCAAATCCCGTTTCAACCGCACGATTCATCCGATCGCGATGCACGGGAATGCCGAATCGTTGGCGAAGATTTTCAGTCACGATCGCATAGGCCGCTTGAATCAATACAGAGGCAAGATCGGACAAAGCAGAGGTAGTGTTGGGCACGTCCGTCAAACGCAAGAGATCCCGAATCCCGATCCGCAACATCTCACGGCGACGAAATCGGCGAAGCGCTTCCAGCTTCAATTCCATGGAGGTCACGTTGGCCAGCAACATGGCGAGCGATCGTTGAAGAGCGGCGCGTGTGGGTCGCTTGGTAAGGACTTGCTCTTCCGCAAGCCAGTAGACCAGCATAGGATCGCGGATCAACGTCTGCGCGAGCGAGTCGCTGTTACCAAAGATCGTACAGAGCAGGTCCCGCATGCGGGGCAAGCCCGCCAGATATTCCAACAACGCTCCCCGGTTGATACCAGACTCCAACAACCGCGCCCAGTGCGTCAGCGCTTGATCGGCATCCGCTGTCTGAGCGATGGTCACCAACATCTCCCCGAGTATGCCGGCGAGCTGATGCCTGGTCCGCGGCTCACCGGCCATCGACTGAATATTCGCATCCGCCTGCCGAACATCCCGGAGGCCGTACGGAGTCAGGAGCTGAACGACCTCCTCTTCGTTCAATCCTGTGGCCAACAGTAATGTACTTGGATCGAGGCTGCGCGCTGCCTCAGGTATCGAGGGTACACCCCCTGCACGGCTCCTCTTGCCGCCGATTCGCTTCATGGCGCGGCATTATACCGGCGGGCTTCGCGACACACAATGAATGCGCACTCAGGTATACTGCGGCTCGTGACCGATCTCAACACCCAACGAGAACACCTCCTCCAGACTCTCGCGCCTCTGTGTATCGACGTGGCCGACCAGGTCCTCCGAGACTTCGTATCGCGCATGGATAGGGATTACTTCCGTCACTTTTCCACAGCAGATATCGCGCAGCATGTACACATGTCCACTCGACTGACCCCGGATCATCCCTGCCAAGTCGTGATCGCTGAGCTGGGTCACGATGCGTATGATCTGGTGGTGGTGGCCTACGATTACTTCTCAGAATTCGCCACCATATGTGGTCTGCTGTCCGCGTTCGGTCTCGACATTCAAGAAGGCCGTATCTACACATTTGCCGACGCCATCTCCGTCCCTTCTGACTCCGCCGGCGGTCGGCAAGGGACCGTCCGACCGCGCTCAAGAGGCCGGTCAGGATCGACTAGAAAGAAGATCGTCGACGTATTCCGTGTACATCCGATTCCCGGCGTCACGTTCTCCTCCCTCGAACAGCATCAGCTCGTGGATGGGCTCGACCGCCTGATCCGTCTGCTCGACAGCCAACAGCATCAGGAAGCGCGTCACCAGGTCAATCGATTGCTGGTCGAGCGGTTAGGAAGACAGCGGAGAACGTTTGCGGGTCTCCTGCAGCCGGTTCAGATTACCTTTAACAATGGCCAGTCACCCATTGACACGATCATGGACATCCGTTCGGACGATACGCCGGCGTTTCTCTATTCCTTCGCCAACGCGCTCGCCATGCGGAATGTGTATATTTCCAAAGCAGAGGTTCGCAACGTCGGCGCGAAGGTCCACGACCGCTTTCATGTCCGGAATCGTGACGGTCACAAACTGGTCGATCCTCTCGAACAGCAAACGCTGCGGACCACCGCAGTGCTGATCAAACAGTTCACGCATGCCCTTACGTGGGCTCCTGATCCGGCGAAAGCCATCGCATCGTTCGATCAATTTCTCGATTTGTTGGTGGAGGATCGTAGGAAACCAAACGCAGCGGCTGGGCTGGATTTTGTGACTAAGAAGAGTGCGCTCCCGCTGCTCGCCAAGCTGCTCGGTGCCAGCGATTTTCTCTGGGAGGATTTTCTTCGTCGCCAACACGCCAACCTGTTGCCGATGCTCGCGCAGTATCGGACGGCGCCGCTGATCAAACCCAAGAAAGATTTACTTCGAGCACTCGATCGGCGGCTGACCTCGTGCAAGACCGACGAACAACGGCAGCAAGGACTCAACGACTTTAAGGATCAGGAACTGTTTCGCATCGACATGAAACACTTGCTCGATCAACACAGCGGATTGCCGGATTTTTCCCTGGCCCTCACGGAACTGGCCGAAATCATCATGAGCCGAAGTGTGCGGGACTGCCAAGATAAGCTTGCGCGAACCTATGGGCGGCCGTTTCTGGCGAATCGTAAGTCCTGTCCCTTCACCATCTTGGGCGCGGGCAAGTTCGGCGGCCGCGAGTTGGGGTATGCCTCCGATATCGAGGTGCTGTTCGTGTATGGCGGAGCCGGGCGGACGCGCGGACGGCACTCGCTTGAAAACAGCGAGTACTTCGAACGACTTGCGCAGGAATTGCTCCAGTGGATCGAAGCCAAACAGGAAGGCATCTTCCACCTGGATGTAAGATTGCGCCCACATGGCGGGAAGGGCTCGCTCGCCAATCCCTTGGATGAAATTCGGACGTACTATAGTCCAGCGGGACTGGCCGCGCCGTTCGAGCGGCAGGCACTCATCAAATTACGGCACGTGGCTGGGGACGACAAGTTGGGCAGCGACGTAGAGTCCCATCGGGATCATTACGTCTATTCCGGTCAGCCTTGGGACGTGAGCACGGCACTCGATCTTCGCCGACAGCAAATCAAGGAACTGGTTGGACCTGGGCAACTCAATGTGAAATACAGTCCGGGAGGATTGATCGATGTGGAGTATGCGGTGCAGTATCTTCAGCTCACGCACGGACATGAACACCCGGTGCTGCGGACGCCTAACACTATGGAGGCTTTAGGCGCCCTGGTACAAACCGGCATCGTTTCGCATGCGATGGGAGAGGATCTACAACACGCGTATCTGTTCTTCCGCAAGCTGATCGATGGACTTCGGATGGTTCGAGGACATGCGAAGGACCTTGTCTTGCCTGATGCCGACTCCGACGATTTCGTCTTCCTCGCCCGCCGGGTGGGGTACACGACGGAAGACTGGCAAGCGGGGGCCGGCCATCTCGAATCAGATATCGTCCGCCATAGGGAGAACACTCGGAGAATATTCGAACAGCGGTTCGGCAAGATTTAGGAAAACGGCGCCCCGAACTGAGTGAAATCGTATTTAATTTTTCGTCGTCGTTCCTGCTTCCGACTTGGTGAGCTGTTCGTAGGCTCTCAACAGATCCGATACCGAGAGCACGCCGATGATCGTCCCATCCTCCGTGACCGGCAGATGGCGAATGCCGTAGAGCTTCATAATGCGGATGGCCTCGGTCAGCGGTTCACTGTCCTCAATCGTGAGAACGGATTTGCTCATACACCCCGTCACAGTGGTGGTATTCGGGTCTAGGCCGCGAGCAACCGCCTTGCGACTCAAGTCCGTGTCAGTGATGATCCCCAGGTAGCGGGAGCCGTCATCGACCAGCAGGGAGCCCACTTTCCACTTCTGCAACAGACGACCTGCCTCTTTGATGGATGCGGCGCGGTGCACGCTTCGCACATCAGGAGACATATAATCCGCCACTTTCATCCGCTGCAGCGATCGCCCATCCATCGCGCTCAGCCGAATTGCAATCACGTTCTTTTTCACCTCTAACTCAGACAGACAACTTTCAAGCACCTGCCTGCGCTGGTGCAGACATTCACGTTCTGTATCGTGTGCTCCACTCTCCTGAGCTTCCTCGGGAATAAAAGAGCCCTCACCCATCTTGGCATAGTGATACGCTTCCAACTCTTCGGAGGCTTCACCGAACACTTGACCGATCAACTCTTCAGCCGCCTCGTCAAAATCCTCCAACAATGTGGTCGGTTTTCGACGAGACAAGAAGGGCTGAAACTTAGCCAGTAGTTCACGGAATCGTTCGACATGGCGGCTGATGAACAGTCCTCGTGTCAAACCAGCCTTCAACTTTTTCGGCATGTCGTCTCCCTCCGGCCAGAGGTGAGGATACCTCAAGTGGAAGAAGGGCTCAAGAGTAATGGCAGGGCCCTTTTAACCGCCGCATCGGACGGGCACAGTTTTACCGTGCGCGTTCTGCGAGGTGCGCGACGCGACGAATAAGGAGCGTCACGTCTGCGCACGCCGGCGAGATAGTGAGCCGGCGGTGTCCTCCAAAGACAACCGCCCTCTCTCACCCTTCTCCGCGTTTCCCCTGCATCTCCTTCTCATAGAATTGGACCATCTCGGCGATTTCTTCTTTGGTCATGCCCTTCGTTATCCACTTGTGGCCTTCCTTACGAAGCATCTCTTCCGCCACTTCCGGCGACAATTCGCGAACCACCGGTAGAAACTGAGTGTAAAAATGTTTGCCACTTCATAGAAACCTTGCCAATGAACTAATCGGATATCATCTTGGAGAGTCCGTGCCGGGCCCTACGGCCCTCGTGGCGCCACAGCTCGTAGAACATTCGTTCGATCTCTTCATCGTAGGACGTCGTGGGCAAAGACAAGGTGTCAGCAACTGTCTTCATGCTGCATGCCATCACAAGTTCAGAAATGGTTCCTTCGTTCCTGACGCGACTCATAAAACTGATCGTAGCGATCCACGATCTCCATCGCGTCTTCATCGCGCCCGATCCGAGCGAGAAGTGCAGCCGCACGTTCAAATTCAAAACCAGGGCGCCACTTTGCCGCCCGCACGTGTTGCATGATCTGGGTGACCACACCCCGCGCCGAACTGAAATCATCCATCGACAGATGGAGCTCATCGAGATCCAACTGAAGCTGAAAATGGTGGAGCGCCGTGGCGGACTCGTCGCCGGCACTCTGCTCAAGCTGTTTCTGATTCCGCTGTTGATAGATGGCGATCAGGCGTTGAGAGGTGGATTTCATGTCCTCAACGCATCCAGCCTTTCGCTGCTTCGCAACAAGTCTTTCCAAAAATCCGATCTGAGCGTCAATCCGCAACTTATCAGACTTCTCCTTGACCCATCTTTCATTCAAATTAATCGCTGTTCTGAAGAGGTCCTCGGCCTTTTCACAGGACCGTACCTTCGCTTGCCGTATCGCAATGTCAACCAGTGCATCCTCATCGCCAGCCTTCGCAGAGGGCGCTACCAACTCGATGGCTTCATTCAAAATTGATTCGACAGGAGGCACCGTTGAAGCACGTAGCGCATCGGTCGGCATGAGCGCGCTTAGAACCAGACATGCTCCAATGAGTTTCGCCAGCCTATCGAGTGGGCGGGATGGATTGCGCATTCAGATTTCCGTAGTGCCTCTGAAACGACTCGAGACTTCGTTATTTTCTCCCCTTACTCCGATCAAAACTGGTTCCTGACGATTGTTTTCTTGCCCGCACGTGAACGAATTGTCGCTGGGATCGCGGCTGAACAGGGTCAGGTCATGGGCGACGACGGCTATGGTCGCCACGCAGGTGAGCCATAGACCTTGCGCGGCCAGACAAAAGATGGTAGCGTGGCCACATGACTCAGCTCGCCGAGAAATTGGATAAGAAGCTCGCCACGTGGCAGCCGGAGGTCGCTGCTCAAGTCGAGCAGATCGTGACCGACGTGATTGAGTTGGCCGACGCCCAGGCCTTGGATATCCTTCCGTCTCGCACCGTCGTCCAAGAAGTGCTGGATACGCTGGATGAAAGCCAAGCCAGGTGAAGTCTGGTTGGCTGATCTGGGATTGGCTGCCAAAGTCCGTCCCGTCGTGATTGTTTCCCGCCATGACCTTAACGCACCTCGCGCGCTCACCCTCTACGCTCCCTTGACCACCCAACACCGAGGGAGTCGCTACGAAGTCCCAGTAGGCCACCTTCCGTTTCTGGATGCACCGTCCGTGGTGAATGTGCAAGGGATGGGGG
>JBQTHT010000077.1:0-12187 GCA_052389595.1 Nitrospiraceae bacterium
CCGAGAAGGTTAAAATAGGCCTGATTCTCAAGCGTTTAAGGCTACTAGACCTATGGAAAATAAGGCGAGAGACCAGGTGAGACTGGACTACGCATATCGGACTGAGGTTCGAGGCCCGAAGCTTCTCAGCACGCGAGCCTCTGTTCATCGACAGAGATCGATCTACTTCAGATGGCTTCCAGCTCCCATGAACAGGAGCATCGGAATCGAGAGCATGAAATTGATGCGAGACGCCAATAAGGCGGTGCGGCCCCATTGAGCCATTTCCGGCGGCGCCGGTGTCCCTTGCGCAGCCTTTGTCACGGCCTCGATAATCTTTTTCTGATTGGGCCAAATGATGGCGTGGACGTTACCCATCATAATGATTCCCAGCAGGCCGCCAATCCCCAACGCGATTGCTCCGCTTCCACCCTTAGAGTAGATCCAGAAGTAGAGCACGAGGCCCGCCAACACTGTGACAGTCGCGCCATGACGGAACCAGTTGAGGGCCGCCGGCATGAGCTTCGGAATGACGATGTTCTTCGTCGGCCCATCGAGGCTCTTGAGGAACGCCGCATTGATGAGATTAAAGAAATAGAGGAGCCCGATCCATGTGATGCCGGCCAGAAAATGAATCCACCGGAATAGCACACCGACCCAGTCCACTTCGCCGGCCCCCATGTGAGAAAGGCCTAGATAACCGATGATCATTACGATAGCGAGCGCAAAGCCGGCGCCTATCGTTTGAAAAGGATCTTCAAGGAATTTCATGTGGTCCCTCACGATGTGGTTCACTGCTAGGATAAACTCTGTACTGCAAGCTACGCCGTAATGTCAAGCAGCTGCGGGAGGATCGGTCAGATGTACTGGTCATTGGTCAAGGGTAAGAGTCATCAGATTGAGTCTTTGTTTCTCGATGACGATTGGCCATTGACTACTCACCCTACCTCAGGTCATGAGTCGATCTACGACCGCGCACAGCTCGCGGACAGCCGCAGCCGACGCGTGCAATGCCGCCCGTTCTTCCGCGCTCAACTCGTATTCCACAATCTTCTCCACACCGCCGCGCCCTAAGGTCACCGGCACCCCGACGATCACATCGCGCAGACCGTACTCGCCTTCACACAACACCGCGCAGGGCAGCGTCCGTTTCTGGTCTTTCAAGATGGCTTCCACCATTTCGACCACTGACGCCGACGGCGCGTAGAAGGCGCTCCCGGTCTTGAGCAGGCCAACGATCTCAGCGCCCCCTTCCCGCGTCCGCTTGATGATCGGCTCAAGCCGATCATTCGACAGCAGATCAGAAACCGGCCGGCCCCTGACCGTCGTATAGCGAGGCAGCGGCACCATGGTGTCCCCGTGTCCTCCGAGCACCATCGCCTCCACATCCGATCCCGGCACGTCCAACTCTGCGGCGATAAACGAACGCATTCGAGCCGAATCCAGGACGCCCGCCATACCCAGCAGCCGAGACTTCGGCAACTTGCTCACCTTGCGCGCGACGTGCACCATCGCATCGAGCGGGTTCGTCACCAAAATGAGAATCACCTCCGGCGAGCAAGCGACGAGGTCCTGCACCACGGATTGCACGATCCTGGCATTCGTCGCCAGCAGTTCGTCTCGGCTCATTCCGGGCTTGCGCGCGATACCCGAGGTAATGACGGCGATGGATGATCCAGCCGTTTCTTCATAGCTATTGGTGCCGACGATAGATGAACTATAGCCGCATACCGGGCCGGCCTGCCTGATGTCGAGCGCCTTGCCTTGCGGGATTCCTTCGACAATATCCACCAGGACGACGTCGTAGCAGTCCTTTTCCGCTAAGCGCTGAGCCGCCGTCCCTCCGACATTGCCCGCTCCAACCACCGTAATCTTGGGCCGCGCCATATCTTTCCCTCTGGGAGTGATTGAGTGATTAGTAATTAGTGATTGGATCGTGGACTGAATACCAGTCACTCATGCCCGTGTTCCGTCCATCCAGCAACCTTAAAGTTGATCGTACAGACGAAATTGTCACCGTCGTAAAAGTTCACCTTGATCTTTTTCTTGCCGTAGGTTTTTGCCAAGAACTCCTCCGGGCCATCCACCAGGGCCTGATAGGTACCGGCGGCATACTCGTCCAACTCGATGAAAGCGACGATCATGCCCGATTTCACCTCTTGCAGAATCTTAGCCCAACAGCGGGGATAAATTTCCCAAAACTTTGCGTCGATCTCTTCTCGCGTTGGCTCCGGCCGCTCGTCCCCCGCCTTGATATTTCTGTTCGCAAACTTGGCTTGCCGCCGAACATACGGATACTGATGCCCTGTGAAAAGCTTGTATAACCATGGGGGTACCGTCCTCTTTGATGTTTGTTCTGTCATCACTTCTTATCCAAATAAAGTGACTGGTAATTAAGTGATTGGTTCATAGTGATTCCAAACGAGATTGGACTCCGGTCTGTTCAATCACCAATACCAATCACTAAACACCTTCTCAAGCAGTGAGTCGTCGGTAAATGCGCGGCATCTGAGCGGGCAGGGTCTCGATCCGATCGATGACCAGACACCGGACATCCCCATACATTCGCCGAACATACTCATCTGCCTCATGATCGATCGTGATGCAAAAGGGATGGACCCCGCTCATGCGCGCCTCTTGTAGCGCTTTTTTAGTGTCTTCCAGCGAGTACTCGTCTCGGTAGTCATCGTCAAGGGGTTTGCCATCACTGATCAGAATGAGCATTTTTGTCTTGGCCTGCTGCGCCGTCAGCTTACGGACGGCATGTCGAATCGCGGCGCCATCTCGGTTCTGATGACGCGGCATCATGCCACCAATGCGTTGGAGAGCGCGTCCCGCGATTGGTTCATCGAAATTCTTGATGACCAAGAATTCGACGTGATTTCGCCCGTGACCCGAATAGCCGAAGACCGCGTATCGATCGCCGACGGCTTCGAGCGCTTCGCACAGCAACACCAGACCTTCTTTCTCGACATCGACCACCTGCCGGCCATTTTCGATTTGCCGGCTGGTTGAACCACTCAGATCGATCAAAAACGCGGCCGCGACATCCCGTTCACGCTTCTCACGCCTCACATAAATATGGTCGGTGGGATCGGCGCCGGCGCGCACATCGACTATTCTCCTGACGGCTGCGTCCAGATCGACATCGTCGCCCTCCGTCTGCCCCGATACGCGCCGAAGCCCCGGTGGACGAAGGCTTTCGAAATATCGCCGCAACAATCGAACGGACCCTCCGTGAAACGCCAGAGTCTCCTCCACGAAATCGGAGTTTCCCTCGACGGCTTCCTGCTCAACGACACGGCACCAACCCATTCGATAATCTTGAATCACAGCATCCCATTCTGGGTAGCGAAACACGCGCCGGCCATCCTCACCAGGTTCCTCGCGAGAGGACCGGTCATCCTGGAGTGCCAGCAATTCCTCGATTACGGAAGGTGACCGTCGCCCGGGAGCCAATCCCGCTCCCTCAGCCTCAGGTCGGCGATCCCCTTCGGAACCGAGTCGGCGGTCCGCAGAATCCTTGCCATAAGTTGCACCCCCTCCTGAAGCAACCGCAGACTGAAACGTTTCTTGATCGTTCCCGGAGCCGTTCTCGCTCTGAGCGGATTCACTCTCGTCATGAACGAAATCCGGATTCATCGCTCCGCGGTAGGCCCAGTTGGTGACAGGTCGGTACTCACCCATCGTAGTCTCGGATGCCTTCGGTCCCGTTCCTATGTCAGGTTCATCATCAGAACTCTGTTCGGGTGGGACCGAAGGTGACGCAGGCATGACTGCTTCTTCGAGTAGCACATAGACCCGATGCGCCAGCCGGACAGCATCTTCTGCCGTTGAACTGAAGGTCAGGATCGTTTGGCACTGTGCCCACAGTTGAGCCACAATGTCTGAGATGGAATCAGGAATGCGGAACGTGCCGGCTTCAGCAGTTGAATATAGGAGAAGCGCATCGACAATCATTTCTCGGACCGACATGCCCTGGAGCAGGGAACGAGTCGTGACGGCGTCTCGCGCCAGGAGCGCTAAGTCGCGGCTGAAACCCGGGTACTCCCGCCGCAATAAGCGCTCCACCCGCGCATCTTCCAATATGGTCCAGAGGTCCCGGATCACGCCGGGCTGCGGATAGAGCGCGAACACTGCCGCCAGCGTCGAAGGCGTAGCATCCTGAGCCTTCCCGTATCTCTGCATCACCTCTTCGATCAGGTCCGCCACATTCACCAACGGCATCGTGTAGGTACCGAACTCCAGATGCCCGGCTTCATGCGCGGTCATCACCATGTAGAGCCGGATATTCTCTTCTCTTGCGGGATAACGGTTGAGGACCGCCGGCAATGCAATGCCGCGGCCGTTCTGGGAGACGGTCGCCCGCGCCGACTCTTTCGACGAACCGTCCGTCTCAGGGAGAGCGGCAATCGAGACCTCGCTTCCGCAGAGCGCCTGCGCAAAGAGTTTCAACGATCGGGCTACCTGACGCAGGGGGACACCGCTCATCGCTTTTTCGACGGACGCCAAGGCTTTGCTCGTCTCAAGCGCGAAATAGGCTCGCGCGCCCTCCACGCTGTAGCTCAGGATTTCCATGCCGGCTTTGAACCAGTCTTCAAATTTCGACGAAGCGCCGGCATCACTCCCAATCAATGCGAGGATGTCCGGGCATCGTCGTAGGTAACTCAAGGCTGTATCCCCGTCGCGCTCCGCCACTAATGCGCCGAAGTGAAGTGTCCGGAGGCGCCATTCCTGGGAAGGTAGTCGGCTGAGGAGCGACGGCGCTTCCGCCAGCGCGGCAATCGCGGCCTCCGGTGTCCGGTCAGCCAAGAGAGAGCCGAAATCGATCAGGGCCTTGCGCGCCGCCTCCCCCTCGACGGCTCCGAGAATCGTCGGGCTGGTCCGGAAAAATTCCAATGTGCCGATGTAATCCGTCTTTCCCAAACTGTTCTGGGTGATCAGTTTCATGCCGAAACCGACCCATGCGCGCACGTGAGCAACAGGGAGCACCCGAGCCAGCGAGGGAATCTGCCGGATATATTCGATCCCCAGCACGTGATCTGCACCGACTAACTCGATCCCGATTTCGATCCACGCATCGAGTTCGCGAGAGGGTAAGATGGCGAGCAGTTCGGGAGCCGCTCGAAAGTATTCCAACGCCACGTTCGCATCCTGCTCAGTAAGCTCCAGTGCCGTAGTGAAAACAGCGGCGCGCGCAGCAGGCGGTTCAATAAGGCCGACCACCAAGGGGCTTTCCTTAAAATACTTCATGGCGATCGCACCGGAGGATCCAGCGAGAGCTATTCCGAGATCAAGCCACGGAACCACCTCATCTAGCGCGCCGCGGCGCTGAAGTTCCGGCAGCGCTTCCATAGCCACTCGCGTCACCTTTGCAGACATCTCTTCAAGCTCATCCAGCAGGACAAGAACCGCCTCGACCGCGTCACGGCGGCAGTTGGTTTGCACCAAGGCCTCGACGATGCCGGTAGCCGACGGACGGTCCATCAGGCTGACCAGACGATCGATGAGATGTGAAGAGGGGATACTTCGTTCCATTAGGTCAATTCCGAGGTGGAAGCCGAGGATTGTAAAGGAGGCACCGGCGCTTGTAAACTAAACGCTGCGCGCAGGGGAGAGGCAAGCGGCGAGTGTTGAATGTTGCCTTGCCCCTATAGCCCCTTGCCTCAGGACTCTAGCCAGGAGTTGAAGATGGACGACCCGAGCAAGGAAAGCCTGGACAAGATGTGGAAATACGCGAAGGGTTTCGCTGAAAAGAGCGGGACGTCCTTCCATCCTACCCCGGCCGTCGCGGAAGCCGTCGTCAAAGGCCTCGCCGCCAACTTGGATGAGCTCGGCAAACCGCTCTGTCCCTGCAACTTCTATCAAGACAAGCAGGCTGAAGCTAAACTGCGCCGCTGGATCTGCGCCTGCGATGAGATGCAGATTTACAAATACTGCCACTGCCTGTTGTTCGTTCGAGAGGACGGCATGCCGATCACCGAATACCTCCCGGAGGGTCACGAAGGCCGAGAGATTTACGGTCTCATCGCCGACCCGACGCCGAACAAAGGAAGAGCCCTCCGGCATAAGGCTCCGGTTCAGACTGAAACGAATACCGAAACACCGGCTACCCCACTTCAGCAGCCAAAGCCTTGAGTCGCCTCTCCTCCGCTCACCGTAGTCACGCTTGGCATGTGGGCGCGCTCCTCCTGCTCCTCATTTCCATCGGCTGTGTCCATACCATCGTGACAGATATTGACCCCAACACGCTTCCGGTCATAGGCGATCTCGCCAACCGTCTCCGAGATCACGTGAAGTTTCTGGCAAGCCCCGGTTTGAAGGGTCGGGAACCGGGCACCGAAGGAAATCGTGCCGCCGCCGAATACATCACCGTTCAATTTCGCGAGGTCGGCTTGGAGCCACTTGCCTCACTGCATGGTTTCGGCCAGCCGATATCTTCAGAGCTCGGCGACAATCTGATTGGAGTGCGCTGGCCGAAGATTCCGAGCTCTCTACCGCGATGGCTTCTTATCGGCGCTCACTACGATCACCTAGGCGGGGCCTATCTTGGCGCTGATGACAATGCCTCAAGCATTGCTATCCTACTTGAACTGGCTCGCCAGTTACCGGCCCTTGAGCATGATGCGGTATTGTTTGTAGCGTTCAATACCGAGGAGCCACCTTACATCCGAACCCTGGAAATGGGTTCGCAATATTTCGTGGACCATCTCCCGCCCGAGATAGGATCACCCTCAAGCCTTCAAGCCGTCTTTATTATGGACTTGATGGGAGGCGTGTACTGGCCGCCACTCAAAAACACGATTTTTGCCGTAGGAGCGGAAAAAAGCGAAGGCCTCTATCGGCGCGTGAAGGAAGCAGCCGAAGGACTGCGGACTGAGGGTCGAGGACTGAGGCTCAGTCCTGAGTCCTCATTACTCAGCACTTCTCTCACTGTCTTGCCCGTTGGAATCCATTTGGTCGAGGAAGTTCCTGTCGTCGGCCCACGCTCGTTCAGCGATTATGACGCGTTTCGAAATGTGGCGGTGCCGTTCCTGTTTCTCTCCTCAGGCCGGACCCCGCACTATCACGAGCCTTCGGATTTGCCGGACACCCTCAACTATGGACGGATGGCATCAACGGTGGGGTGGTTGCAGCACCTTCTGCAGCTCATCGACCAAGACAGAGCACCCTATTCGTTCGAGACACAGAGGCTGGAGTTTGCCGATGAGGTGGCCTCGTTCCTCCCGCTCATTCAGCGGGCCGCCGACGAGCAGACTACAATCCCCGGAACCTCGGCGCTTTCGCTGTGGAACGTCAAGCAAGACCGCGAGTGGATCGAACACCTCAATCCTGCACTGCCAAAACCGGAAGACATTCAGAGAATGGAACGCGCCTCCATCCGAATCCAGTGCCTCCTAGCCGACTTCCCGGGCTGCTTTTTGCTGTGACTGCCACAACAACCAGACAGAGCGACCGCGCGCATCGAACGAGCACCTTCTTATCGTGCGCGTTCTGCGAGGTGCGCGACGCGAAGAATAATGAGCGTCACGTTTGCGCACGCCGGCGAGTCGGTGAGCCGGCGGTGTCTTAGAGGGGCAGGCAGCCCTCCATCGCTCCGTTCTCACTCCCATCCATCCACCTGGTATCCCTTGTCCTTCAGGCAGCGAGTCACAAACGAGGCATAGGTCTGATCAGGTTGCACCGGCTTGTACGCTCCACCTACTGCGCCAAGGATTACGCCGGTTCCCCCGCCGATTGCGGCTCCCAGCGCGACGCCTGCTCCCCCAGCCCATAGACCACTGGCAGCTCCCACGCCCGCGCCCAAAATGCCGGCAATGGCTGCTCCGGACGCCATATTCCCCGCCCTATTTGCCCCGTGTGTCACTCCGGCTTCGTCCGCTTTGCGTTCACAAGCATCGATCGCCTGTTCAGCCGCTTCTTTTCCATACAATTGCCGCTGAGAGTTCGACTGCAGGATAGGTTGAGGCCCTGCGCAGGCTGACAAACTCAGGATCATCACAAGAATGAAACTCCGGATGTCCATCATCCATTTCCACATGTCGCCATCGCCATAGCGCCTTTCTGGTTTGTCACCACTCTTCGGAACCCGATCGCTGGATGTTTCTTCCATTGCCCAACGAGAAGTCTTTTCCGATTGTCCTCATATCCTTCAGATGCAGGAGGGCCACGTTGGCGCCTCCATTGCGCGCATCGAACGAGCACCTTCTTATCGTACGCGTTCTGCGAGGTGCGCGACGCGAAGAATAATGAGCGTCACGTTATGCGCACGCCGGCGAGTCGAGCCGGCGGTGTCTTAGAAGGCAGGCAACCCTCCATCGCTCCGTTCTCACTCCCATCCGGCCACCTCATACCCTTTTTCCTGCAAACATCGATTGACAAAATTTCTATACGTTGGGTTCGGCTCGGAGTCGCCGAAGAATGCTCCGAAAATCCCACTTAAGAGTCCCCAAACCGCGCCGCTGGCCGCGCCGATCAAGGAGCCGCTGCCTGCCGCCCCGACGACTGCGCCTCCCACCGCACCGCTGGCCGCCCCCACCCCGGCTCCGACTGCGGTGCTGCCTGCGACCCGTCCGGCTTGGCCTGACCCTTGGTTGGCTCCCGCCTCCTTGGCCATCTTTTCGCAGGCCTCAATGTCCTGTTCGGCGGTCTCGGTTCCCGCAGATTTGAGATGTTCGTTGGGATACAAGATAGGCTTCGAATTCGAACAGCCGACGACTGCAAGAATCATCAACAGCACCAGACCTTGCATTGAGAAGAGAGGATGGGGCGAGAAGATAGACTGCTTCACCTGGTCTCTTTTCCTAGTAGAGACGCAAGCTTCCACTTCTCCTCCACTCGGCGAGCAGATATACCTTTGAGCATCACACGTTTTTGCCTGGAGACGGCTCCTGAACATAGGATGACGGCGCTGCGAGGGATATCAAATTGCTTGGCCAGAAAGTCGCGCAACGCCTCGTTGGCGGCACCCTCGATCGGCGGGGCCGACACGCGAATCTTGCACGCTTCGCCGTACCGCCCTGCATATTCGGTTCGCGAAGCCCTTGGTTGCACGTGAACGATGAGGACAGCCCCGTCAGGAGCATCCTGAACAGGAGATGGCTTCATGGTGAGCAGCGGAGGAATCGAAGAGGATACCGGACGCACTGATTGCCGAGAGACATGGCGTTGTCTAAAAGATCGCTTTCACGAGTTCCTGCAGAGTTCGTTGCATATCCGGATCGTCGGTGATCGGCTTCGTCACGGCGACTTCGCAGGCTCGATCGGCCGGCACTCCTTGGCGCATTAACGTTCCCGCGTACACAAGCAGCCTGGTGCTGACGCCCTCCTCCAATCCATGATGTTTCAGATTCCTGACTTTTTCCCCTAGCTTCACCAGTCGCTGCGCGATCTCCGGACTGACTTGCGCCTCGTGTTCGACCACCCGGGTTTCTACATCGCGAGTCGGGTAATTGAACTCCATCGCCACGAACCGCTGTTTGGTACTCTGCTTCAACTCTTTCAGGACACTTTGATAGCCGGGGTTGTAGGAGATGACCAACATGAAGTCATCAACGGCTTCGATGACCTGCCCCTTCTTCTCAATCGGCAAGAGCCGCCGGTCATCGCTTAACGGGTGGATGATGACCGTCGTGTCTTTCCTCGCTTCGACGATCTCATCCAGATACACGATGGCGCCGTGTTTGACCCCCAGGGTCAGCGGTCCATCCACCCAGATCGTTTCCTGTCCCTTGAGAAGGTATCGGCCCACGAGATCGGATGCCGTCAGGTCCTCATGGCATGCCACGGTAATCAGCGGACGTCCCAGTCGATAGGCCATGTATTGGATGAACCGCGTCTTGCCGCAGCCGGTGGGCCCCTTGAGCATGACCGGCAAACGATTCTGGGCAGCGACGGTGAAGAGACCGATTTCCCCGCGAACTTCCGCATAGTACGGCTCTTCACGCAGCCGATACCGATCGATCTCGAGCTCATGCCCTTTCATATCTCTCCTGCAGCAAGTTCCTGTCACCAATAGCGGAAATCATATGGAAGATCAAGCCACTCACCAGGAAAGTCTTTGAGCGCTCAGTTTTGAGTTGGGCGAGAACTAAGTCTTCCGAAAACTCAAGACTGATAATTCACAATTCAACATTCATTTACCTACGGTGTCGAGCACTTCACGCACCTTTTGGATCAGCGTATAAGTGGTAAACGGCTTCTGCAGAAACGCCCTATCGGTTTTGATGCCGTCACGAGAAAAAACAGGGTGATCTGGATACCCGGACATGTACAACACTTTAAGATCCGGACGCACGGAACTCAGTTTTTCCGCCACCTCCGGCCCGCTCATTTGCGGCATCACCACGTCGGTCAACAGTAAATGAATCGGGCCCATGTGTTTGGCGCCCGTCAGCAAGGCCTCAATGCCATGCCGAGCTTCAAGCACGGCATAGCCCTGCAATCGAAGGGTTTCATGAACGAGGCCGCGTACACCCGGCTCATCTTCAACCAGCAGCACCGTCTCGTGGCCCCGGATGCGATCTAATGTCAATGCTGCGCTGTCTGCTTCGGTCGCAGGGTCACCAACCTGTGGGAAGTACATCTTGAACGTCGTGCCCAGTCCCAGCGCGCTTTCCACGGAGATCGAGCCGCTGTTTTGACGAACGATGCCATAGACGGTGGAGAGACCGAGTCCGGTGCCCTTGCCCTTTTCCTTGGTTGTAAAGAAGGGTTCGAATAAGTGTGATTGTGTATCTTCCTCCATGCCACAGCCGGTATCTTTCACCATCAACATCACGTAGCTACCTGGTTCGACGATGCTCGGTAGCGCACCGATGCGTTCCGTCACCGTCACATTCCGAGTCTCAATGGTCAGCCTTCCGCCGCCGGGCATGGCATCCCGTGCGTTGACCGCCAGGTTCATGATCACTTGCTCGATTTGCCCGGGATCCGCCTTAATTCGACCCAGGTCAGGATCAAGCACGGCGCACAACTCGATGATGTCCTCGCCCACTAATCGACGTAACATGCCGTCCACGTTGGAGACCACCGCGTTGAGATCCACAATCTTCGGCGTGATGTATTGACGACGGCTGAAGGCCAGCAATTGGCTGGTCAACCCGGCCGCTCGATCGGATGCCTTTTTCACCTCTTCCATTTCCTTGCGCATGGGATCGGCTTGACTCAGGCGGTTCAGAATGAGCTCGCTATAACCGCGGATCACCGTGAGCAGATTGTTGAAGTCGTGGGCCACGCCACCGGCTAACCGCCCCACCGCCTCCATTTTCTGAGATTGCCGAAGCCGGGCTTCCGTATGGTGGAGGGCTTCCTCAGCTCGAGTCCGTTCGCGGAACTGCCCGATCTTGAGGCCGATGTCGGCCACCATGCGGAGCAAGTCTTGGTCCGGTTCCCGGACCTGGCGACTGAACAATTCGATCACGCCCACGACATCGCCGCCGACCAGTATCGGGAAACCAAAAGCGCCATGCAGTCCGACTTTGGCGGCCACGCTCGCGCGCGGGAAATTCTGATCGACGACGACATCGGACACCCACACGGGCTTTCCGTTCCCCCATATCCGGCCCGGCAGGCCGGTTCCCATTGAAAAGGAGCGTTCCCGGGTCGCCGCGATGAAATCGTCGGCCTCCAGGGTCGGGGCCCGCCAGATATCGAGACAACGTAAGACATCGGCTTGTTTATCCACGCACCAGAATGCCCCCAATTCCCATTCCAGGGTTTCGCAAATGGTCTGCAAGATTCTGGGACCGGCTTCCTGCAAATCGGCGGCCTCTACCAAGACACGTGTCACGGCATATTGGGAGGCCAACCGACGCTCCGCCCTTTTGCGGATCGTAATATCCCGCACAAACGCGTTCAACACAGGCTCCGCTCCAAGCCTGGCCGGAGACACGCTGAGTTCAATCGGAAACTCGTGTCCGTCGCGGTGGGACGCCATGACTTCGATCCGCTGGTTGAGCGTGGGACCTTCGCGCGTCTCGACAAAACGCCGGAAGACCCGCGCAGAAGTTTTTTCATCGTGCGGGAGGACGATAGTCTCCGAAAGCTTCCGGCCCAATGCCTCCTCCCTCGTCCATCCAAAGATCTGGGCCGCCTGTACGTTCCACTCTGTGATGAACCCCCTCGCATCCATCGTGACCACGCCATCCAACGCGGTATCCACGATGACACGGTGGCGTTCTCGTGTTTGAAGAAGCGCCGCTTCGGC
>JBQTHT010000078.1:0-7267 GCA_052389595.1 Nitrospiraceae bacterium
GTTGAGTTTGCGGTTAAAGGCCTGAAACGTCGTCCTATTGGTTTCGGTTTGCCACGATTCCTGGACAATTTGTTTCTGCGCTTGCGACAAGTGCCATGAATGCGGTCCGTTGGTTTCCGGGACAAACACAAACGACTCAAAGGTGACCGGTATGCCGAGGAACTCTTGAAGACGGCGAAAACGTTCGATCGTCCGGTTCACGGCTGTATCGTCTGAGGCCGTTTGAGCTAAATCCCAAGAATTCATGAGTCCGAGCAGCGGACCAAGCCATGCTGCATTCCAGGCGCTGGCGGCAATTCGGTCGGAACTTTCCGGCTTTGCCCTGATTTCTACGAGTGCGATGCGGGCAAAGGGCAGATCATTGGCCGGTTCGTGCTCCAGCACGGCCGCGAGCCAATCCAGTGCTGAAGCGACACCGAAATTATCGTGATAGCCGCCGTCAATCAGGTGAAGCAGTCCATGCGGCTCCCGCGTCGGATCGGGCAGTCGTCCCCTGGTCATATACCCGGCCTGACGCTCGACGAACGAGGCCCGTGCGGCGGGGCTGACATAAGAAAACGAGGCCGACAGCCGCGCAGCCGTCCACACATCGATCGAATGCGTATCCGCATAGACCAGAAATTCGGACAGGGTCTTCGCATGATGGAACCGCTCGGGCACCACAAAGTTCCCCCGTTTCCATCCTGACCATTGACGCTGCAGTGTAGACAACGGGGTGATCGCGATACGTTCGCCGGTTTCCATCACGGTGGCGTTGAAGATCACGGCGGGTTTCCTTCCCGCTTTAATGTCTTCTCGCCAGTCCGAAAGCAAGACCACGTCTTGCTCCGCTCTCCCATTCATCAGATTCGCAATGGCCCGCCAATGTTGTTCCAGGAGATGGCCGCGATCGAAGTCTTCATCCGTCCAAATCGGAAGCAGCATGCGGCGAAAATCGGGGAATGCGAAACCGTAGGCGCTCACAGCCAGGCTGGTTTGGATCGAACTATCGATAATGCCTTTCCTCCCCTCGCATGGAAGAGGCGAAGGGTCATCGCTCGAACGATGGCCCCCGACGTAATACGCCGAGCCGACGGCTCCGCCCGACACAGCGCTGATCAGGCGCAACTCGCGACGAAACTGGGGAAACGATTCCTGCAGCTTGCACAAGACCGTGGTGGTCCACCCGGCAGCGAGAATTCCTCCGCCGCTCGCCGCGACGATAATCAGATTCGGTTTTCGGCCATGCTCGTCTCGAAGCGCCCTCAACGGTCGTATCACGTCGTGGGGGTACAGCATGTCCGTGATCGGCGCGACCACGACATTGTACGTATGGGACGGTCCGCCGATGGTGGACTCGATGAGACGCGTGCTACCGATTCCGTACAACAGGATTCCTATTGCGATCGCCAACAGCAACGTAATTCGATATCGCCTGAGATAGGCCCAGAGCGCCGAGACAAGCCAGATCAATGGAAGGAGCAAGGCATAAAGAAAGGCGGCTGGTGGAAAACTTTCTATAGAGAGGTGAAACAAGTTTTCTCCGGATTCAAAAGGCTTCAAACCTCGATAAAAGGCGAAATAGACCAACGCGACTCCCAAGAGACTCCACGCCGCGTAGAAATGATCGTCCCTCAAGCGTGGAATCTTGGCGGAGGGGTCTTTCTGCGGCTCAAAGACAAAGATCGGGACGAAGGGTAATTTCCACGCGATCCATGAAAAGAGCCGCGAAAACCCCCGGCTGATCCATCCCAATCGAGGGGTTGAAGAAATGATCCCTCCCAACGGTGGCCACGGGAGGACCTGAAAGCGTTGATTGTCGCAGCGAACGAAATACGCCATCACGTCCATGAGCACATAGGCCACTGTGGCGCCGAGCATGACGCCTAAGGTCGTTTCCAACGGTACTTGGGATTTGAGGATGACCAGACCGGCGCCGGGAACCGCCAGCAACGAGAAGAACACAAATACCGAACCCCGCTGCATCGGCATGGTGATCCATCGTGGACGGTGATCGCGTTGCGGATCGTAGATCCACGGATCGGGGCGATCCCGTTCCATGTCTATCATCAGGCAGGTCGTCAGCAAGACCGCCCACGCCGCACTGAACAATGAAAGAGCAAACCAGAACAGTTCGGCGAACTGGTATTACACGAAGAGATTGCCCAACCTCGAATTGCCGGGAGCCTGCTTGCCGAGGGCCGTGAGAGGGAGATAGGCGATGATCACCGCGAAGACGAACGAAGGTCTTAACGTCGAGAAATAGCTCAGGCCACGATACAGCCGTTCCCCGATGGTGGGCGAGGGAGTCGGACTTGATGCCGGTGTACCGCTCACATTATTCCTGCCAAGGGAAGGCATGCGGGCGATCAGTTGCGTGGGGCTGACTGGGTCGTTCGAAATCTTCGCGAAAAGCCGTCCCAAACTCGCTTCGCACATAGGCATCGAAGACGAGCCTGTTGGTCAGCGACAACCGCAGCGGAGTCTGGTGCCGGCTGGAAGGTTTGCGTTCTACTTCGATGACTCTGGCATTGTTAAATCCGGTCTTATTGGCATGGTAATACACATACTCCCGACAAGGGGCGCTCCAAATACACAGGCCGCCGAGTGTGTATTTGAGCGTCCCGACGACGGCGTAATCCAACACCGCGGAGTAGGCGCCGGCGGTCAATCCCACCTTGGATACGACGTCCTGATTTTCTCCCGGTGAGATGTTGAGATACACGCGGAACGCGTCGGGATAGCGGCTGTCCACAAAGGCCTGTCCGATGCTGGGACCGGCAATGCCTACGATCTTTTTCACTTGGTAGCCATGATCCATCAGAATGCGCGAGGCCGATGCGCTGCGTTGCACGCCGCCGCTGTGCCCGGAGAGGTAGAGCCGGTCCTTGCGTCCTGCGTGGTCCATGACGTAGTCCACTTCGCTGTAGGCGGGTCCGTGCGAGAGATTGAACATGGACCAAATGACGTCCGTGACGGTCCCATGACGGTATGGCGGACTGTAAATGTCATAGGTAGGATACGCTTGACGCGCGGCCATGGCCCAGAGCCCTGTGTCCTGCCCCCATTTATTGCCGCCGTAAATCCCTCGCGAGAGAAAGAGCTTGCGCCGCCGCACGCTCGGAGCGGGCAACTTGTCTCGCTCGAAGAAGTCCGACCCTGGGTTATACTGCAACGCTTGCCCCACGAGCGGCAGTTCGGTGATAAGCCGATAGACTCCCCACAGCGCCCCATAACGGGTTTGCGTCGTCGATTCAACCGCCAGCGCATAATAAGCCGTGCGGAAGTTTTGTAAAGGATAGCGGTGCGCGTCGTCGCGGCCGAAGAGCGCGCCGGCAATGAAACTGAACGGCGCCTTGACGACCTCGAAGACTGCGTTCTTGAGACCAATGACGACTGCAAACGGATAGCCGGTCATGAAGTACACGGCCTTGAGCTGATCCCCAAACTTATCTTTTAGAGCCGGGTCCCAGGGCTGATCTCCAGGCGTAAGCTCGGGGACTGAGAGAGCATCGAGCTTTTCGGCGCAACGCGTGGGCAGTTCTTCCGGATTTTCCACCACGCAAGGCTTCGGCGTGGCCTCATTGGCGTAGAGCAGATCGGAGCCAAGGTACGTGGTTCGGTGGGACCCGTCTTCCCACAAAATGTCGTCGAAGTAGAACGTGGCCCCATAGCGAACGAAGGTTTTTTCCGCGTCCCACGGGATTTCATAGCCGAGCACGACGATCCGCCTGGTGCGATTGGGTTTCGCCGTAATCTGCGCGGCCAATTCTCCAAGCTGCTGATAGAGATTCTCCGGCTGCGTGATGACTTGGTAAAGCTTGCGGCGGGCACGACAGTCCTCGGTGGACGGACTTCCGCACCACTGGGACCCGATGTCGTGCTGGTGTTCGAAAAACAGCACTGTGTTCCTCATATCTTCATCAGGCGCGAGGGCTTTGGTCGCGAGATGCTTGACGAAGATCGAAGATTCAAGGAACTCCCCGAAGCGATCGAGGTTCTCGTCCGGATCGGTCGGCTGGAATCCATAGGAACCGATCCATTTCGTGGATACGGTCTCCGGCATACTTGCACGAGCGATCGGTTCCTGGCACTTGAGCTGAGAGACCCGTTCGGCGAACTCCTTTTCAAACCGGACCTGGACTTCTCGAATGGACCATTTTCCCGTCAGCGAATCCTCCACCGTTTGCACGACCTCATGCAGAGGCAGCACACAGTCACCTGATTTCGTTTGGGAATCGATCGACATGTCATATGGTAAGTCATGGGCGCAGCCGGGGAGAAATCCGGCGAGCGTCGCGGCGGCGATCGTCACGATACGCATCGCGTGCCTCTCAACAAAATCAATCAGCTTCTGTGCGTTCAAGTTACGTGGACAGATAGAATATGTCCAATAAAGACAACGAACGCTTCAAAGTGGTGATCTGCATGCAAGCACTATACGATCGCCATCAGACCTTTGAGCGCGAGCTTTGTGAGGCCTTTGATGATCCGTTGTGCGCTGGCTTTGCCCGCCACCGTCATCTTGCGGGACTGCATTCTCGTCAAATCTCGGATATCGATCACATACCCCTCGAACTGCTCTTTGGTGATGGCCCCTTCGGCAAGTTGGTTGAGATAGAGTTCCAATTTTTCTCCTTGCCGCCGGATAAATACCTGCTGGTCTTCTTTAGCAAACAGAATAAGACTTCGGAACTCTTCCTTCAGGAGCGTCGCGGTCTCATCGTGGAGATTGTCCAGGAAGTTTTCCCACTTTTCGCTCATGCGAAATCCTTCTCACTCGTTTTTGTTCTTGAGGCGCTCCGTTGAAATCGCGATATCGAACGCTTCGGCGATATTCGTCTTCTGATTCTGCATGTGCGTCGCGGACCATTGGCCGGTCTTCCTACGGCCGGCCACATGCCGGTCGAACATCTGTTGCAGAATCTCAATCTGCTCGCGGGTTTCCTTGTTCTTCTCGCCTTTGCCCTTTTCGTATTCATACGCCTGGGCCAGCTTCAAGCGGGTCGCGGCAAGTCGATTGTCGTCAAGCGCATCCGTTGTGAAGGTGTCATAGAGAAACAACACTTCGGCCTTAAGATCGGTGAGATTCTTGTAGCTCGTGGGATCATAGTAGGTGGGGAACCCTAACAGGGGCGCGCAGGCTGCGAAGCACAAGCAAGAACAGAATAGAGAGGTCAGCACGCGCGTCATGTCACCGCGCCTGCTCCAGTTTAGGGCGAAGCGGGAACCTTGAGGATGGGCCGTCACGTCTTTTGTTTGCGAGGAGAAGCAGACCAGAGCAATTCTTCAGCTCGATCTGCGATGTGTTTTCTTTTACTCCGACCGATGCCTATGAATGACAGCGGCCTCCTGATTCTCGTCCTGCTAAATTCCTGTTCCATTCTATCTGCTAACAAGAATTTCAGTAGCGTTTGGTATGGAACATCCCGCTTGTTGGCCAAGATCCTCAGGTCCTCCAATTGCGCTTTTGGAAGTCTAAGCGAGATAGTTTCTGTAGATGGTTTGAGACGGGGGAATCGCAATCGCCGAGCCTTCGAATAATCGAGAAAATCGGTCGAATCATGCTTTGACCACAATGCTGCTTCCGCTTGTTCACTCTTGAACTTCGGAATTCTTTTCAATCTCTTTCGCATAACACCGTCTCTCCTTCTTGCTCATATCCCTGGCCGAGATCACACGGATTCTGTTTTTTCTAACTGCGAATACGACAAAAAGCATCCGCTCCCTGTCGGTTCTTCTCAAAGCAAATAGCGCTGTCTTTCGTTCAAAAAATCGTTTCGTCCCCCGACTTCATCGCTGCTAGCAAATTGGGGCGGCAACACAAAATTCGACACTTCGACGCCGTCGATCTCATACGTTTCGGCCTGCACTGCATCGCACATCTCATATCAGTGAAAGACATCCCGCTTCTCTTTTGGATGAGGTCCCGCCACTAGGAGGTTCACTTCGGGGTCGCCAATCGTTTCCAAGGCTTCATGAGAGAGAGTCACCGTCCAATTCTCTTTCAGCTTCTTTGATAGTTCCGTGAAGACAAATCCAAATGGAATGCCCCGATGATTTCGATCGTGGTAGCCGAGGGCGTCGTCCACATCCACACTGTCCCAGAGATAGATGACCGCGTCTCCGCGCATATCGGCCAGATTGGTTTTGCTGGGTTTCTTCGACCTGGCCCCTTCGAGTCGCAACGTCGCGCTCAGGCTCCAATAAGGAGCGAAATCTTCGGCAATCTGCCGATTGATCGCACGGATGGCGCACTGGAGTTCTTCATCCGAGATCTTGCCGTTTGTGTGGTTGATGATGGAAATGATCATGTGCGCGACCTTATGTCCTCGGATGGCAGCGACGCGGTCTACGACCTACGAACGAACGCCCCGCTGGTCGAAGGCATGCGCACGACGGGTAGATGTTAAAAGACAGTGGAAAGCTGCTGACCATTCCTCTACAATACCGTCAAGAACGAGAAGGTCCTCTAATGAAACTACTGACTCGCCGTCGTCCAGGAACCATTCCCTTTGGGTTTGAGCGTCTTGCGACTCTCCAAACCATCGCCATCGAGCTCCGCGGCGTGACGATCAGCCGGCCGCGCGGCGTGTTCTACTTCCACTCGTTCGAGGAGGCACAGGCATGGTGGCTGAGCACCCTGACAGCGCGCCCAGTCGTCCCCCCACCCTCGATGACCTCACCCAGCTCTGCCAAGCCCTCAACGACGCCGAAGCCCGCTACGTCCTAATCGGCGGGTTTGCGGTCAATTACTATGGGCGAGCCCGCGCAACTGAAGGCGGCCAGGTTTTCCTTCGGCTTTTTCTCCGGCGCCTTCTAGCCACAACATGGCAGCAATTACCGGTGACTTACCTGCGCAGATGTACTATAAAGGGTCCCATCAATAGCGG
The DNA here is from genome assembly GCA_052389595.1 of Nitrospiraceae bacterium. Classification (GTDB taxonomy): domain Bacteria; phylum Nitrospirota; class Nitrospiria; order Nitrospirales; family Nitrospiraceae; genus JBQTHT01. The sequence goes on from JBQTHT010000078.1 coordinate 6,873, forward strand.
GTGGTGATGCAAGGCAAAAGGTCAAAGTCAGCCGCGATTCGAGCTCGTCTGGATTTTCCCGTTATTGATTCCGATGGACATACGATCGAGTTCGAACCCGGCCTTCTTGACCACTTACGTCAGGTTGGTGGCCACGAATTGATCGAGCGCTTTTACTCTTGGAAATCTGAAATCTACTTCACATGGTACGGTCTTTCCCCGGCACAACGTCGGGATAAAAGAATTCCTCGTCAGGCGTGGTGGGGTCTACCGACCAAGAACACGCTCGACAGAGCGACGGCAACCCTACCAAAGTTACGTTATGAGCGTATGGATGATCTAGGGTTGGACTTTGCTATGATTTATCCGAGTTTGGGACTTCCCATTCCCCATATTGAGGACGAAGAACTTCGCCG